>DATEHP010000262.1:0-55583 GCA_035279505.1 Candidatus Sulfotelmatobacter sp. | reverse complement strand
GGGTACCTCAAGTTTAGGCTGACGAGCCAAAGACCAGTTTGATGGGAAGGATCGAGGCACTGTCGCTTCGATGCTCAGTTCGATACGAACAAACGCCAAGCGTGGCGTTATGGTTTGGTCGAATCCGCGTAGAGCAGGTGTCGCACTTTCGGCTCGGCAGCGACGTAACTGTAGACCCGTTCTTCCAATTCACGATCGGCTTTGGTCTGTCGCTCGTGTTGACGCAAATGTTCTGCCCACGAATGGACAAGAAATACCTCGACAAACCGATGGGCCACCTCAATATTGCGATAAATTCCCCATTGATATGCTCCATCACGGCGCCGAACGCGTGCGTAGTGGCGCATCGCTTTCAGGAACTTTGATTCTTGGTCTGCAATGACCGTGTATTCGATCGTGACCAACACCGGGCCACCAAGACCTTCCTCGCTCACCTCTTTGACGATGACCGGCATGCGCCAGTGGTTCCATGGACTGAGGTCTGTGGTGGAATTCGGGAGCTTGGCGAATAGAGCAAGGATGACGCTGCCGACGGTCCCAAGCCCAGAATAGACAAGAGCCATCCGAACACTTCGATGTTGAGCGACCCCGCCCCAGGCAGCACTTCCCAGGGCGAAACTGCCCATATAGACAAGCGTGAAAACCGCCAAGACTCTCGCTCGCACCCAATCAGGAGCGAGGTTCTGCACTAAGGCATTGATAAGAGAGATAAAGAGAACCCACGCCGCACCGCTGACAAGAACAACAGGTGCAAGAGTGATCAACCGGTGCAACCCGGCGATCATAACGATCGCGATGCCCATGATCACGACGCCTGCCGAAACAATCACTTCTGTCGAGAGCCGGGCACGTAGCGTATGCATAAGCAATGCACCGCCGATTGCGCCTGCCCCAAAGCACCCCAGCAACAGCCCATATCCAATCGCCCTCTCATCCACACTTTTGGCTACCGAAGGCATCAACGCAAAAAGCGAACTGGAAAAGAATAGAACGATGCCTGTCCGGACCAGGACCGTGAGTATCGCAGGCGAATTGCGGACGTAGCGAACCGCGGCGACGGTCGCTCCCGTCAACGTTTCGGGCGGTGCTGTCTGCTTTCGAACTGGTCGTTTCCATCTGGCGACCACCAAAATGACGCCGCAAAACGATATGACGTTCGCTACAAAAGCGGTGCGGACACCCGCAGCCGCGATCACTAAGCCTGCCGCTGCCGGCCCTACCGCTCTGGCAAGGTTGAATTCGATGCCATTCAAGGCGGATGCCGATGCCAAGTCCTCCTTGGATACCAACTCAGGCAGGATGGCTCGCCAGGTTGGAGTCTCGAACGCGTCTCCAGCGGAGAGTGCAAACGTCAACGCCAGCAGCAGCCAGGGCGTTGTCAAGCCGCCTATGGTCAGAATGGCCAAGATTAGCGCCACTCCCATCATCCAGACTTCGGTAAATAGAACGAGTCGACGGCGATCGAAGATATCGCCAGCAGAACCTGCAGGCAGTGCGAGTAGAAAGTAAGGAAGCGAAGCTGCGGTTTGGATGAGAGCTACATAACCCGGACCGGCGTGCATGGAAATCATCAGCCATGCGGCGCCAACGTTCTGCATGAACGTGCCAACATCCGAGACGAGGTCCGCAATCAGCAGATTACGAAATGTGGGGACCCGAAGCGGCCGCCCTAAGCCTCCCGAGCCTGGCACCAGTTTTTGAGGATTACTCAATCGGGTTCGCCTGCCGTCATTCTGCCGGAATAAGCTCTAGCGAGGTTGTCCCTGAAAAATGCGGGCTTTTCGCGTTAATACAACGGTGGAGCAATCCAGAGAAAACAGGATTGATGTTAGCTCGTGGCTCGACGGGTCAAACAGAAACAATTTCAAAGCGAAAAACTAAACACCGACAAATGCCCGAATTGCAGCTCCCACGATATTGTTGGAATAAAACATCAGAATGCCGGCGGCAGCACCTCGCTGTACAGTTTCGAAAGCTATACGGAATTGTGGAGCAATCGAACCTTTCCGAGGCCTGGCTGAAATCCCGAATCGGCGCCTTCGGGGCTAGAAACGAAAGCCCCGAGATCAAAGAGCATAACTCATCGGGAACCATCGCCGTGAGCAGATGACCATTCTTGATCCTTCAGTCGTGCCGAGCTTTGTAGCCGTGTGAAACTATTTTTCTTTGACCTTCTGCGCCAGCGCGCGAAAGTCCTTGGCTTGTTTGTGACTGGCCTTGACCTGAACCTGCGCCAGCTGCCGAGATTTCCCATTGGGAAGGAGTGAAACCAAGGCTTCTAGTTCAGTCGCCGCCTCGTACGCGTGGCCAGCCTCTTTAATCATCAGATGCTCAAATTTCCGGACAGCCTCATTGTGATCCATATTTCCCTCGTGACAAAGGTTTAGAAACGGCCAGAAACCGAATATGAGTGTTGAGAGTTGATTCAGCGTCCCGTTACCACACACAGACGACCATTGGGCCAGAAGTTGCCGTGAAGAGTCTATTAGACGAAGGTATCGATGCTCATTGAGGCTGGCATTTCACTGATTCCCAAACTAGGCTGACCAAACCGCTTCAGCGATACCTTCGTATTGATCGATACGTTAGTCCAATGGACGCGCCGTCGCGCGTCTGGCTTAATCAAGTTGTTGCTGCTGTGATCGGAGGAGATGATGAGCACTGCATCGGAATTGGAGACCTCGAAGAACAGCCTTCAAGTCGAACAGAAGACCTATGCGATGCCCCCGCGAGAGGGGATGAGTATCGCGCATTTTCTCACCGTTGCCGACATCGAGCGCTCGGCTCGCTACTACGAGAAAGTCTTCGGCGCTCGCATTCTGAGCCTGGGTGACGGTAACGCGCCTGGGTACCTTCAGCTGGCGAATATCTGGATGATTCTGAACGTTGGAGGCGGCCCGACTCCGGACAAGCCGACGGTAACGCTCAGCGTCCCCGACCCGAATCACATCAACAGCTTCATGAATTTCCGCGTTGCGGATATTCAAGCTTGCTACAAATTATGGAAAAGCCGAGGCGCCGAGTTCATCACTGAACCGATCCCCAAGTACGGCGAGATCCGCTGCTACATCCGTGACCCCGACGGTTACATCATCGAGGTCGGACAGAGCACCGATCAAGTCTACGGTTAACGCTCGGCCCGGATGGCGTGGGATCTAAACGCCCCGGGCCCCCCGATGCGTTCGTCCGATGGATTCGTCGGCGAGTTTCCGCGACTCCTGCCTTGAACAGCTACTCGGCCTGACATTGAAAGGAATACGAAATGGGCGCCACAAATGGAACGAAAGAGAGCGCACCCGTGGCCGCGCCTGTCGCATCGAACATGCTTGGCGCGAACGTTTTTACCGCCCCGGGAAAGGCTATGGTCGGCGAGCGGCCAAAACCCTTTGGCGAAGCGCTCGGCTTTGACCCGATCACTTCGACTTTAATCTTCGGTGAGTACGATGCGGTGCTCGTGGACGCAATGGGGACAGTGGCTGAGGCCGAGGCTCTCGCGGATTGGGTGGCGCTGCACAACCGCAACTTGGAGACCATCTATATAACGCACGCCCATTTCGACCACTTCTACGGTCTGAGCATTCTGCTCGACCGTTTCCCGGGCGCTCGGGCGATAACAACGCCCAAAGCGTTGAGCGCCATGCAGATGTCTTTCACTCCGACAGTGGAGCGGTTGGCGCGCCGTATGTTTCCTGGGCAAGTGCCCACTAAGTTGGTTCCACCGGAGGCCTATGAGAAAGACACGTTCACTCTCGAGGGCCACGAATTGCGCATCATCGAGCAGGGCCGCACTGATAGTCCCGATTCGACATCTCTCTACGTTCCATCGATCGGCCTGATCGTCGCCGGCGACGTGGTGTACAACCAGTGCCGCATGTACGTCGGCGACACCACCCTCGAAAGCCGAAAAAATTGGATCGCGGCGCTCGACCGGCTAGCGGCGCTGAACCCCGCAATTGTTGTCGCCGGTCACAAGAAGCCCGGCGCGCCCGACTCTCCCTCGGCGATCCAGGACACCAAGCGTTACCTGCAGGACTTCGATCGCGTGCAGAAAACCGCGAAGTCCGACCAGGAACTGTTCGATCAGATGACCGAGCTATACCCGCATTGGGTAGCCAATCAGTCGTGGCTGATGTTCGGATTCCCGGGGGCATGACCTACATCAAGGGAAACAGACTCAATTTCAACGAGGAGAACAAAATGACAACTAAAGGAAAAGTCTTGGTACTAGTCTCGAGCGGTCGCGGATTGCCCCTGAAAGATGGCAAGGTTTATGACGGCGCCGGCTACTACCTCAACGAGCTGACGGTTCCGGTTCGCGCCCTGATGCAGGAGGGCTACGAAATCACCTTCGCCAACCCCAAAGGCAACACGCCCCAACTGGATCTCCATTCCGCTGTACCCGACTTCTTCGGTGGCAGCGAGGCCAAGCTTCAGGACTATTTCAAATTTCGCGACAGCCTGACCGGGCTCAAGAATCCAACTCGTATCTCGGATGTCATCGCATCGGGCCTGGATCAGTATGACGCTGTTTTCGTCCCCGGCGGCCACGGCCCGATGATTGATCTTCTGGACGATCCCGACGCCGGCACCGTGATGAGACACTTTCACAAAACATCCAAGCCTACGGCAGTGCTCTGCCATGGGCCGATTTCACTTCTCTCGGCGCTTCCGAATTCGACGGAAGTGGTTGCCGCGCTGGCGGCGGGCGATGCCGCCGGAGCGCGGGCAAAGGCTCAAGGCTGGATTTATTCTGGATATAAGATGACCATCTTTTCGACAGCGGAAGAGCAGCAGCGGGAACCGCTCGAGATTCATGGCAAGGTACAGTTCTACCCGGACTTCGCCTTGCAAACGGCGGGCGGTGACGTAAGCGTGCTTGCTCCATGGTCGAGCTACGTCCTGCAAGATCGCGAGCTGATCTCAGGTCAGAACCCGTTCTCTGATCAAGCGCTTCTGAAGCTTCTTCTACCGGCACTCAATCGGAGGAAGGAGTCGGTTTCAGCGGCATGAGGGGGTTGGCCCATCGAGCGGCCGGCGCGCTACTACAAAAAGTCTTTGGCGCTCTCATTCTGAGTTTGGGGAAGGAATCTCTATGAATTCCACGTTTTATCGCGCAATACGGGTGGATGGCATGTCGATCTTCTACCGGGAGGCCGGCCCGAAGAGCGCAAAAACCCTTCTGTTGCTGCACGGACTTCCCTCGTCGTCGCGGATGTTTGAGCCGCTCTTCGCAAGACTCTCCGATCGCTATCACCTGATAGCTCCTGATTATCCCGGTTTCGGACACAGCGACTGGCCGGACCCGAAGAGGTTCGCATACACGTTCGACCATTACGCCGAAATCATGAACCATTTCACCGAGGCGCTTGCACTCCCGCGTTACACCCTCTACATGCAGGACTACGGTGGCCCAGTAGGTTTTCGCATGGCCTGGCACATCCGGAGCGCATCGAGGCGCTGATCGTGCAGGATGCTGTTGCCCACAATGAAGGCCTGGGATCAAATTGGAAAACCCGTCGGGTGTTCTGGGCTGATCGCGCCGCCAATGAGAGTGCCCTGCGCACAAATCTTTTGTCCCTCGAGGCCGCGCGCGCGCGTCACGTGGGAAACGACCCTAACGTGGAGCGCCACGACCCAGACCTCTGGACCGACGAGTTTTATTTTCTGAATCGGCCCGGCCAGGCCGAGATCCAGAGTGATCTTTTCTACGACTACCGAACCAACGTGGACTCCTATCCGAAATGGCAGGCCTGGCTGCGCGAAAGGCAACCGCGCCTGCTGGTGATCTGGGGAAAGTACGAATTGTCTTTCGACCCCAGTGAGCCGGAAAGCTATCGCAAAGATGTTCCGAAAGCCGAGGTCCACGTTGTTGACGGTGGCCACTTCGCCCTCGACACCGCTGCCGATGAGGTTGCTGCGCTGGTGAGAGGCTTCATGGTGTCTTCACACTCGGAGTTGAAGGCTCGGCGTGCCGGTTGACTCGAGGCAACTTGTCGCCCGGCATGAGTACGGATGAGCAGTCTTTTGTTCGATTGGTAAGCGGCCAGGTGGGACGCGGGCTCATCCGCTCTCGATGTTCCGTGAGGTCTTCCGGGCTGCAGTTTCCGGATGGGCCTCATTGCCGTTACTCAGTGAGGGCTAGTTCAGCAGTGATTCCCAATCTGCCGGAACTCTCCCCGCCGGTCCGGGTGCAGGTTGACCTCCGGGATGCGAATGCGGCGGAAGCAACTCCACACCCTTGACCGTCCCCTGCCTCTCGTAATCGAAGAACCAATCCTCACCTGGCTCGAAGCTCGTGATGATCGGATGCCCGGTTGCCGCAAAATGCTCGGACGCATGCTGGCTCGGAGAACTGTCGCAGCATCCGATGTGCCCACACTCCGCACACCGGGGCAGATGAAACCACCAACCTTTTGGTGACGCGAGGCATTCGACACATCCATCGCCACTCGGCTTCGAAGTGAGGTTGATTCCGCGCCGGGCTTTTTTCATATCCGGTTCCTTCTATCTTCGCAAGCAATATCAGGCCACCAGCAAGATCTTCCCGGCAACACCCTTCTCCGCCGCCGCTTGGGCCTCGGCTGCTTCCCTGAGTGGCGGCTTCTGGCTAATCGGGATGACCAGCTTTCCATCTCGCACTGCTTCGGCCATGAACTCGAGTGTCATCCGGTCGAATTTTGAGAACACGTGCACCACTTTTACAGATGGGTACTCCGCGGCATTCCGCGGCAGACCGACAACCGATGCATACACACCTCCCGCCTTGACCTTGCCGATCAGCTTTTCGGCAGTTCTTCCGCCCACTGTGTCCGCCACTGCATCGATCGGCGGAAGATTCGCAATCGCGGTGCCGTCGTCGGTTGCGATGAACTGATCCGCGCCGACCGTCGCGTCCCCGCTCTGCGCATCAGCGAGTTGCCGCTTCAAAACCCCCGCGATCACTGTCGCCCCGCGTGCCTTGGCGGTGAATACCGCCGAACGCCCGACATTTCCCGCAGCGCCAACAACCAGAACCGTTTGACCCGCCCTGATTTCCGTGGCTGAAAGAAGCTGGTTGCCAGTCGTCGTCACCAGCGGCAACGCCGCCGCCTGAATCAAATCGAGCCCTTTGGGAACTTTCGCCAGCACGGCGGCTTTCACCACACACAGTTCGGCGTACGTGTTGTCCGCCATCGCGAACACCTGGTCGCCCGCAGAAAAGCCTTCTACCCCCGGCCCAATCTTGACCACAGTGCCCGCCATGTCCACTCCGATGAGGCCCGGAAACGTCATGGGATAAAAGTCTTTGGTTAATCCTGCCCGCCTCTTGTAGTCGATCGGGTTCACGCTCGAGGCCGCGACCCGCACCAGCACCTCGCCCGGACCCGGAACCGGGTCAGGGTATTCCTCGAACTTCAGCACTTCAGGGCCGCCGTATTGGTGCACAACAACTGCTTTCATATGGCTCTCCTCAATCAAGGTGGGTCTCGATCTACCGATTAGGCCAGAGCGGAGCAGTGCGAATCAATTGGACGATGGTATCGGTCGTGCAGCAAGCTTCCTTCGCAGCATTCGATTCGCCGGGCGATCTGGAAGTGGGTAAATTCCTTCCTAGGCATACTGGAACGGCCGCTCTCTGTGGCTTCTCCAGAAGTAGGCGAGGATGATCACGCTGGCAACCGCTGCGTATGCGCACCATACGAGGTGAACGCGTACCGCTTGACCTCCATGACAACCAGCAGGATCGCCATGTTTGCGACGCCGAAGATCACCATCATCCTGATCTGTGAAGAGAACAGCGAGCCGCATGTGGCAATCACGTACAGCACCGCAACCGCCATATTGTTGGTCGCTGGATTGATGTACACGATACTGTTTCCTCTGACATACACCTCTAACGGGAATGCCGTCAGCGCCCCAAAAATATAGAGCGCCGTGGCTCCGCCCAGCACCACGAACGGCAGCATTCTGCGGCGGCTCTTCGCATTCGGTTCTCGCGAAGAATACGCCTAAACGTTCTGGTTCCTGGGATCGTCTTTCGCAGTGACGTATTCAAGTCCGAGCGGTCCCATCGCCGTGACTTGGGTGATGTACTCGCTGGATCTTGCCCAATGGAAATGGGAGGTATCGCCCGGCAGAACGATCACGCTTCCCGGTGGATATGCCTGCAATGCGGTCTCGTCGAACTCATCCCCCAAGCCGATGTAGAAGACACCAGAAATGACGGTGTACACCCGGTCCTCCGGGTGCCGGTGCGGCATCAGTTTCACGCCGTGCGGCACTCGCACCCGGATGGTGTAGGGGCCGGCTTCCGCGGGCCGGCCGACGATGACAGCCAGGCGGACTGAAGCTGGGAACGCCGCGAATGGCTTCCAGTCGATGTCTTCGCTCAGGACAGATTTGAAAACCTCTTGCCCTGGTTGATGCACTGCAACGTTATCTTGTGGTCTATTCATGACCGCGGCAGTTGTCTGGTTTGGCATAGAACCGCTCCTCTAACTCTTGTCAGGTTCAGGTTGGTAATTCCTTCAACGTTTCTGGTATGGGTGAAAGATGTAGTCCTTCGCCTTCACAGCCGTATGGCACGCATTCCCGCAGTCGGAGAGGCTCTTGGCATCGGCCGAGAACGTCTTCGAGGTGGCATCGTAGTTAAACACCGCGTACCCCCATCCGCCGGTCTTGGGAAACCTCTTGCTGTCCTTCTCCATGACGAAAGCCTGCTTGAAGACGTCGGGCACATCCACAGCGAATTGCGCCTCGGTGCTCTTCTTCGGCGCCCACTGCAGCTTTACGATCATCGAGCCCTCCGGAAAGGTCTGGCCGTTGCCGGGAAACGCCGGCCTTGTAGGCCTTGATCATGGCCGGATTGGCGACGATCACTTTGAGCACTTCGTCGGTCCGGGCAGAAGAAACCACCGGCCAGTCTTCATATCCCCTGAAGTCGGAGAACGCGATTCCGCCCGGCGATGTCAGCGTGTACTTGTCCTGCGCGTAAAGCATCGTGGCGACAAGAATGACGAGTACTGCCACGACGGTAGAGCCGGCGATTCGGCCGGCGGCGGTGCGTCCTTCTGTCTTCTTTCTTGGTTCTTCCTGCGCCCCAGATTTCGTCACAAGTTCAGGCATGATGCGTTCTCCTTCGAGAAACAAATTTCCTGGCTCGATCCACTGCATCTCGAGTGATGCGATTAAGCCAGACCTGAGGGCCGGAAGCAATTGGACGATGGTATCGCCCATCCCTTCGTATCAGTGTGGCGGCTTCCTTCGCAAGTGCGTTCGATACGAACGTAACGGCGATACCTTAGTCCAATTGCGCCGACCCATTCTGTTCTGGCTGAATGAGGACACGTGCAGCCCGCTTACGCGAGCGGCTTCCGGGGCTGAACCATTACGTCGAGCTCGGTGCCGGGTGGGATGAGTGCATCGCCTCACTTGGGCGACCCGCCGCGCAGGAGGGGATCAAGGCACTCATCGCCCACGGCTTCCATGAGCCCGGGGATGTCGAAAATCGGCTTGGATACTACCTGGGCCAAATCACGCGCTAGGCAACGAATCCAGTAATCCTCATGCGGAGCTTGACACAGGCTCCGCATTTTTCTGTCGGTTACTCATCCCCTCCTCAGTCACTGCTTGGTGCTCACGAGACGTTTCCGAGTTGGAACCTACATCATGAACGTTGCTTGCCCGATGGCGCGAAAGCCACGGCAGATTCGGACGAGAGATACAAGAACGTAAAGGTTTCCTGTAGATAAAGTTGAACACGCGTGTCGGTGTGGCTCAAACCTGCTCAGCGACGTCGGTTGTGAGATCAGAGGAGCGTGGAAAGACAAGCGCAGTTGGTACACTCTCACACTTGCCCACTTCAGGGAATGCTTGTGACGATGGAGCAATGGTCTAAGCGCGTCTCGCTCACACGCTCAACCGTTAATTCGGGTTAGCATCATTGCCGGCTCATTTTGCCGCGACCGCCACCTTCAGGGCCTCAAGTAAAGCCGTGTCGCTGAACGGCTTGTGAAGAACCTGCACGGCTCCCTGCACAAAAGCCCGTTCGCGGCTTGCGTCATCCTTTTGGGCCGTTATGAATATGATCGGGATGGACTCTCGACGTCGCCGCAATTCCTGTTGCAGGTCAAGACCGTTCAGGCCCGGCATCGCAACATCCAAAATCAAGCACTTGGTTTGACCCAGTCTGCCCGAGGACAGGAACTCCTCCGCGCTGGAGAAGGTTCTTGCATCGAAACCAAACTCCCGAAGTAAGTCAGGCAGGGATTCTCTCACCGACTCATCGTCATCGACTACAGATACAAGCGGACGCTCCGGGATACCTCGACGGAAGTCCATCGGAAGACAATGCGCTACTCTGACAGGGGCGTCCATTGTACTTTGGTATGGCCTCAGGCGTCGTCATGCTGCGCCCGCCGTCCGATCATCTGCATCGATGCCATTTCCAGCGCCATTCGCCCTCTCGGCCCCAGACGGAACGGTGCAAGAAAACGTAACTCCGGGGCCATCGTTCCTGGTTACCGAAAGACGTCCCTGATGAGCCTCAATAATCGAACGGCTTACGGAGAGTCCGATTCCCATGCCCTCGGTTTTGGTCGTGTAGAACCCTTCGAAGATCTTGTCCGCAGCTTGAGGCGCAAAACCGACTCCAGAATCTTTTACGCTTAGCCGGACCTGATTCCTTTTGTCCTTTTCAGTTCTGACCAGCACTACTCTTGCACGATCGTCGATTGTGCACATTGCTTCCGCGGCATTTCGAAGCAAGTTCAGAATGACCTGCTGGAGTTGAATACGGTCGCCGGTGACGGCCGGGAGATCATCGGCCAAATCTACCCGCACGATCACCTGATTTCTCTGTAGCCCACTCATTGACAGAGCAATCACTTCGCGCGTTGCCTCATTCAAGTCCACCACTTCAGTCGCAGTTTCCTTCCTGTTGAAGAGTGCACGCAACCGCGTAATCACTTCAGAAGCGCGGTTAGCATCACGGATCGTTCGACGCGCCGTTTCGAGGGCACCATCAACATTGAGAGGTGTTGTCGTCAGCATCCGCTGGCAGGTGCTGGCGTTCGTGACTATGCCAGACAGCGGCTGATTGATTTCGTGGGCGATTGCTGCTGAAAGGGTTCCCAGACTCATCCTTCTGGCAACGTGCGCAAGTTCTGATCTGGCCTTGTCGCGCGCCTCTTCTGCCAACCGCTGAGCCGTGACATCCTGAACCGCCGCGATGTACTCCCATCGACCATCCTGATCTCGGGTCGCATGAGCGACCGCATTCAGGTACTTGACCGAGCGGTCAGGCATCAGCAAACGGTATTGCCATTCAAAGTCATTGCGGCCGTTTCGTGCCTGCTTGGCCATTTTCTCGAGCAGAGTCACATCTTCCGGATGGACTCGAGTGCGGATCAGTTCGGGCGTTATGGGCACGCCGATCTCAAACTCGTAGATCCGATAGAGCTGCTCCGACCATTTGATCTCGTCCGTCGCCACCCGCCAGGAATAACTGCCGATGTGGGTGAGACGTTGCGCTTCCGCAAGGAATGCCTCGCTGCGGCGCAACTCTTCCCGAACTCGCTTTTGCTGGCGCAAGTCCAGAATGAACGCGACACCGTCGTTTCCGCTTTCTTCGAAAAGTGCCCCGCCAAGCAGTATGGGCACCCGGCTGCCGTCTTTTCGGAAGAACTCCTTTTCATAAGGCTGGAAGATGCCGGTCTTCTTGAGTTGAACGGTTGCCCAGTAGTCGCACTCGCGCCACTCCGGTGGAGTGAGATCCGCCCAGCGCACTCGACCCGAGGTGAGATCAGCCTGCTCGTATTGCACCATATGAAGAAATGCTTCATTCGCCCCGGTGATTGCACCCTCGAGATTCCACATGAAGACCCCTACAACGTTGGCCTCGACCAGACGCCGGACCTTGGCTTCCAGCCCACTCGCCAGTTGACGCACTTCTGCCTCCGCCTTCTCCCGCTCAGCCACCTGGATTTCGAGGTCTTCTATGTGCATCCATGCCTGGTACGCCGACGACGCAAATTTCCCCAGAGAGGCCATGACCCGGTTATCTTCTGCGTCGAATTTGCGCCGGTCAGTGTGCATGATTCCCCATATCGTCCCTACTGCCTTGCCTTCCACGTAAAACGGAACCAACAGGCACTCTTCGGCGGCGGGACTGACCGGCATCAAATAGGGGTAGCGGCGCTCAAAGTGCGTGAACAAAAGGGTGCGATTCTGATCGAGCACATCCCCGCATGGACCGAAATTGCGTGGAGTCCCGCCTCCGACGTGAGGATTCCACATGCCGCAAATCGCTGGCCAATAGAACCTTTGGCCCTCAATATTCGGCGTCTTGCCATCTCTCGTAAGCAGGCTGAGACCGGCGGAGTCACATTGGGTGATGTCCCGGATCGTCTCAGCCAGCGTCTGAAAAATGGTGCGGGGTGAGTCCGCTAACGCGCTCAGCAGCTTCGCAAGCGCGCGGTTCTCTTTTTCATAATCGGGCGTACGCGATGGCCGGTATCCCAGCTCCGCCGTGCATAGGATCGATTCCAAAGAGGCTGTTGGAATTGAGGCTTCGAGGGTGGAGTCATTCGTCTCGGTCACGGGTGTACCTCCATGGCGACACGGATGTCGCGAGTATCACTTCGGCTGTAACGAAAACTGCCCGCTTAGCTTCAATTTCGGAACTAAGCTTGTGAATTGAGAGGACGACCTTGGATGAGCCTTGCGGAGAGTCTTACCAAATCGGCGAAGGACCCGGCCTGCATCTTTTGCATCACCTGACCTCGGTGCGCCTTCACTGTTATCTCGCTGATCCCGAGCTCCCCTCCGACCTGTTTATTTAGGAGTCCCGAGACTACTAACGCCATGACCTGACGCTCACGGCGGGTGAGTGAAGCATAGCGATTCCACAGAATGTGCATTTCCGTCTTGCGATCAAGAGTGAGACGGCTTCGGTCGAGACTCTCCCGGATAGCCGCAACCAAAACGCTGTCTTTGAACGGTTTCGTCAGGAATTCGACAGCCCCCGCCTTCATTGCTCGGACCGATGTCGGCACATCGCCGTAACCCGTGATGAAGATGATCGGCGTGTCACTCCGCTCCGCGGCGAGACGCTCCTGGAGTTCAAGACCGTTTAGGCCCGGAAGAGAAACGTCAAGCACTAGACAGCTGGGAACAAGCGGGCGAGGCCGAAAAAGGAATTCTTGAGCGGAGGCAAACGTCTCGGCCTTCCAGCCTTCGCAACGGAGCAAGAATTCCAGAGATTCGCGCACCGAGATATCATCATCCACAACGAACACGATCGGTGTGGTGTCAGAAATTGATACTGTCATGTCGGTGTCCTTTCTTTGTGGGCTGGTTAAGCCGTCCGTAGTTCATTGGCAATCGGAGCCCGGTTGCTTCAATCGTTTCCTGATGGAAGTCTGCCCTGAGACCGGGCCCTCCGGAAGTAACGGCGGCGTAAGTTACGGTGCGTAACCTCGCAATTCCGGCAGTCTTTCCGTCGCAGTGACTGAATGGTGTTGAGCAGGGCGCCTTTCGTTGCATATCACTCAAAAGAAAGCTGATATAATCTCAAGCAAAAGCAGATCTGGGATCTTGGGGCCAAAAATGGGGCGAAAGTGGGGATATACCCTTGTCGCTGGATACGGCCGTCGTTAGCCACCACTTGGATCAGGCGTTGAGTTCGCCCTTGTTCCGCAAAGCCGAACGGCAGTCCCGGTTTTTGCGGTTCGTGGTGGATGCGGCCCTGCAGTCTCCCCCAGCAGCGATCAAAGAATTCGATATCGCAATGGCTGTGTATGATCGCCGCGCGGATTACGACCCACGTACGGATCCCATAGTGCGCGTGGAAGCCGCCCGTTTGCGCGCCCGTTTACGGGAATACTATGAAGCCACTCCACCGGAGTGCGTGCGCATCGACATCCCCAAGGGCCAATACGTTCCTTTGTTCATTTCGGTCGACGGCGGGCGGTCCCAGGTCGTCTCCGATCTGTCCGTACTGGTGCCGCCATTCCGCAGTCTTAGTCCGGACCCGAGTGACCAGAATTTCTGCGATGGGCTGACTGAAGAAGTGGTCCACAAACTCGCTCAAGATCATCGATTCCGGGTGATTACACAATCGGCAGCTGCTTGGTTTGAACAGAGAGAAAAGCCTAAGCCTCGCTATCTGCTCGACGCCAGTCTACGGCGGGCTGGCGCAGAGATTAGACTGACTCTGCATGTGATGGAGCTGACTGGCGGCTCGACGCTCTTTTCCAATAGCTATCAGGCCACGATGAGCGACATTTTCGCCACTCAGGAGCGGTTGGCCGAGGGCATTCGCCGCGATCTCTCCGCGGCTCTGCATATCGGTAACTCGGGTAGCGAGCGCATTCATTAATACTCTAGCGACAGGTCAAAATGGACTCGACCACGATCCGTCATTTGCAGGAAAGCGTCGCGATACTGCCCCCCGGAGATCTCGCTCCAGTCGATGAGTTCTACAGGCGTCTATTTGAGCTCACGCCCGAAGTTCGGCCAATGTTCACTCGCGAAATGGACCTGCAAGCCAAGAAGTTCTCCGACATGCTCGCGTGGGTGATCTCGTACCTGGAGCATCCCCACGAGTTGTGTCAGGAATTGCGCGCACTCGGTGCGCGCCACGGCGATTATGGCGTTAAGGTCGACCAATATGCCCCGGTTGGGTCGGCATTGATCTGGATGTTCCAGCGCACTCTCGGTGATCGCTTCACGCCGGAGATGGAAGAAGCCTGGATGGAGTTTTACGCCTTCGTAAGTTTTGAGATGGAGCGCGGTGCTCGGGAAGGCGCGCCGACTGCTACCTCCCCGTAGCCCCCGGCTACGACTGATTGCGCCATCTTCCCCCGGATCCCAAGGGTCTGCCAGAGTGCTTTCTCATCTATGCTTCAGTCGCCGCGTCGACCAGTGTGGGATTTTTCACCCACCGGTTTGGCTGTAAAGTTATACCAACGTATCGACGATACCATCGTCCAATTGTTCATCTTCCAGCTTTCTGTTGTGATGACTCGCGTCGACCGAATTCAATCGGGATCTTCACAACCAGGGCCACGGTGGTTATGCAACCGTATGCACTGAGAACACATCAATCGCAGGCGATTCCATGAATTTCAAAGAACAGTTCTGCTATTCGACTTTTACCGAGCAGGCTCACCGGGCGGAGCACGAGTTGGCGTCATTCATCGGCGCTGTAACTCAACAGTATGGTTCCGAGGAGGCCGACCTCGCGGCTGAGGACTGGCTCGACGAGGCGCAGTCAATGGACAGTCCGCCGCTGTCGACAGGCCAAAACTGGCGCGCGGTCACGATCGCGGCCTCGGCAAGACTGGCGAACCGGCTAACCGTCGCGCGCCATCATCGAACATTGCTCGTCGCCTCGGCGGATACGAGGGATATCGGAAATATCCTCGTCCAATTGTTTTTCCTTCCCGCTTCTTCGTGTGATTCCCTCATCGTGGCCGATGGAGCCGGCAATGCGCAGCCAAAGAGGAATCGACGATGACTCAAAATGAGTAGGACTGCCAATCTTGCCTTATCGAACCATCCTGAACGGAGAAACCGTCATGAAGCATGTCACGTTCTTGTTGAGTGCACTCGCGACAATCGCTGGCCTTGTAACCCTCCTTGCCCCTGCTCCGGGCCACGCGGATGGTCAAACCGCCGCGCCCTTCGTTACCGAAATTCCTTCGGGGTACCGCGACTGGAGGTGGATTTCCTCGGCGCATGAAGCCGGTAACCTCAACAGTTTGGGCGCGGTCCTGGGCAACGATGTGGCGGTCAAGGCTTATCGCGGAAAAAAACTTCCGTTCCCGGACGGCACAATCATCGCTGCCTTGCATTACCATCATGCCCAATCGGACGAGAACAACAAAGTCTTTGGCCAAGCTCAATCTTTCGTTCCCGGAGATCCTACGAACATTCAGTTTATGGTGAAGGACTCAACCAAGTACGCTGCAACCGGCGGCTGGGGGTTCGGTCACTTCGCCAACGGCGAACCTGGCGACGCGGCCTTCATGAAAAGCTGCTTCCCCTGCCACGAGAAAGCGAATACCAGCGATCTTGTCTTTACTCACTACGCGCCCTAACACGAGGAACAAATGCCCCGACTGATCTCGGTAAATGTCGGTCTTCCCCGCGACCTGATATGGAACGGCAAAACTGTGCGTACCGCGATCTGGAAATCTCCGGTCACGGGACGACGAATGGTGCGCAAACTCGATATCGATGGTGACGGCCAAGGGGATCGCGCCGGTCATGGCGGGGAGCAGCGTGCGGTGTTTGTTTATCAGATGGACTCCTACAAGTACTGGGAGCGCATTTTTGGACGCAATGATTTCATTCCTGGCCAGTTCGGCGAAAATTTCACGGTCGAAGGACTTCCTGATGATCAAATCTGTATTGGCGATCGATACCGCATTGGTGGCGCTGAATTTGAAGTAACGCAGCCGCGCGTAACGTGCTACCGCGTCGGCATCCGCATGAATGAGCCTCGAATGCCAGCTCTGCTCGTAGAGCATCACAGACCTGGATTTTATTTTCGCGTGTTGCAGGAGGGAGAGGTTGGCGCAGGCGACGACATTATAAAGCTTGCCGATGGTCCAGAGGGGATGAGTGTGGCTGAGGTTGACGCCCTCCTGTATTTGCCCGGCCATTCTCGCGAACAACTGGAGCGAGCACTGCGGATTCCCGCCCTGAGCGAGGGTTGGCAGAGCTCGTTCCGGACCATGCTCCAACAAGATTTGAGCTCCGGAACTACGGTAGGGAATCCGGGACTCGCGAATGAGGAACAAGCGCCGGCATGGCCGGGCTTTCGGCAGATGCGAGTCGCGCGTATTAATAAGGAAAGTGAAAGCGTATCCTCCTTCATTCTCTCGCCAGTAGATGGACAGCATCTTTCTCTCTTCCATGCGGGTCAGTTTGTGGTGTTGCGCTTGCGTCTTGACCCGGAGAAACCGTCAGTTCTTCGCAGCTATTCTCTTTCTGATCTGCCGTCGGCCGACCATCTCCGCATCAGCGTCAAAAGCGAATTGCATGGGGTTGGAAGTTCATTCCTGTGCAGCCACACGCGAGAGGGCGATGTATTGGAGGTTAGTGCGCCGCGCGGAAGCTTTACTCTGCGATCCAGCCAGAATCCGGTGGTTCTGATGAGCGCTGGTGTGGGCGCAACCCCTGTGATGGCGATGCTGCACTCGCTCGCCGCGGAAAGATCGCAACGAGAAATCTGGTGGATCTATGGAGCGCGTAATCGCGCTGATCATCCATTTGCGGAGGAATCGCATTCTCTACTGAAACAGCTCTCTGGGGGACGCGGTTACATCGTGTACAGCAGGCCCACTGTAAGCGACCGAGTCGGAGAGGACTTCGATGCTCCCGGACACATTGACATACCTTTGCTGGAAAGAATCGGCGTACGACAGGGTAGCGACTTCTACTTGTGTGGCCCCTCTTCCTTTTTGCAGAGCATGCGTGACGGGCTGCGAGAGTGGGGTGTGCGCGCCGAGAATGTACACACCGAAATCTTCGGTTCTCTCGACGCGATTACTCCTGGTATGGCGCAGGTTGATCACAGACCTCATCAACCACAAGGCCCGCCGGGATCTGGCCCCGCAGTTTCGTTCGTGCGCAGCGGCATCACGGCCGAATGGGACCCCAAATATCAAAGCCTGTTGGAACTGGCGGAAGCGTGCGATGTTCCCGTCAGATGGTCGTGCCGGACTGGAGTCTGTCACACCTGCATGACAGGGCTGATTTCCGGATCGGTTACCTATAGCCCTGAACCGCTGGAGGCCCCCGCTTCCGGGAATGTGCTCGTATGCTGTTCCCAGCCGAACACGGGTATCATTCTGGATCTTTGAGATAAACGCGAGGAGTCCAATCATGCGCTCGGATATTGTGCTCGGAGGCATTTTCCCAAATTACGAACTGCCCGATCACGCGGGCACAATGCGCAAGCTCAGCGAGCTACAGGGCGAGGATCCGCTGATCCTTACTCTCGCGCGCGGCCACTATTGCCCAAAGGAGCACCAGCAGCATTTGGAACTCGCCGCTTTCCACCCAAAGATCGCAGTGGCGTACACACAGGTGGCCACGATCGCCACCGACGATCACCATACCCTCCAGGAATTCCGTGCTTCCGTCGGCGCTCAGTGGCCTTTTCTCTCGGATCCTGAGCGGAAGGTGCAGAAGGATCTCGACATCCAGGAGTACACCGACCCCGAGCACAATCCGATGGTCCCGCATACGCTCGTGCTCAAGCCCGGTCTCGTGATCTACAGCATCTATAACGGCTACTGGTTCTGGGGGCGTCCATCGGTCATCGATCTTTGGCACGACCTGCGAATCGTAACGAGCGAGATCCGCCCGGACTGGGATCTCAGTACTCCTGGACTCCGTGAGGCGTGGAATGCGGGTGATTTATCGCGTTTCCATGGGTGGAACAAAAAGGCGATGAAAGATGCCTCGGTTGGTCGGCCGAAATAGCGCAGCTACCAACTTGGCGAAAATCAGGAGGTCCTCACATGTTCCCGCAACTCGCCCGCTTCACGGATCTCGGCCTGCTCTTGCTTCGACTCATGGTGGGCATGGTCTTCATCACCAGCGGCTACAACCATTTGAAAGACCCGGAGGCGCGTTCGAAGAGCATCGGGATGTCGAAGGGCTTCACGATCTTTCTTGGTACCGCCGAGGTCGCTGGTGCCCTGGGAATCACCTTCGGCGTACGCACACAACTCGCCGCCTTCGGACTGATCGCCCTCATGCTGGGAGCGATCCAGAAGAAAATCTTCTCCTGGCACACCGGATTCTGAGGAGAGAAAACTTACGGCTGGCACTATGACTTGACGTTCATCCTGATCAATCTGATGGTCGCCTTCACGGACGGCGGACGGTATGTGCTTTTGAAGTAAGGCCTGCAGCGCTGATTCATGCGAAGGCATCGATCCATACCATCGTCCAATAGGTTCCTCTCGTTGCTTCTGACTTAATCGCATCTGCATTGCAAAGCTAAACCTGCTTGCGATTCGGGAAGGCAAGAAGAGAGGTAACACAATGTCGGCCGAGACAAACTACGACCTGAACGATGCAGCGACCGTCGGAAGCCTGATCATCACGGGGGAAAACGCTAATACTTAACTTTCGGTTTGCCCGTGATCCGCCGAGACGAATCCCCATCACCGGCACAATGATCCAAAGACTTCTCGATACTTCCCGTTTACGACGGAAAGCACCGGCCAAACGCCAGCAATAATCTTGGCGAGCCTTGAATGCGAATTTTGCGCCGGAGCAACGCCCGTACGAGATTGGCCTCCTTGCGCAGAAAGCGGAGCCAGGTCTGGCTGTCCGCAGTCAGCCTAAGATTCGGTTGCCCGATGTGACCTTCCGAAACTTGCAACTTCTCGTCGCGAATGGTGACGGTCGCTTTTACTTCCTCGTTGCCAGTAAATGTGAAGTGATAAACCGCATTGATGCCCTTGGATTTGCCTTTTTGAAAAACGAAGTTCAGGCCGCGCAGAAAGCTGCGAATCGTTCCCTGACCGGCCAGCCCGTTCGATACGCGCTTCGTCCCTTTATGTGGAAAACGTCGGGAAACATAGTCCTCAGCGTCGGTGTTGGGGACGACGTAGATCGTCTCCGGCTTATTCTGTAGCGGTCGAACCACATCGTCCAGAAATTGCTTCCGGTTGGTAAGAAATGGAGCGATCACGTCTTCACCCGCCGGACAAACGGCCAGGCAATACGCTGCTTTGTAATTCGCACCGAACGAGAGGCTCTGCCACATCGACACGGTCTCGGCTCCGGAGACCTTCTTGCGATAGTCGCGAGCATTTTTGCTGTCCGCAATGTTCTCTACCCAGTTGTTGAATCCGCCCATGAACTCGCGGTAATTGTGGGTGTAGCAAGCGGAAAAGTCGAATTGGCCATCGGGACTGATCGCACCGGTGGGACAGGCCGCAACGCAAAGCTTGCATTCAAGGCAGGGGTTATACACGATGGGATGCGAGTATTCCGTCACTTTCGCATCGACTAATACCGTGCCGAGAAGAATGAAATTTCCAAATTTCGGATGAATCACATTGCGGTGAATCCCCATTTGACCGAGCCCGGCAGCAACCGCGACAGGCTTATGGGAAATGACCCACATCTTTGATCCCCATCGATCCGCCTCCATCGGAAACCCCACAGCGCCGCCGTTGATGGCTCCAATCCCAACCTTTTCAAGACTCGCCACAATTCGTCGCGCCACTTCATTGGTTTCATCTGTCGTGTGGTGGAATTCGAGATTCGAGATCGACCGAGCAGGCGTCCGGATATTGTCGCGGTTCATGCGACAAACAATGCTGATGAGGGTCTTTGTCCGTGGAAAAACCGATTGGATTTCCGCGTTCTGGTCGGCAATGTCTGGCCGGTCACTCTCGACAAAGCCTACGTCGTCTGCTCCTGCATCCAGGCACAATCCGCGGAGCCAAGACGTATCGAGAACTTGAGCCGTTGATTCATTTGTCCGATCTGCTCTTTTCTCCCGAAATTGTTTTACCGTGGGATGTTCTTCCAACTGCGCCATCGATGTTTCTCCTCCAAACCACCTGATGATCAAGCCTTCACGATTAGCTGGCTCGTCCGACTACGATCGGCACCAGTTTCTTGGAAGCCTTCCAGAGCTGCCCATTGATAAAATTGGGGGCAAGGCGGCGCATCCTGGCGAGCGTTTTGGATTGCCCAGGCCGGATTTCCACGGCTCCTGACTCGAGAGAAGCGAAGGATTGTTTCACCAGTTCATCCGTACTGATCACGCTAATGGTGCCCTCGCTAATCTCTGCGCTCAAATTGGTCTTTACCACTGGCGGCATGAGTTCGATGACTTCGACCCCGCTCTCCTCCAATTGGAACCGCAGCGATTGCGTGTAAGAGTGAATTGCGGCTTTCGTCGCGCTGTAGATCGGCGCAGCAGGCAGCGGAACGAATGCCAGCGCGGAGGAGACGTTAACGACCGTACCCCTATTGGCGGTAAGGATGTCGATAAACGCCGAGGTCATTGCTATTACGCCGCCCAGGTTGACGTTCACCTCCGCCATCAATCCAGCGAGGTCGGCCGTCGGAAGCCTGAGATTCTTGTAGAACATGATGCCAGCGTTATTCATCAGCACGTCGAGCTTGGGAAAGTCCGTCTTCACACGTGCTGACAGAGCCGCGATTTGCGCGGGATCGGCTACATCGCTCTGGATAATGTGTAGTTTGGGGTATTTCGCCTTCACCTCGTCGAGGGTTTTCTGTCGGCGCCCAGTAACGATAACTTCGTTGCCAAGTTCGGCAAACTTGAGCGCGAAGGCAAGGCCGATTCCGGAGGAGCCACCTGTAATCAGAATGCTGCGGTTCTTGAGCTTCATAGAAGTCCTTTCATGTGTCTGCGCATAGGATTATAAACATAATCCAACGGTCGCAAAAAAAATTAAAAGCTGCGCAGCAGGTGATCTCGCATATTAGCCAAAACCTTCTGCCGCTCATCTCGGTCCGTCAAGATACGGGCAATGGATATAGCCCCAGCCATTGCACCAAAAATGACAAAGAAATTTCGTTCCCGCTCCGTTGCCGTCGCTCCTGGCATGAATTCCACCCACTTCCTCATTAAACCGGCACTTCGTTTTCTGACCTCGAGTTTGGAGCGAGCGATCTCTGGTGCCAAAGCCGCAACCGGGCAGCCGGCTTCCGGATGATCACAGTGCTCAGGCGAGAGATACGCCCGAACAATCTCCTTCCATTTAGCGTCGTGCGGCACATTCTTCAGTGAGGAAAGGATCGTCTCTCTAGAGTCTGAGAATCCCTGCGCAATGGCGTCGGCCAGAAGTTCGTCCTTGCTCCGAAAGTGTTTGTAAAATCCGCCTACCGTGAGACCGGATGCTTTCATAACGCTGGCCACACCGGGGCCGTTCAGCCCTTCCGTGCGGAGCTTGCGAGCTGCGTTTCGCACGATACGATCACGAGTTTGCGTCTTGTGTTCAGGTTCGTAACGCATAACCATTGGATTATACATATAATCTATCGATGCTAGCATCTTTTGATATCCCAATACACGGGAGCCCGAATATCAAGGCACTACCTTGCAGGATCGAGCACCAAAGGCTCAGGTTCGTTGATGAATATTGTTTGGACGGAGTGGTCCGCTCTGACTCTCTGCGCCGGGCCTGGATTTCGTGAAGTGCATCGGAGAATGTGGTCGGCGATGTGGGAAGTTCGCTCTTGTCCGATCAAGTTGATAAGTTCTACTGTCTCAGGAAAAGATATAACCTCTTCTGGACTGATGTTCTTCACACAAAGGAACGGTTTCGAGTTCACCCTTTCGCAACGCTCTCCTCTTTAGCAGCAAGAAAAACACTGGCACCAGAATCAAGACATGAATCGTAGAGGTGATCATTCCACCCACGATAGGAGCAGCAATTGGCTTCATCACGTCCGATCCGATCCCGGATTCCCAGAGTATCGGAGCCAGGCTCAAGATGACCGCTGTCACGGTCATTAGTTTCGGTCGCAGTCGTTGAACCGCGCCGTCAATGGCAGCCTGTTCAATGTCGGCTTCGGTCAGCGGCGTGGGGTCGGTAAGCCGGTGCTGCAATGCCTCATGCAGGTATACAACCATAACAACACCAGTTTCCACCGCTATTCCGAACAAGGCTATGTACCCGACCCAGACTGCCACACTGAAGTTGTAGCCGAGCAGCCATTGCAGCAGCAGGCCGCCCGACATGGCGTAGAGCGTCGGAAAAATCAGTACGGCTGCTTCGGCGGCTGAGTTGAACACGAGGTACAACAGCAGGAAGATTACGAAGAAGACGATCGGAAGAATAAACTTTAATCGCTCTTTAGCTCGGAGTTCGAACTCATACTCTCCCGCCCAGCGATACGTATATCCGGCTGGAAGGACTAACTTCTCTCGCAAGAGCTTGTCGGCGCGGTTCACAAAGCCGCCATAGTCTCTTGTCTTCAAGTCAAGATACACGTACCCGGTCAAGGCCCCCTCTTCGTCACGAATCATGGCAGGCCCGCGTGAAAACGAAACTCGCGCCACTTGGTTGATGGGAATTTGTGCTCCCGTGGGAGCTGGAACCAAAGCGCGGTTGATCGCCACCGGGTCATCGCGAAAGTCCCGCTCGTAGCGGACAGCAATGGGATATCGCTGTCGCCCTTCCACATTCTGCGCGATACTCGCTCCTCCGATTTCAGAGGTAATCACACGCTGCACATCGGCGACTGTCAGGCCGTAGCGAGCGGCTTCTGGCCGGTTCACTTCGACATTCACATAGAAACCCTGCGACACTCGCTCGGCGAAAACAGAGTTCGTGTCCGGCATGGTTGAGAGTACTTGCTGGACCTGGGCGCCAATCTCCTGAATTTTGTTCAGATCGGGACCTTGAATCTTCATGCCCACCGCAGTCTTGATGCCGGTTAATTCCATGTCGAGTCGATTCTCGACCGGCATAGTCCAGGTATTTGTGAGCCCGGGGAATTGGAGTTTGTCATTCATCTGGCGAATGAGTTCCTCGTAGGTCATCCCTGGCCGCCACTGTTCTCTCGGCTTCAGCATGATCGTCGTGTCGTACATGTCAAGCGGAGCGTTATCCGTTGCGCTGTCCGATCGACCGACCGCACCAAAGACGGTAGATACCTCTGGAAAAGAGCGAATGATCCGGTCTTGCTCTTGCATTAAGGCGCTCGCCTGAGTGATGGAAATTCCAGGTAGAGCGCTCGGCATGTAAAGTGACGAACCCTCGTACAAGGCCGGCATGAATTGGCTTCCGAGTCGGAAGTACAAAGGGATCGTTACCGCCAGGAAGAGCAGATTGGCCGCAATCACCAGCTTCCAATGTCGCAGACACCAACGCAGCACTGGAAGATAAATGGCTTTGGTGATTCGCGCGGCTGGATTCTTGGATTCGGGTCGCAAGCGCCCGCGAACGAACAATGGCATAAGTGCTGGCACCAGGGTGATCGACAGCAGCGACGAGAACACCAGTGCCAGCGTCTTCGTCCAAGCCAAGGGTCGGAACATACGGCCCTCTTGGGCCTCAAGAAGGAATACAGGAAGAAACGAGACGACAATGATGATCAGCGAATAAAAAAGAGCCGGTCCTACCTGCTTCGCCGAGCTGACAAGGATTCTGCGGCGCTCGGTTTCCGCCAGAGCGCTCGTATGCTGCCCTTCGGCAAGCCCGCTGCGCTCGGCTACATGTTTGTATCCATTTTCGACCATCACGATAGCGGCGTCGATGAGCACCCCGATCGCCAGGGCGAGTCCGCCGAGCGACATGATGTTCGAGCTGACGTTGAGGTAGTACATCGGAATAAACGCAGCCAACACTGCAATGGGAAGCGTAATGATCGGCACCAGCGCCGAGCGGAAATGAAAAAGGAAAGCGATGCTCACGAAGCTGACGATGATCGCCTCGAGGACTAGGTCCCGCTTCAAGGTCTTGATCGATTCATTGATGAGCCATGATCGATCGTATGCAGTCACGACCTCTATCCCGGGCGGCAGTGAGGGAGCGAGTTCGCGGAATTTGGCTTTTACTCCATTGATCACGTTCAAAGCATTCAGGCCATAGCGCATCACCACGATTCCACCTACGGTTTCGCCTTCGCCTTGCCAATCTGCGGCTCCGCGCCGGACGTCAGGCCCGAATGCTACAGTACCGAGATCGCGAACCAGCACAGGCGTGCCATTTTTCGTGGCTACCGGCACATTCTCCAGATCGGAGATGGATTGCAGATAACCCAGACCCCGCACCATGTATTCCGCGCCGCTCATCTCCAACACATCTCCGCCAACTTCGTTGGTGCTCTGACGAACCCGATCAATCACCATCGATGCAGGTATGCCGTAAGAGAAGAGCTTGTTGGGATCGAGTTTCACCTGGTATTGGCGCACAAAACCGCCGATGCTTGCGACCTCTGCCACACCGGGCACGGTCTCGAGTTGATAACGCAGATACCAATCCTGTAACGCGCGCAGATCGGCAAGGCTCTTCGTGTGTGTGCGGTCAACGATTGCGTATTCATAAACCCAACCTGCTCCGGTGGCATCCGGCCCAATCGCAGGATGTACGTCGGAGGGCAAACGGCCGGCGATTTGCTGCAAGTACTCTGTGACCCGCGAACGGGCCCAGTACAAATCGGTGCCATCCTCAAAGACCACGAAGACGTAGGAGTCGCCAAACATCGTCTGCGCTCGCACTGCTTTCACGTGCGGAGCCGCTAACAAGGATGAAACAATCGGATACGTGACTTGGTCCTCGATGACATTCGGCGGCTCGCCTGCCCATTCTGTGTGAATGATCACCTGAACATCGCTAATGTCGGGAAGCGCGTCGAGCGGGATTCGCTGCAGCGACCAAGCACCCGCCAGGCTCAAAAGGATTGCCCCAGTAAACACCAAGAAGCGATTTCTCTCACACCACTCAATGATTCGCGAGATCATCACATACCTCCTGTCGCGCTGAGGCTGAGTTGCTTGCTGGCGACGGTTTGGCCATTGCGCTGAACGGTTACTGTGACTTGCCACGTACCACCGGTCTGCAGTTGTAGTGGCCCTTCGTAGACGCCGTTCCCTTTTTCGGACAACGTCTCACCCACGCGCATGGCAGCCATACCCATCGCTGGCATCGCCGGCATGAAGAACGTGACAGTCGTCTGCGCGCCTGCCACTGCATTTCCATCAACGCCAGTCAGCTTCACTCGTACAGTGTTTGCGCCCTTGTGCGGCGGCGTAGGATCGGTCGAGAGGTCAATCCCGATTTGCTGACTTGGTGCGTTCATCGCTGCCGCTGCCCCGGCGCCTGGTGGCGGCGCAAATGATCCCATGGCAGCTTGAAGTTGCGCTTCAGAATCAACCAGAAAATTAGCGGAACTCACAACTCGTTCACCTTTGCGCAGTCCTTTGAGAACCACCGAGTGATCGTCAACCCGTGGACCAATTTCTACCTCACGCGGTTCGAGATAACCTTGCCCATGATCCACAAATGCAATCTGCCGGGTGCCCGCTTGCAGAACACCCGAACTCGGAATCACCAGTCGCCTACCGAGAGGAACATCAATGCTGACGTTCACGTACATTCCTGGCTTTAGCACAACGCCGGGGTTGGCGAACACAAGTCTGACGCGAACTGTCCGCGTCATTGGATCAACTTGCGGAAGGATCTGGTCGATTCGGCCAGCGAACTTTCGGCCTGGATAGGCATCTACGTTCACCGTTGCAGAGTTACCGAGCTTCAGTCGACCAACATCATTCTGCGCAACGTTGGCGTAAACCCAAGCCGTGGATAGGTCCGCAATCGTGTAGAGCTTGGTGTCACTCTGCACATACTGATTGGGTAATGCGTTTCGCTCGGTGATGTAGCCGGAAACCGGTGACTCAACCTCGATGTCGTGCTCCACCTTGCCGCCCTGCTCCAGCTTTGCGATCTGCCCCGGTGAGACCGCAAACTGTCGCAGCCGGTCCGAAGCCGCCTGCACCAGCCAATCACCCTCTTTCAATGCTGTCCCATGCATGTCCTGTGAAAACGACTTTTGGTTCTGCTTGGCGAGGAGATACTCCTGTTCCGTGCTGACGAGATCAGGGCTGTAGATTGTGAAGAGAGTCTGACCTTTGCGGACATACTGGTACGTTGCGTTTGCGAAGACCTTCTGAATCCATCCGGGAAAGCGCGTCTGGACATAAGAGACTTGCTGCTCGTTGATGTCCACGTTGCCGGGTAGCCGCAGTTGATCATCCATTTGCCGTAGCTCAACGAGGGCAGTTGTGACGCCGATTGCTTGTAAGCGTTGCGGAGACAACTGCACAGGCGCGAGCATCGGAGCCGAATTATCTTCAGCATCATTGCCACTTGCGAGGGCTTGCGCGGTGCCTATGGGGCCTCTAGCCACAACTGGATCGACTTCCTCAATCGGTTGCGTCCTGCGATCACTCCGAAGGAGATCGAAGCCAAGAGTCGCAGCTAGTAGCAAGCAGACAACGACTGCAACACCGAAAGCTTTCTTATAAGTGTGTTCTTTCATTGCGTCACCTCCGGGGAAGATTTCTGTACGTCATCGACAGGTTTGCCTACAGCAAGCTCCAGATCCGCGAGTCTCGCTTCGAAATCGGCCAATGCCTGGAAGTACGCAAGATCCAAGTCGATGACAGTCATCTGGCTATCGAGCAGATCGAGAAATTCGGTTCGGTCGTTCTCGTACGCGATCACTGTCGAGTGCAAGGTAGCTTCCGCCTGTGGCCGCAACGATGTTGCATAAATGTTTGCGAGCTTCTGAGCAGCTTTTGTCTGTACCAACGATTCTTGAATTTGCCCAAAGGCAGCATTACGCATCGCGTCGATCTCCGCGTCTTTTTCAGTGACCATCGCGGTTGATTCGGCGATCTCAGCGTCGTGCTTGCGGCGGTTCAGCCATGGCAGGTTGATCGAACCCTCAACCATGTAGTTATTCCGAAACTCAGATCCTCGCGGCATCAGCATGTATCCTGCGGAGACCGTGAAATCTGGGTTGAACGCCTTTTGGGATAGGGCTTGCTCCTTGCGGCTCTTCTCCGCGACCGCTTGCGCCTCGATCAGATCGGGCCTCGATTGAAGTGCCGTTCGTTCCAATGTCTCCAGTGGTGGCAATGCGATCGAGATTCCATAGTCGCCTCGAACATTGATCGCTTCATGAGGATCGCGGCCAAGAAGGGTGTCGAGGTGCGCTTGCGCTATCTCGATGTCTTGCTCGAAATGGATCAGGTGTTCGGCAAGCCGCGTCACGCTGATCTGTGCCTTAAGGATGTCGTGCTGAGGTACTTTCCCAACTGCGTACTTGATCCGCGCAGCCTCCACAGCCTGCCGCGCAATGTCGACGTGCTCGTCGTGAATGCGAAGGCCGTCTTCAGCTCGTAGTAGGTCATAGAAAGCCTTGCGGACGCGAATGCGAACATCGAGCCTGGTTACTTCTAATGCCGCCTTCGCTTCGACCACATCAGCCTCCGCCACACTCGTTCGCAAAGATCGCTTGCCGAACCCCGGCAGCGTCTGGCTTAACATGAACATGTTTTGGCCGGCGTTGTAGTTCCAGGGCTGATGGAGAGGCACTTGCCACCCTCGATACATAAAGGATGGATCGTCCAGAGCCCCCGCCGTGGGGACGTGAGCTTGGACGACAGCGAGTCTCCTCACTGCAACTCTGATTTCGGGATTCCCACTCAGAGCCATGCGCTCGATCTCATCGAGCATCAGAGCCGGACCAGCCGGGACCGCATGGTGCTGAGGAAGCAGTTCGACAATATTGGTAGGGCCGTTTCCTGTCTGTGCGCGGGCAAGCCACACCGATCCCCACAAAAGCGCCACATAAAAGAAGACACGTAGAGTTTTCATCACTCCTCCGGACTGATTTCGAGAAAAAGCTAGGCAGCCCATCTCAGCCGCGCGGAAAAGGCGCAGTTGGATAGACGACTGCCAAATCAGTTAGCGAAGGAGTCTAGATTCGGAGGATGGCACTACAACCAGAAGATGATTCGGGCGGAGGCGCTTCCAACGCAGGAACATGAAGCGAAACAGACGGACTTGAAATGAGCAGAATCGATAGCTGCGGAACGATCGCGAAATCAAAAGGACGAGTAGGGGAATAAGTCGATACCGGACTGACTGCAGTCTCCCGCTCATGCCCTTGGCAGCAGGAATGGCTCGAAGGCATCATCTTTGACCCACACTGCTCCGCCATCTTCTTGCAGCATTCGTGTTCTGCCTGTGTCATGGGATGCGTGGGAATCAGGCAGGCGATAGCCGGCGTCGCGGCCCAAAGGACCTTGATCGCGAGCATCATCAAAACGCCGGTTCTACTCACACGCATAGTTTACAACTTCTCCGATTCAAGCATGTGCCCCCGTGTCCCAGAATGCAGTGATTTCAGTCACAGACTCTTGTGAGGAGGTTTTCGGACGTAACCGCCACCGATTCAGGTTCGCCATTTTGCTTGGACTCGTACTCGGCTTCCAACTCTCGTTTGAAATCTTCTGCTTTTTCCCAGCTCCGAGTCTTCGCACTTCGGCGAATGAATGGGCCGTCCGATCCCAGCATCCCATTGATCCACTTTGGACAGCGGCAACGCTTGTAATTGATGTCGTCTGACTTACAGGGAGGGTAGTGGCGAGAGTAAACAGAGAGCATGAATTCGGCCTCTTTGCCGAATCCATTGAACGTTTGCTGTACGATTTTCCTATGTTCTTATAACTATCTTATTATCAATAGGCTAGAGTGGTGGAGGCGGCGGGAGTCGAACCCGCGTCCGAAAATGTTACTGGTCAAGAGAACTACATGCTTAGTCGTGTTCATGCCCCAGGCATTACCCTGGGACGTTCGCGGCCAGCGCTCAGAACCGACAAGAAACGCGTTCCGCTAGCCTGTGGTCTTAGCCTCTCATCCCAGACGTAGAAGAGAAGAGCAGCCCGCTGTGTGACGTCCTTCGGAGGCCCACGGGCGAAGCCTCTTGGGACGGCTGCCTAAACTAGTTAGGCTGCGTATGCCATCTGTTGATTGGCAATTATCATTTTGCCCACGATTACGGGTGTGTGCACCCCGGCATGCCTCTTGGCCGCAAGCATCTCCGTCGAAGCCGTGACGCCCCCACTGGTGGGTTGGGCCCTGCAAAGATCCACTTCCAGACTAGGTTGCCCCGCCATGGAAGTCAATGTATTCGATGCCTCCAGCAGCCCTTTTGATTCCAATCTGTTGCGAGGCATTCTTAGCGCGACAGCGGCGCACTTTCCGTGGTAGATGCAAGGGTTTTCGGAGTTTCCCGTCCTCGCGTCACGAGGACCATCCGAAGAATACGGCGATCAATCCAATCGTGTCGATGAATCCGTGGGCTAGCACACACACCCACAAGTTTCGTCCAGATAGAACGTAGGCGGCTCCCAAAACAAGCCCCGCCATCCCGGAGTCTACGATTCCGGCTGGGCCCTTGTAGTAGTGCCCGTACCCGAAGAGCACCGAGACCACAACGACTGCAACCCAATATGCAGACTTCGACTGGCTGCCCGCGTCCGCCCCCCGATTAATCAGATATCCGCGATATCCGATCTCCTCGCCAAACGCAGCAAAAGTCCAAACTAGCAGAAACCACCTGAGAGCATGTATCCAATGCCCCGCAATGTGATTCATGCCACTGGGCGCAACCGCGGGCGGCCAGAAGTGGGCAGTGACCGGCTCGATCAGCAGCACTCCGAATAGGATTCTCAATGTCGCCGCGGCCAGCGCGATCAAAACTGTCCGCCGCCACGACACTGGCCAACGCAGACCGAGCGCGCTCCAGCCATCGCGCAGTCGGAACGAAATCAATGCGAGGACGACAAGGATGGGCACCTCGTTTGGGACGACGTGATACACGTTGTGTCCAATGACAATTGCACTCCCCACCAGGAATTCTCCGAACGAAATCCATCTCTGGCCCGCCGACGGTCGCTGAGCTTGCAAAGAAATTGCGGCGCCACCTGCAACCGCGGTTGTGTTCGCAGAAATCGATGTGTTCATTCGTAGTACCTCAATTCGCTAGCGCAAACACACTCACCCGCGACCTGGAAGCTCTCGTGACTTGCGATAGAGCCGCGCGCACCAGACTCCAAAACGCGTGGTCAGAATCACAAGGAGGCAACCCAACGGTAGTCCGATGGGCACGATCCACCAGCCCAGCACTTCGCGGCCGCCAACCGGCGCGTAGCCAAACCCCATGTGCAGCGAGAGAGATAAATCTCCCGCGGCATCCCGGGAAGCCCACAATCCCGCCGTTTCCGGGTGAAACGGTTTCAGCGCGGCCACCAAAAGAAAAACCACTCCCAGGAAGTATCCGGTGATCGCCCCGAGCAACACAAAAAATCCCGCGATGCTCAAACTGGCCCAGCGGAACAGACTGTCGAGAATCCGCAAGGGAGACCGGCTGACCTCGGCACGCGCCAGCAGTTCATCAGTGACATACTCCCGGGCCAACTCCTCCGGCTTGCCAAGTGATTCCAAAGCCGCATCCACTGCCGTCGCCGTCATTCCCCCCACCGCGGCCTTCTCCACGAGATGGCTGCGCAACTCTTCCACAATCTCGCGCCTCTCCTCTGCCCGGAGGCCGCGCAATCGTTCGCGGAGTCGATTCAGATAGGCGTCGATCTTCTGCTGTGCGTCATCCGCCATTTATTTGTCCTCATCTAATGGAGTGAGCAACCGGCGCATGCTGGAAGAAAACCGTGCCCAGATCGCAGCCATCTCCAGGGCTCGCTGCCTTCCCGCCGTCGTCAGCGCGTAATATTTCCGCGGATGCCCTGCGTCCGATTCCACCCACTCACTCTGCACCAACCCTAACGTCTTCAGCCGACTGAGCAGGGGATAAACCGTCCCCTCCGATACGATCAAATCCGAATCGTTCTCGAGACGTCGCAGCACTTCGAGGCCGTAACGCTTCCCGCCCCACAGTGAAGCTAGAATCGCCAGTTCGAGACACCCCTTGCGAAGCTGGACTTCCCATTTGTCCGTGACGGAATCGGAGCCGCTAATCTCACGCACCGGCATACTATGTATTGCAATATATATTGTTGTCAACAGTAAATAAGATCTTCGCGGCCGGAGTCGTTGATGCTATTTATGATTGATAAACTTAATAATAAATAGTTGACACATTAATAAAATTAATTTATTGATTGAAGTGCGAGAAGAATGAATGGATCCTACAAACACCACCTCGAAGGACTGGCAAGAATTAGCGCAGGTCACCCAAGGTCATCGGGTCATTGTGGAGCGAGTTCGCATACCGGAAAAAGATATCGCCATTGAGGGCAGTTTCGAACTGCCCCAACTGGCCCGCCTCTCCGTCGACGACCAGATCTTTATCACCGCCTTCGTCCGCTCGCACGGTTCGATCAAGGAAATGGAGCGGATCTTCGGTGTCAGCTATCCCACGATCAAGTCGCGGCTGACGCGCATCGCCAATAGCCTCGAATTCGTCGAGACCAACCCCACGCCCCCGAAGTCCGAAATCCTGGAGCGGTTGCGGCGAGGGGAGATCACGGCGGAAGACGCTATCCGCGAGATGGAGACGTTGCCATGATTCCCTTTGTCGCCGTTGTCAGCCTGCGCAACCACGAGAGCCGTACGTTTCGCCTGTGGGTGCCGCTCTTCTTGATCTGGTTATTGCTGTTGCCACTGGCGGTCTTACTTTCGCCCTTTATCTTCATCGCGTGCCTGGCATGCCGCGTGAATCCGCTCCGTGGAGTTGCGGTCATCTGGCAGATCCTGAACGCTCTGGCTGATACCAACGTTGAGGTCGAACACCGCAGCGCCGGAATGTCGTTCCACATCCTCTGATGTGGATCGTCCATGATTTTGGTTTGAAACGGTGCGGCCTCAAGCTGCCCCGACAAGAGATCAGAAACGACGAGCGGCCTTAGCCGCTGAGGGGAGTCGCATATGAATGAACATCGTCGCCAAATTCTGCAGATGTTGTCGGAAGCGAAGATCAGCGCCGACGAGGCCGAGCGCCTCATCTCCGCTATGGAAGCTCCTCCGACGTTCTCGACGTTTTCCGATAGCGGATCATCAGCAGCAGGGAAGCCTCGTCCCAAATATTTACGCGTAGTGGTTGATTCCGAGGAAGACGGCAACCACGAAGGCCCAACCAAGGTCAACGTGCGCATCCCCATGCAGCTACTGCGCGCCGGAGTGCGCCTGGCCGGACTGATTCCCGCGCCCGCCCTGCGTCGCGCCAACGTCGCCATGCAAGAGCAGGGTGTCCCTATCGACCTGACTCAAATCAAACCGGAAAACCTGGAGGAACTAGTCGAACAGTTGAACGACTTGACTGTCGATGTTGATCAAAAAGACGCAAACACCAAAGTCAAGGTCAGAGTCTATTGTGAATAGGGGGGCTCGCCAACCGGGGGCGGGTGGGGTGAAATGCTACAGCGGCTGCAGGCAGGCGAGGAGTGCAACACCGCCACTCAGATATAAGAACTAAAATCTTACTGGACGATTTGTAGAATTCCGGTCTCGTCGTTCGTCGTCATAGTGGAGGCGGGATGTTCCTGCAGGAACGTATCGTCATCACGGTAATGGGTATACGATTCTGTCATGACGGCTAAGAGTAAGAAACGAAAGCTGCGAAAGGCGCGGTCGCGGCGTGGGAAAGTGGTCGACCTGCGAGCGTTGGTTGAGGACGACTTGTTGTTTTTGGCTGAGGAGGAGGGGCGCAGTGGCGACCCGATTCCCCTACGGCCCCATTAAGCCATTCACCTGCGTTTCGTTGTCCGTCGCGCCGTTGCCCGTCCTGCCGAAAATTGTCAGCATGCAATCTCCCGCGTTCACCTTCACAGGAACGGAGAAAATGGTCTCAATCTGGTTTTGCAGCGCTGCCTTGCCATTTTTGCCGGGCGCAATTCTATCTACCTCCGGTACGCTCACAAGGTGCAGCGCATTTTTGGGTAGCCAGCTGTGCAGGGTTGACAGCGGGGTCGGATTCGGAAACCCCTGGCTGTTGACGTTCTCGCCAAATATCCCGCACCCTCCAGGAAGCAAGTAGAAATCATTGATCGAGCCCCATGATGCGCCTGTCGGAAGCGGCCCGTTGTCGTTCGTCCCATCGAAGGTACTGTCGCTAATGTTTCCGTAGATCTCGAGCAAATGCCCAGCCGCCGTGAATGTCGTCGGAACCGCGAACGCCTCTCCGTCAATCGCCGTGGCATTCTGACAGCCGTAGTCCTGACCAAAACAATATTCGCCTCCCCCCACGTTGACGATCGTGTTTGGGTTCGAGCTTGCCGCGTTATAGGTCAACTCCAAATCGGCAGTCATGGTCGCCTTGCCTCTGTTCAGCGGCCCACCGCCATAGTAAAGACCGATGCATCCAGTCGTCGGCAGGGGGTGCGGGAAGACCAGATTCACAGGGAACGAGGATTCCGACTGTGAGGGATTCTTTATGATATCGGCCCAAAGGATACCTGCAGCTTGGGTCAAATTGATGTCGTGCGATGGACATTCTCCCTGCCAGTAGACCAATAACCACAAGACTTCGCTGAAAGTCGGATCGTAGTTCTTCAGCGAGAGCTTTCCTCTCAAAGCGGACATGTTCGCCGGCGACTTTGCGCCATCGAGCACGTGATACATCGCGAGAAACCTCGGCCACCCCTTCTGTGAGCCCTGCGAAGTAGTCTGAGTTTGCTGAATGTGCAGAACAGACGTTGGAATGGCAGCGTCCTGCGCCCAAAGATTGGATATTCCGACGCCAACAAAGATGAAGGCTGTGTGACAAAGCACTCTCCAGTAAGCATTCATTTCATGTTCTCCTCGATTGAGTCTTACCCGTTGAGGTTGACTAAGTTCAGCAGTGAGTCTGATAACCCCTCGCCTTAATAAAGGTTGCGTCGGCCATAGCTTTCAGCGGTCGCACAAAGAAGCGAACATGGTCGAGGACAGCGCCTTTGGGTGGCGCAGCGGTTTACCGCTGCGATCTAAGCGCTCATGGAACCCGCCGGCTTTAGCCGCTGCGGTGCCTCGTCAAGGACAAGCCCCGGCCAGGATGAACTGTACCGATAATCCGCCGGTTCTACCGCCAGCCCACGCTTTGGAGCATTCTGTCGAATGTACTCTCGAAAAGCGAAATATTCTTCTGCATCAGGTCGATTTGGGGGGCTGGCCCAGCCTTTCATAAGTTTGCAAAATGGGGTTGCCCCACTCCGTTTGGCTCCCCTCGCTCCGCTCGGTCGCTCAGGCAGGCTCTTCCCGTGTTCTGTGCGGGAGGGTGGGGTTTTGACGCTGTTGGTACGGCTCCCAGCCGTTCGCGACGACGTGCCGTCCACTGCGATTCGATCTCCACTGCGCTTTCCACTCCGTTGGTGTAGGGTGCAAAGCTGCTCGACTTCCAATTCACCGGGCTGCGCACGAATCCTCGTTCGCGGATTTCAGATCAGCGAGCCAAAAGCGGTCTTCACCACCACAGCATCGGAGATACCTTGCCACACTCATGACGCTGGATGCGCTGTAGGGATCCTTCGACTGCGGTTGATCTTTGCGCTAGGGCACGCAAAGATCAATCCTCGCTCAGGATGACATTGCCGTGGAATTTTCCAATGCTCGTAGAATTCCGGTCTGGCCGTTTGTCGTTGTAATGAAGGCCGGGAAGAGAAAACCGCCTGAAGGTCTATCAATGGAGCAACGGCATCGTCAATGACGTGATCAGGAACCTGTTTGCCTGACTACCGTTCAGATGGAGTCAGTCGACATGAGCGATGTCCACAGGACGATCGAGGCAGTGTGGAAAATCGAGTCTACGCGGCTCATCACTGCGATTGCCCGCGTCACCCGCGATATCGGCATTGCCGAGGAACTAGCCCGGGACGCGCTCGTTGCGGCCATTCCAGTAGTCGCGAACGAGCCTCGCCTTCGGCCTTGCGATACCGCCCATACATACTGTCACTTGGCTTCGTGACCGAAACCCAAACCTCCTCATTTTTTTCTGTGAGTCGGGGTACACCCTGAGTATCTCGCCGGTGTCTCCTCCGGTTACATTTTGCATTGAGCGATTCGGCGGCTTCCCGAAAATGCTTCTTTCGTTGTAAGCTTTCCGCCTTCACTCCCGATTTCATTCGGGATCCCCCCGAAGATATCCAAGGGGAGGCTACTCATGAGTGACCCAGTGCCGCCCGTTGGGAGATTTTCGCCCGCACCTTCGATCATCATTGACCGCACGGGTTGATGGCGACAAACCCGTTTCAGGGGACCTATCCTTTATTGACGCTGAAGCCGAGATCAATGAATGCTTTGCCACGTTCACAACAGTTGAGTACCTCACCATGGGTGCGATGAGTACCCGGACGTCATGTCGAGCTACGGCGAGGTCTCTTACTCGGCCCGCAAGGCATCTACGGGGTTCACCCGAGCCGCCCGTCGCGCCGGCAGATAACTCGCCAGCAGCGCGAGGATCCCCAGCACCGCCGACACTCCCGTCAGCGTCGGCACATCCCATGCCTCCACGCCAAACAGCAAACTCCGCATCAGCACCGCCGCTCCAATGGCGCACACTATCCCTGCCACCAGCCCCATCACTGTCAGCCGAGCCGCTTCCCGCAGCACCATCCGGTGCACCGTTCCGCGCTCCGCGCCCAGCGCCATCCGCACTCCGATTTCTCGAGTCCGCTGCTTCACCGAATAGGAGACAACCCCGTAGAGTCCAACAATGCCCAGCATCAGCGCTAGCGCCGCGAACCCGCCGACCAGATATGCCGACGAGCGGTGCAGGTAAGCCGCCGGGGAATCGTGTATCCGCTGTTGCATCGTGATCGGGTCATAAGTGGCCAGGCCCGGATCAATCCCGTGCACCGCCGCCGTCATCAATGAACGCATCGCATCGGCGTCCTGGCGCGTGCGCGCAACCATTGCGAAGTCGCTCGACGGATGCTGCCGGAAGGGCAGATAGACCGCTGGTCCCGGTGCGGTATCCAGTTGCCCTTCCTGGATATCGCTCACCACGCCGACGATCTCGATGTGATGTTCCTCGTGTCCCTGCTCGTAAATCTGCTGGCCGAGTGGCTTCTCCCCGGGGAAATACCGCTGTGCCATCCGCTCATTAATTATCGCCACCAGCGGCTTCGATTCATCTTCGTCCTCGCGGAAGAAGCGGCCCCGCAGCAGCTGCGCCTCGATTGTGGAAAAGTAACCGTAGCTCACGTCGCGGTTGAGGATCTCATTTTGCTCGCCCTGATACGGCCGCCCGACCACCCAATAGTTCTTTGCGCCGTCTCCGTCACCGAGCGGCAGCGCATCGGTAAACGCTACCGACTGGACCCCCGGGATTTCCGACACTTTCTCCTGAATCTCCCGTTCCAGCTCAATCTCCTGCGCGTCTTTCGCATATGCCGGCCCTTCTGCGCTCACCTGCAAGGTAGCCAGATGATCGGGTTCCAGCCCGATTTCGCTGTGCAGCAATCGATAGAAACTCTTGCCCAGCAGTCCTGCGCTTACCAGTAACACCATCGCCACGGTCAGTTCCACCACCACGAGGTTCGGGCCGAGGCGCCGCCACACAACGCCCGCGTAGCTGCGACCGCCGCTCGTCAGTCCTTCCCGCAAATCGCCCGGGAAATGCCGCAGAATCGGCGTCAGAGAGAAAATCCCGCCGGTCGCCATGAAGATTCCGCAGACAAAGAGCACGATGTGTACATTCAGTCCGAGCCCCTCGAGATAAGGCATCTTCGCCAGCATATCTTCCGGGATCAGCCGCACCGGCAGTTGCATCATTCCGCATGCTCCGGTCACGCCCAGCACGCTCGCAACGGCAACCAGCGTCAGCCCCTCAGTAACAAACTGCCGCACCAGGCGCGCGGGAGAAGCCCCCAGAGCTCCACGCACCGCCATCTCGCGCCTGCGGCTCTCTGACCGCACCAGCAGCAGGCTGGCCACGTTCACCGTCGCGATGAGCAGCAGCAGCGCAGCCCCGCCCAGAAGCGCAAGCAGAATCGGTCGCGTATCGCCCACGATGACGTCCGTCGCCGTCATCATGTAGGCCCCTCGATTTTGGTTGGCATCCGGATATTCGCGTGCCAGCTGCGCCGCAATCGTCTGGATATCGGCAAGCGCCGCCTGGAACGAAACGCCCTGCTTCAATCGGGCCAGTCCGAAGAAGTCTTTGCAGGCCCGCATCTTCTCGCACGGGTTAGAAGCGCGCACAGTCGTCCAGAACTCCGCAGGTTCCACGGGTGCAAAATGAAAGCTCGGCGGCAGCACGCCAACGATCTCGTTCGGATTGCCATCCAGGACGACGGTCTGCCCCAACACGTCTTTCCGTCCGCCATAGCGCGCCTGCCACGTCGTGTAGCTCAGCAGAACCGTGCGAGGAGCGGAGGCCTGATCCTCACCTGGACGAAAATCGCGCCCGATCGCCGGGACCACCCCAAGTTCTCGGAGAAAACCCACGGTCACATGGGAGCCAGTCACCGCCTGCAGGCCATCCGGCGTCTTTAGTGTGAAACCGTGCGGCGTGTAAAGATCGATCGACTGGAAGACCGTGTTATCCCAATTCCAGTCTAGGTAATCCAGATAAGAAAGGTGATACCGCTTGCCCATTGTCGTGGTCTCATACAGCACCACCAGTTGGCTTGGCTGCGTATACGGCAGCGGCCGGATCAGCGCCGCGTCCACAAACCCAAAAATCGCCGTGCTCGCCCCAATCCCCAGCGCCAGCACTAGCACCGCGGTCACCGCGAATTCCGGATTCCTCTTCATCTGCCGCATTGCGAAGCGCACATCCTGCAGCACTGTTTCCATACTGAATGCGATGACTTCATGGCTGCGCTCCCGCATGCGCGCTGTGTTGCCGAACTGCCGTATCGCCGCGTAGCGCGCCTCGTCCTGAGTCTTTCCCTGTTCACGCAGCTCCCGCTCCATCTGCTCCTGGTGGAACGCCATCTCTTCGTCCAGCTCCTGGCCGAATTGTCCGCGCCGAAACCACAGTGCCAGCTTCCGCAGAAAGTTCATCACTGTGCTCATCCCGCCTCCTCAACGTCTTCCAGCACACGGCTGATCGCCGCTACCATTTGCCGGAACTGCGACACCTCCAGCCCCAGTTGCTTTCTTCCCGTCGCCGTAAGCGTGTAAAAGCGAGCGCGTCGGTTGGTTTCGGTCCTTCTCCATTCCGCTTTCACCCAGCCCTGCAACAGCAGGCGCTGCAGCGCCGGATAGAGCGAACCTTCTTCTACCGTCAGCACATCATCCGAGATCCGCTTGATCGACTGGGCGATTGCATAGCCGTGCAGGGGGGAACGAGTCAGCGTCCTCAGGATCAACATATCCAGAGTTCCGGGAATCAACTCCATACTGGCCATAAGCAGTACTATAGACACTCTATGCATAGAGCGTCAATGTCACAATTTCGAGCCCAGGGGCCTCATGGCCGTTGGATTGCGCGAATGGTAAGGGGAGTCCAGCTCGTCTTGCAGCACAAAGAGATCTGATGACTACCGAGGGCATTTCAAAAGCTACCCGCAGTTACCCGCACGGTGGAACTCGTTCGCTGATTATGCACATTCCGGCCGGATTAGCAACGCGAAGTCGGCATCCAGGGAAAGAACTCCCACTGACATTCCAATAGTGGTCTTCTTTTCAAATGACCGATGAACGGCCTTCTCACACCTTGCGGATGTTGCCACTAGTGTGCCGGAGGATAAGGAAGTGTCGGGACCTCACACTGTTCGGCATTGCGACATCGGCAGTGGCTTCGATGGGATGCCTTGAGGCTAGGCGTCTGCGATCCTAGAGCCAGCTTCGTCGCGCACCCACGCCTGGGCAGGGTCATCCTCGGGCAATGGCCGGATTTCCGGGTTTTGCATGATCACCCGTGCGCAAGTGTTCCAGCGCAAAATGGCGTCGTCGTTTCCAGGCGGAGCAAAGTTGATGGCTCTTTCATAATCTGTCATCGCTTCCCGAAGGGCGTGATATGCCGACGGGCCTGGTCCCGTGCCGCCCTGACGAATCCGGGCGTGTCCCAAACGTTCCCAGATGATACCGGCGTAATAAGCTTTCTCGTAGTCTCCCTTAATCTGAGCGAGAATCTCCTGGGCCTTAGCAGGCACCTGGACCGGGAATTGGTCCGTCCTTGCAAGGAGGAGTGAAATCAGGGCCTGCTGATGGTCGGGCACAACGGCCAAAATATCGAGGCAAATGCTTTCCGCCAGGGTAGGTTCATTCAACAATCGATAACGCTCTACTTTCGCGAGCGCTTCGGGAATACTTTGCACTGAAAGCGACTTCAGTTCGAACTCCATAAAATCTCCTAAGCTTTCGAAGAACTGAACACCCGGAACAGCTTTGATAGCGGGTCGAAAAATCGATCGACGACACGCTCCTTAAGCGGAATGATGGCGTTGTCGGTGATCGTAATGCCCTCGGGGCAGACCTTCGTACAACACTTCGTGATATTGCACAAGCCGATGCCGAATTGCTTCCTTAACTCAGGCGCGCGGTCGCACACATCCAAGGGGTGCATTTCCAGGGCGGCCGCATATACGAGAAAGCGGGGGCCGATAAATTGTTCGTGCATGTGGTGATCGCGTAGTACGTGGCAGACATCCTGGCAGAGATAACATTCGATGCACTTGCGAAATTCCTGCACCCGCTCGACGTCTTGTTGCGCTATGCGCCAGGTACCATCCTGCGCATCGGGAGGCCGCGGCTCGAATTTAGGAATGCGCTGCTTAACAGCGTAATTCCATGATACGTCCGTCACCAGATCCTTGATGTGCGGAAAAGCCTTCATGGGTTCGATCGTCACAGGTCTGTCAAGCGCTAGTGTGTTCAGCCGCGTCATACACATCAGTTTCGGCATTCCGTTGATTTCGGCCGAACACGAGCCACACTTTCCCGCCTTGCAATTCCAGCGAACGGCCAGGTCGCCCGCTTGCTCTGCTTGGATTTGATGCACTACATCTAACACCACCATGCCGGACGCCGTTTCCGTGGTGTAGTCCCGGAATCTCCCTTGACCCTTTTCTCCGCGCCAGATGCGAAAGGTTGCGGTCGCCATTACTTCATCTCCTGGATGATTTGCTGCAGATCTGCATGCATGGGCGGTATTGGCTCGCGCCGAAATTCCATTTCCCCGCCAGCACCTTTTCGCACGACAATGTTGAAGCCGCCTAACCGCTCTTCTTTCGCAGGGAAGTCGTCGCGAAAATGAGCACCGCGGCTTTCTCTACGTTCCAAGGCAGCGCGTGCAATCATCTCCGACACCGTTAGCAGATGGTACAGATCAAGCGCCGTGTGCCAGCCCGTGTTGTATTCCCGATTTCCGTCCACGCTCACCCGCTCACTCGCGGCTTTCAATTCGCGAATGCGATCGAGCGCTTGCAACATCTCCTGCTCCTGGCGCACGATGCCTACCAGTTCCTGCATTACGTCCTGCAATGTATGTTGCACAACGTATGGATTCTCAGAACCTTGGCGCTCGAACGGTTGCAGCGCCCAGTTTTCCGCCACTTCGAGTTCCTCAGGGTTCAACTCTCCAAGGGAATTTTCTCTGGCGAAGGCCGCAGCGTATTCTCCGGCACGCTTGCCAAAAACCAACAGATCGGAGAGCGAATTGCCCCCGAGTCGGTTGGCGCCGTGCAAACCTGCCGCACATTCCCCCGCCGCAAACAGTCCGGGAACATCCGACATCTGCGAATCGGCGTTAACACGAACCCCTCCCATCACATAGTGGGTCGTAGGACCTACTTCCATCGCTTCCTGCGTAATATCAATGTCGGCGAGCTGCTTGAATTGGTGATACATGCTGGGAAGCTTCTTTTTTATATGTTCCCCCGCATTCGGAATTCTCTCCTTGATCCATGCAATATCCAGAAGTACACCGCCGTGCGGGCTTCCTCGCCCTTCACGCACTTCTCGCCGTATGCAGCGGGCGACGTGATCGCGCGTGAGCAGTTCTGGCGGTCTTTTCGCCTCCTTATCGCCTTGCGTATAGCGCCAGCCTTCCTCTTCCGAGTTGGCGGTTTGATTTACGTACAACGGCGGAATGTCATTGAACATAAATCTCTCGCCGTTTCTGTTTCGAAGCACCCCTCCCTCGCCACGAACCCCTTCTGTGACCAGAATGCCGCGTACACTCGGCGGCCAGATCATTCCTGTGGGGTGAAATTGCACAAATTCCATGTCCATTAACCCCGCCCCGGAATGATAGGCAAGCGAATGTCCGTCGCCTGTATACTCCCAGCTATTACTGGTGATCTTGTACGCCCGTCCAATTCCTCCCGTTGCGAGCACCACTGCTTTGGCGCGGAACACGTGAAATCGTCCGCGTTCGCGATCGTATCCAAAAGCACCTGCGATACGATCGTGGTCTTTCAACAGCTTAACGACTGTGTACTCCATGAAAACGTCCATACCGAGATGAATTCCGTGGTCTTGAAGCGTGCGGATCATCTCGAGGCCCGTGCGATCGCCTACGTGTGCCAGGCGAGGATACCGATGGCCGCCGAAATTGCGCTGCAGGATCCGGCCGTCGCTCGTTCGATCGAAAAGCGCGCCCCACGCTTCGAGTTCGCGAACACGCGCAGGCGCTTCCTTGGCATGTAACTCCGCCATTCGCCAATCGCTCAAGTACTGTCCCCCGCGCATCGTGTCGGCGAAGTGAACCCGCCAGCTATCTCGATCATCGACATTGCCCATGGCCGCGGCGATGCCACCTTCGGCCATTACAGTGTGTGCTTTACCCAGGAGAGACTTCGAAATCACGGCGACTCTGACACCCGCAGCCGACGCCTCCACAGCGGCACGCAGACCCGCGCCTCCTGCTCCGATGATCAAAACGTCGTGCTCGTGTGTGACATACTCGGACACTAAAAGATCCTCCAATCGGTCCACAAACCCATCGAGCACATCCTCACATAGAGATCGCTGAATGCCACCGTACAGAGGCTGCACCACGCGAACACCATGTGGCGCCGATTCAAACAACTTGCACAGTCGTATGCTCGCTTTTGGATTGGAGAACCATATAACCGGTCGCGAAATCCGCCGACGAGATGGCGAAAGGAGTGGCATCCCAGCGTGTAACTGGTAAGTAGCGCCAGGTTTGTCAGCAAAACGAGAGTGCCAAGACCCATGCCAAAGCGGCCGCTGAACCAAAATGCATTCCACACGTCGCGCGCAAGGATGATCAGAAACACGAGTGCAAGATAAAGAAAGTAGCGGTGCACATTTTGAAGGATCAAAGGGAAGGAGCGTTCGCCGAGGTATTTCTTCCGCGGTTCGCCCACCGTGCAGGAAGGCGGGTCTGCCCAAAACGCCTTGTAGTATGCACCGCGGTAGTAGTAGCACGTTACCCGGAAACCGCCCGGTGCCCACAGGATGAGTACCGCTGCCGTCACCCACGCAGGCATCCAGCTTGGGTTTGGACCAAACCAGCTCTCACTGGTGGAGCCGAATAATTCCGGCGAATAAAAAGGTGAGAGATAGGGCCCAAACCTGAAATGCTGCCCTTGTAGAGCCGCCCAGGTGGCATAAACAATGAATGCGGACAAACCCAGGAAAACAAAAAGTGGCTGCACCCACCAGTTGTCACCTCGTTGCGTTTGTCCAAAGCCGGAGCGCAATAACGGCACGTCAATCTGGGACATGGAGCCTCCCCACTCGTCGGGGGTGAATTCAGGCGGTAGTCATCATACCGCCAAATCCCGTTTCACTGGTTGGAAACAGCTCTTTTGGGGAGGAACGTGCCGAGGACGGAAGGATGTATAGCTCCTACTACCACCACGCAACACCCGCGAGCATGGCTCTGCTATGGTAAAGTTGCGTGACCTCCAGTTCGAAATCGGCGCTCCAACTGGACGGGATACGTCGATGGAAAAGGGCCGTGAGATTCGGTGTTTCGACTATGTGAACCATCCCTACGAGCGCGTCCGCGATGTATTGACGCAGCACGCTCTCACCGTGTTCCAGTCCGCTACCAAGACCGCTGCATCACGGGCCCAATCAATCGCCGCTGAACTCCATGTCGATTTTGGCGGTATTGGGGTAAAGACCGATGTCAAGATTGCCTTGAATGGAGTCGAGGAACAATCCGTTGACACCATTTCAACTCGGACCACGCGCCTGATGCTGGAATGGGAGGCCGCGACCATGCCGAGGTGGTTCCCACTTATGAAGGGCGTGCTCTCACTGTATCCGCTGACGGCGACCGAAACGCAACTGGATTTTTCCGGTGTCTACGAGCCTCCTTTCGGCGCCGTGGGAAAGACCATGAACGCAATCGTCGGCCACCGCATCGCCGAGGTATCCGTGCATCGATTCGTTGCGGATGTTGCGGGGTATCTCCGGCAGGCTCTCGCTAAATGAACCGAACCTATAAAAATGTGGGTTCACGAAAGTCGGTTTTCCGCCTAAGTTCGACGCAGATGGCCCTTTTTTTTGGGACGCATACAAAGTCCGCAAACCGAGGTTTGCTCTAGTCCCGAACAGACAATACCCTGTACGGCTTTGCTTTCTAGTAAGCGTAAAGCCACGGTTTGCACGCAACTCTGTTAAGACAATCAAGGCTTCTCTTTACTCGCTGGCAATAGTCCGACTGTCTGTCAGTCAGCCTATTCGCGTAACAATGCGGTCCAATTTGAACCGTCTTGTGCCAAGTTTTTCACGAGAAATCGGACGCACAAGCCGCCTTCCCTCTTGCCCATCTCGCCGTCTGGGCCGCTGCAATCTTCCTCCGCGTCGATGCCGAAAGCGTTCCTAGACAGTCGTAGGACCTGACCTTTACGGGTCACTGAATTTGTGGCAGAATACGCATCCACAATGGCGGCTAAACCAGCGGCGGTGTTGCTCCTTTTGCTGGTTCCCTGCGGCGGATGGCCGCAGCAGTGGCAATTCTACGGAGGCAATGCTGGGGGTACGCGATTCTCCTCTCTGCAGCAAATTAACCGTCAAAATGTTGGCACCCTGAAGCGCACGTGGACGTATCACACCGGCGAGATCGATGGCGGGCACGGAACAGACCGCCATCAGGCTGCGCCATTTGAGACGACACCATTATTTGTGGACGGAGTGCTGTATCTCTCAACCCCCTCGAATCGAGTGATCGCATTGGATGCGGAAACAGGCAAGGAAATTTGGCAGTTCGATCCGCAGGCAGGTCGCGCCGACCGGATATTTTTCCAGCACCGTGGCGTGGCCTACTGGCAGAGCGAAAAAGGAAATGATCGGCGGATTCTATACGGCACATTCGACGGACGCCTGATCTGCTTGGACGCTAAAACTGGGAAACCCTGCCAGGGCTTCGGTACGGATGGCGCGATCAATCTGCGTGTGGGAGTCGCAAACGGACTTCCGAAAGCAGAGTACGCTGTGACATCGCCGCCCGCGATCTACAACGATCTAATCATTGTAGGAGCTGCGGTTCCGGAATATCCCTCCAAAGGACCAAGCGGAGTGGTACGCGCGTTTGATGTTCACACTGGGAGTTTGGTATGGACATTTCACACCATCCCCGGACCTGGAGAGGCAGGACACGAGACTTGGGCGAAAGAAGCGTGGAAGGGAAGAACGGGGGTAAATGTGTGGTCGACTATGAGTGTCGACGTAGATCGCGATTTGGTTTTCTTGCCGATCGGTTCGCCTTCGTATGACTTCTATGGCGGTGATCGCAAAGGTCAGGACTTATTCGCAAACTCGCTGGTGGCATTGCAAGCTTCGACGGGTAAATTAGTGTGGTATTTCCAAATGGTGCACCACGACCTTTGGGATTATGACATGCCGGCACAACCGACGCTAATAACGCTGCGCCGCGATGGCAAACCGGTGCCAGCGGTTGCCCAGGTTACGAAGATGGGATTCGTGTTTATTTTCGACCGCGTCACGGGAAAGCCGCTGTTCTCAGTGGAAGAGCGCCGGGTTCCTGACAGCAATGTGCCGGGGGAGGCGGCCTGGCCGACGCAGCCATTCCCAAGCAAACCGCCGGCCCTGGTGCGACAGGAGTTGCATGAAACCGACATCACTACGGTTACACCGGAGTCCAATCGCTATTGTGCGGAACTGTTTCATTCGCTGGATACTCGAGGTATGTACATACCCTATGGGCGCAAGCAGACGTTAGTCATGCCGGGCACATTAGGCGGAGCGACCTGGTCGGGCGGATCGTTTGATCCCGAGTTGGGATATTTATTCGTGAATGTCAATGAGTTGGGTGCAGTGGGCGCAATGGAGCCGCAGCCAGCAGGTGCGCCCCTTGCGTACCGGCGTAACTCGAAAGGAGGTGAATATGCCCGGTTCTGGGACCGGAACCAGTGGCCATGCCAAAAGCCTCCATGGGGAACTTTAAATGCTGTCGACGTTAACAAGGGTGAGATCGTTTGGAAAGTACCCCTCGGTGTAGTCGATGGGCTCGACGGGGAAACGGGCTCGCCAAATCTTGGGGGAACGGTCGCGACAGCGGGTGGTCTGATATTCATCGGAGCCACGGCAGATAGTCGTTTTCGTGCTTTTGACTCGCGCACCGGCAAGCAACTATGGGTGGCAGAGTTGGCCGCGAGCGCGTACGCAGCGCCAGTTACCTTTATGGGGAAAAAGAACGGTAAACAATTTGTGGTGATTGCCGCAGGAGGAGGAGGCTATTTTCAGGGTAAAACGTCCGACGAAGTTGTGGCGTTTGCTTTGCCGGATTAACGGGCAAGTCGGCTTGTACAAATATTAATTGGTGTCGCGAGTTAAAAGTTAAGAAAATGGGACGAGAGGCGGAGGCAAAGTATCCACCTTCTCCATTCTTAACGTAAGGCTAACCCGTCTCTTCAAAGCCCTCACCTTGCCCATCGCGCCCAGATTGGCGGTGGCGGCCTCCAGGCGCCCTTCGAGTTCCACTCCCTGCTTGATGGCCAACTGCGCCGGTGGAGCCGAAGATTGAGTAGTGGTCTGCCTTTTTACAGCATTCTCAAGGACGAAGGTGATCCAGAACGGTCAGAGCCATGAGAGGGAGAGAGAGTAACTTATAGTGGATGATTTGTTGATGTCGGCGCCCAAGTCGAGGAATATTTTCATCGTGGGGACGAAACTCGTCGACAAAATCAATGCGCTTTGGCGGAAATATTCCTCAGTTTGACCCATAGGAGTTACAGCGATGCTCAATCGCCGTCGTTTCATCCAGCAGGTTAGCGGAGGTGTCGCCGCGCTTGCCGGCTCGTCGATGTTTCCACCTCGAGTCCTTGGCGCCAACGATCGCATCAGATTCGGCCTTATCGGCGCCGGCGGCCGGGGAATGGATATCTTTAAAGCCGCTCTGCACGCGCCGAATACCCAAGTCGTCGCTGTCGCCGACGTATATTCGCGCCGCTTGGAGGATGTGAAGCGCATCGTTCCGGCTATTCAGGCCTACACCGACTTTCGCCGTTTGCTGGATGACAAGTCCGTCGATGCCGTGCTGATCGCCACTCCTCAGCACCAGCATGCCCTTAACTTCGTTCCCGCCATTCAGGCCGGCAAAGATGTCTACCAGGAAAAGACGATGGCCTTTAATCCGGACCATGCGCATCGCATGCGCCGTGCCCTGGAAGGATCGAATCGAGTGGTTCAGGTGGGTGTCCAATCCGTGAGCGGGAGAGCCTGTACGCTCGCCCGTGAGCTTTCCACGCCGGACCGCATGGGAACGATCACCGCGATCCATACCCACCATTATCGCAACGCACCTTATGGGGGATGGAAAAGGAATATTCCGTCGGACTGCAATCTCGAACACGTCGGTTGGAAAGAGTTCGAAGGGGAGGCGGCGCCGCACGATTTCGATCCGCAGCGCTTCATCAATTGGCGGTATTTCTGGGATTATTCTGGCGGAAACGTTTTTGAGAACATGGTCCACCAAGTAGCGTTTTGGTACAAAGTGCTGGACCTTAAGATTCCGCGCAGCGTCACCATGTCTGGCTACAACTATCTTTCCCCTGGTATGGAAGTCCCCGACACTATGGCCGTCTCCATGGATCAACCGGAAAATCTGATGTTCACTTGGAATTCGATGTTCGGCAACTACTATTATGGCGAAGACGGAAGCGATCTATTGCTTGGAAACAAGGGGACCGTGGTACGCGTTGTAGACAACGTGACCTACCAGCCGCAGGGCCATCATCATAATGTGGGAAAGGATCAGACCCCGTCGCAGGCTGGGGGCGAGCCCAATATCATCGGTTCGGATGAAGCGGACACTGACGCCCACATGCGTAATTTCTTTGATTGTGTCCGTGGCCGCAACGAACCCAACTGTTCCTTCGATCTAGGCTTCCGTTCAGCTATCGCCTGCCAAATGGCTATCGCTTCATTGCGCCAGAAGCGCACCGTTCAATGGGACGCAGAAAGGGAACAAATCGTTTGAAGGGCAGATCCGAGTTTTTTTAGAAAAGGTAGCAGGATAGAGTTGCTCGCCACGACGGCAGGTTCCGGTCCGGGGAGCAGTAAAGCTGGTTTCATGAAAGTCAGCACGTTAGCAATGCGCAGCTTGCTTTCAAGAAATGGACGCCAATCGGTAAGCGCTAACACCAAGGACGTTCCATGAGCCGGTTGGCGAAATATCCCATGGGTGTTGAAAAAGTCACTGAGATTAGTGGCTGGCTACATTCCGGCTCGAAGGGCAACGAAGGTCGACCCCATGGTGGCGCTGCGTTACGAGTGAACGCTTGTTTAGATCGTGAGTGGTCTCCTATAAGATGTTCACTCGGCGCTGCGGCAATTGTGCAAGAGACCTAATAGTGCGCTCTTTCAGCATTGAGCACCCACCCCGGTGAGTACAAAATGTTGCCAGCTAATCATACTGAGCCCTCGCGGGATCCTAATTATCCGTATACAACTAATTTCCGATTTTGGAAATTTGGCGTAGGCAAGCAACTTCTGGTTGATTCAAGTTCTCCATCAATTAGACGAGCACGCGATGGTAGCGGCAGCGTTTTTCAGTTGGGATCTTTTTCTTGTGCCTCCTTGGGCTAGGGGCCGTGGGCGGCAATGGTGCCGATGTCTGCAATATTGTCGCCTTTTTTGAGGGATGGGACCGCGTTTATGTGCAAAATGACACCTGAAACAGGAGCGCGGGCTTCGAGTATGACTTTGCCGAAATAGTCGGTGACAAAGCCGATCTTCATTCCTTCTTGAACATAGGTGCCACGCTTCACAAGCGGGTACCAAATGCCTGGGCCGTCGGATAAGACATCCACAACTCTGTCGAGCCAGACAGGTTTTTCGACGTGTCGAGGTTCTCCTGAAAGCATTTTTAGCGCGCGCATGGTGCTGAGTGTTCCCTCGACGAGGAGGGTGACATCGTCCGATTCGACGATACCGGCATATCCGGCTTCGACGACGATGGAAGGTTTGCCGCGAGCCGTAGAGGTGTTGTCGAGGTAGCGCGTGGCAGACAGGTCGGTGGGACGGTCGCGCCATATGATGATGTGGTCGAGGCCAAAAGCGAGGACCATTTCCTTGGAGATTCGGTCTTGGGTCTCCTTGCCAGTCGGTGCCCAATACGCGTAAGGGCGGAGGCCCTCGTCGAGATCGCCGCCGTGGTAGTCAATAAGATAATCACACCGATCGACGATTTGTTTGGTAATAAGAAAGGACGCGCGCTCAGTTTGCGTTCCATCGGCTTTCCCAGGGTAGAACCGGTTCATACTCTTATTATCGATCGGGTTGACGTGTGGAACCTTTTGCTCGAACGATTGAATGTTGACGAGCGGCACAAGGATGACAGTACCAGCGATTTGAGAGGGTTCAAGCACGTTGATGAGCTTTTCGATCGCGATGATGGACGTGTATTCCGTGCCGTGCGCGCCGGAAACAAGGGCCAGGACCGGACCACGCTTTTCGCCGCTGATGACGACGACGGGAATATTGGTCGCGGCGTCGACGCCAGCGGGAACTTCCAAGTACCCCGTTGCTTTGTAGCCCGGAGCGGCCGTGGCAGTACCTACGGAAAAGGACGAGGCTTGCGCATGGGAGAACAATGGAAGCAATATGAAGATCTCGCACAAAGCAAAGATGCGAGCAAAAGACCGATTCATAGATCCTCCTCGGGGTGCATGAGGATACCCCGAGGAAGTGATTTGGGCAATGCACAGAGGCTGATCGTGTGGGCTGATCTGCACAAATGGTAAGGTTGCGTCTCCTCACCAAGCCGGAGGCCTGGCTCTTACCCTCTCGCTGCTTCGCTGAAGATCGCGACCAGTCGATCCGCGATTAATTTGTCTTCGCCGTCTTTCAGCTGCCAAACGGCAAAACCAAAAGTGTCGGGATCACGTGCAGGGCCGTGATGGCTGGGTTGAACGCCGGCAGGGGTTCCATCCGGATTTTTTCCGCGCATTCCGCTAGCTCCCGCTCCCATGCTTCCAATTCCGAGTGGCCGAGTATCGGCTAGTTTTTGCATCACTTCGTGCCCACTAATCTTAAGTTTGGAGCTATCGATCTTCCAGGTATAACGCGGCGTCACATTCCCAAGGGCCTGAGGATTGAATTGACGGGGTAGTGCGCTCACTCCAAATCGACTGACAGCATCGGTGATCACCTGAGCACGCGCGTCATAAGTCCGCAGGGTGGCTTCATAATCCTGATGGATGAAGATCTCAAGCGCTTTGAGCATGCCGAAAATGGTTTCTTTACCGACTTTGCAGCAGCGCCCGATTCGATCCTCCTGAGGGCTCATATTCAGCAGGGCATAACGGATCAACTCTTCCCTCCCGATCAGTATTCCGGCCGCCTGCGGGCCGCGGATGTCCTTACCGCCGCTGAAAGCAATCATGTCGAAGCCAAGAGCAGGATATTGCCATAGTCGCTCGACAGGCGGGACGTCAGCCGCAGCATCGTTGAAGGTGTAAAGGTTGTGCTCCTTCGCAATGGCAACAGTCTCCGGGCCGCTGACTTTGCCTTTATCAGAGAGAATATTGGTAAAGTGAATGGCTATTGTCTTCGGGTTGATGGCGGCAATCATTTCTTCGCGCGTCTCGACCTCTACCAGTTTTGCTCCAGTCTGTCGGATTTGGTGGTCGAACGGATAACGATGGCTTTTCTGAATGATCACTTCATTTCTGGGAAACTCACGAACGTCAGGAATCGAAACCATCCGTGATTCAAGGTCCTGCGTCATCATCCCGCTGTAGCCGACAACTAGAGCCGCTGCTGCCCCTGCAGTTACCAGGCCGGTGTAACCTGCCGGGGACTTACAAAGGTTCGCGATGAACTTTCCAGCTGCAATTTCGAGTTCATCAATCAGAACGAAATGCTCGTTTCCACGCCGCATCAGCTCCACGACCTCGGGGTGCATCACAGATCCGCCAATGACAGTGACTGTTCCGTTTATATTGACAATCGGCGTCACGCCGAGTTCGGCATAAATGTCACCGGTCGAACCGAGTCCGCTAGTGATTGGTACGATGGGATTGCCATCGGCCGACGTTACGTTTGCCTTTCGGCGCTTGCCGAAAACTCCGCTGGCTTTCAGCCCTGAGGGCGTGAAAAGAGTACTGCCCGCTCCAATTGCTGCGAGAAACGAACGCCGGCTCCAACTAAGCTTCATGCTTCGACTCTCCTTCAGGATCTCTGCACATTACTTATCAGCAGCCGGGGCGTTCGTAACAGTCGCGCTGCCGACGATCTCGATCAAAGAATCGCCGGGAATCCACTCGACCGCCATGCACACACGGGAGGGAGCCTTGCCGGGGGAAAAATATGTACCGTAAATCTTGTTTAGGGCGTCATATTGTGCCTTGTGGGCATCAAACCGCGCCTTGCCGGTTGGCATCGAAATGCCTTCGGCCAGTGGTAGACAGAGAAATACCTGGAGGTGAAGGATACTGTCCATGTTGCTGCCGGCCCGCTCCACGGATCTCTTTAGTGCGTCCATAGTGCGGGTGACATGCTTTTCAAAAGGATCCGTAACAAGCACGTGATCGTCTTTCGGATAGCCGTCATTGGCCCCTGTTCCTGAGATGTAGTAGATCCCCTCGTGCACGCGATGTTCGACATTAGAGCGGCGAGGCGTATCTTTATCAGCCGGCAACGCAGGTACAGTCGCTGAGTTGCCTGTCGCAGCAGATTGCTGTGCGAACAGTTTCGCCTCGCTTAAAAACGCCGTTATTACAGAAATCTTGCCAACGAAATTTCGTCGAGTGTTTAATGCCATTCAAGCCCTCCTTTGATTATTCGATCAGGAACAGAGTTGGCTGTACAAGTTCTTGCACGAAATACTTCGGCAATCGTCCGCGGCTCTAGTCCAAGCACAATCAAGCGAAATCTGCATTAGCCGCCGTGCTCCCGAAGCCAACGGGCGACCGCATTCGAACAGAATCTTACGCTGCTACCGATTCGAATGGCAGGAATGATTCCCCTTTTGGCAAGCTTGAAAATCGTAACCTTAGAGCGCGGCAACAGTTCGCCCAATTGCTGGGCTGTTAATGCTGCCCTGGACCCTACAACTTGGTTGGATAAAGACCCGGTGACCAGCGGTTCTGGTTCAGCCGGTATATATCGAGAACACGGAGCGGTGCACCATCTTCCGGTAGCTTTGCGGATCCCCGAGCACGTCGAGTTCTGGCCGGTCTATTCATTGAAGACCGCTGCCCTGCTCCCTATTGTGAGCCAAATTACTGATCCCGCGAGGCTCTAAGCTCATTACTTGCAACACTGTTTCACTTTTCAGCAATTACCGTTGGTGTAAATTTCAGAACACCTGTGCCCCTATGGCGTTTTACTGTAAAGATTCGCATCACCCCCACCACCCCCACCCCCTCCTGCTCTTCATAAAGGACACACAGGGACCCCTGACAACTTGACAACTACCATTCCTCCCTGCCGCCAACCCAAACCGGGTGTCGTCCCCCTTTACCGCCACAAGGATTCCCGCATGGACAAGACGCGACCATGCGGCTTCAAAACGCCCAACCGGCTCCGGTGCGGAAACAGGGGCAAGTGCGCGCAAGTGTTCCTCGGTCACAATCACGTCGGAGCCTTCCTCTATCACTGCAGATTTCCGGTGCGGCCGCTCATTGGAGTGCGGGCCTTTGCGGACGAAAGAGCCGTATAACTTGCAAAGCCGCGAGGCGTTGGCGTTACTTGCGTCCACCATAGAAAAGAATCGTTTCAGGTGGCCAAGCACTCCCTTTACCAGTACGGTTGCGTCGGCGTCGTTAGGCAAGTCAATTCGATAGTTGAGATGCTATCCGTTAAAGGAATCCGCGAGCATAGGCTCGGGCCACCCACGCATTTTCAGGTAGGCTCGCACGCCTTCGGCCTGAACCCGTGCACCTTGTTTTAATGGGCGTGGGGCGTCCAGGTCCACCAGCAATCGCACGCGCCCGTTCTATGTCGGATCGCCCGCGCTGTTCTTCGTTGGTGTGAGTGATTGCGCGTTCACGGGGATTGATGCGGAAGGGGGCAGTCGAACTGGGTTAAGAGTGAGATAGCAGGCTTTGTACTGCGGCTCATTCTCAACGGCTCGCATTGCATCATCGAGATTATCGAAATACCCAACGGCAACACCGGTCGGACGGAACAAGCGAACTTAACGCCAAGTGCATTGCTCTCCAGAATGTGCGGATCTGGCGCGAAGAGCGGCCAAATTGAAATGGTGGAATGAGAACCGCAAGAAGATGAGCAGCGCGGATACTATCAAACTGGCGAAGATGCGGAACCGGATAGCGTGCCCTCCAATTAAATTCGCGCCTCGCGCTTATACGCGACTACCGGGCTTGCGAGCTCGAGTCCGATTGGCATTCTGACTGACATTCCATCAGCGATATTCCCCAGTCTAGCCGCAAAGCACCAGGCTTTAAGTGTGCCAGTGGTGTGCCGGGATCGGTCCCAGTCGGGACACAAAAGACACGTCAGCATGTACAGGCAGTGGAACTCTGCAAAAAATAGCGTTGCCAGCGTAGTCCACGGCCTGGCGTACCTAGCCGCTAACTACACCACCAACGACCGATTCAGTTCACTTTCAAAGTCACCGTTGTAGTGTGAGTGCCACTGGCCGACGCTCCCTGCAACACTATGATGTACGTGCCCGCAGGAGTGCCGTTTTTCCCATGTCGCGCGGTATCGCAGCGAATGCAGTACTCAAAATATGACGGGAGTACGCTAAGCCGACGGTTGATCGTACGTGGCTGGCGCGGGTTCCGGGCGGAATCTCCGCGCCGACCTTCTACTAGACGCTGCCAAACGCTACCGCGTAGATGTGGAAAAGTTCAGAAAGCGGTGTCCGTGGAGTTGGCAACGAAGCGGGATAAGAAAAGCACGAAAGTAAAAAAACGCAGTAACATTCTGAGTAAACTCGCTGAATTAAAGGCGGAGTGCCAATGGAACTCCGCCTTTTTTGTTGGAAGACATCTGACGGCAATTCCGGCGAATCGCTACAGCTCAAATGATCTCTTGCCGAGAAGTCTTTGAAGCAAGAAGAGAGTTCGCAGTATTGTCCAAATCAATTATTCGTAATGAAGAGATACGAGCGGGTCCATTTGCGTGGCTCTGCGAGCCGGGAATAAGGACGCCGTCAGACCAACGATCATGACTACAGTTGCGACGACAGAGAACGTCCAAGGGTCCATGCTTGAGACACCCCAGATTTGGCTTGCCATCAGACGCGTCACAGCGCTGCTCACAGCTAATCCTGCAACTATGCCTGCAAGAATCAGGGTCAGTCCTTTCTTAAGCACCATTCGCAGAACGTCCTCTCGTTGAGCTCCCATGGCCATGCGGATACCGATCTCGTGGGTCTGCAAAGAAACCGTATACGCCATAACCCCAAAAATACCAATTACGACCAGCAACAATCCGGTGGTGCCGAACGTTCCGAGAATGATCAGAGTGAATTGCGGTCCTGCATAGTATGAGCTCTTAAGGATGTTTTCCATTGATCCGAGTTCAGAGATCGTAACTTCCGAATCCACGTCAGTTATCGTGCGACTCAAACTTGGGAGAACGAGATTTGCATTTCCCGCCGTCCTCACCATAATCCCGCGTGGCCCCGTACCAGTGACCGTGTGAGGAAAATATACTTCTGGTCTTGGCGCGCCCTGCAGGCCCGTGTTCTTCTCATCCGCGATGACGCCGACTATTTCAAAGTATGCATCTCGCGGCCAATCTGTTGCCCATTGTTCAAAGGTCGTGAACTTTATCCTCTTACCGATGGGATCTTCGTTCCCGAGATAATTGCGTTCGAATGTTTTATTGATGACGGTTACATGTCGAGCTGACTCTATATCGCTTCGCGAAAGCAGTCTTCCGCGAAGCAAGCGGCGGCCCAAGGTTTGAAAATAGCCTTCACTGCACATGTCGAATGTGGTGCCCCAAGGCTCGGAATGTGTCTTTCCCGGCACTACAATCTCGCTCCACCCAGAAGAGTATGGCGGGAACGAGGTAGCCTCTGTAGAAGCAATCACTCCTCGAATGGCCGCAACTCGGTCAAGTAATTTCTCAAAATAGGCTCTTTTCTCGTCAGCAGTATCGTACCGTCCCTCAGGCAGCGACAGGCGCGCATATGCAACAGTGGTGGGATTGAAACCAATGTCCACTCGTTCAAGAGCACGGAGTGTGCGCAGCATGAGCCCTGTACCTGTCAACAACACAATCGATAATGCGACTTCAACCACCACCAAAATGGAGCGCAATTTCCCGTGCTGAAGGCCGTCAGTTGCCCCTTTAGCGCTTCCCGCAAGGCCGACGTGCAAGTCGCGCCTTACCAGATGGAGCGCAGGTGCGAGACCGCAGACAAAGGTGGCAAGAACCGAGACTCCCACCGCAAGCAGCAGCGTCTCTGATCGGAGTGATATGGCCACTTCGGGAGGGATCGTATCAGGAGGAATCGCGATTATCATTCCCTGCAATCCGAGAAAGGCGAACAGGCATCCACCAATACAACTTGCAGCTGCCAAGAGGCCGCTCTCAACCAACAATTGCCTTATCAAGCGAGAACGTGTCGCACCCATCGAGGCACGGATTGCTATCTCTTTTTCCCGTACGGTCGCGCGCGCGAGCAGAAGATTCGCGACGTTGCTGCAGGCAATCAGAAGCAGTATGAAGACTGCTGCGACCATTGCAAGGACAGTTGCTTTGAAT
>DATEHP010000261.1:0-32484 GCA_035279505.1 Candidatus Sulfotelmatobacter sp. | reverse complement strand
GAGTTGCTCTCCAGCAGAGCTCACCTCCGCTTCACCAGCTGAGCGTCATCCTGAAACAGAAGAGGAAGTTTGAGTAGGAAAAACTATTGAACAGCAAGTGTGCCAATTCCAAACTGTCTCAACAGAAGGGTTCACCCCATGGCTGTGTGCCAGTTGTGTGCCGGATTTCAGATGCGGACGGGCCCAAGGCGGTACTCACCAGCATCCTGATCATGAATGATCAAAGGACCTTAGCATTCACGATGGCCGGGGATTAGCTGATGTTGGTGAATATGCTGTTTGGATGGTCGCTCCCAGCAACACAGAGCTTGAGAGCCAAATCTGGCTTTGGATCAAGAAAATAGGAAAGAAACAAGTCGCCTGGAGTTCAAGCTTCGGGTTGACCTGAGCACGCCGGGAGCCAAGGCCGAAGTTATCAGGGACATAATAGCGCTCCCCAATTCCGAAGGCGAGGATTCCCGCCAGGACGGTCATCTCGTCATTGGCTTCAAGAGTGGCAAGCACCGGGATGATAAAAGAGGATGTTGGTGCAACTGACGAGAAGCAGATTCAGCGTGTGATTGCAGCTCGAACCTATTCGCGGATCAAGTGATTTCGTGTTACTGCTCATAGGGGGGCAAGGTTGCAGCTGGTGGCGCAACAGGGCGCGCCCTTCGCCAACGTTCCACGGCGTCCCGCAATGCTGCAAGTTTACGACGATGATTTCCAATGAGCGGCAGTAGAGCGTTATCGTCTGCTGCTGCCAGCCTGTCGCGGTCTGTCATCTTTGCATCGTTGATGCGCCGATAGTCGGCGCGATCGAGGCTACGCTCGGCATATCGTGCAAGGTCAACGACGGGTCCTTGAATTCCGAGGTCGAGCCTCAATACGAGCCGCGCGATACGCTGCTCCAGCGCAAGGCCCGGATGTAGAAGCTCCGCAACACGTCCAATCATCGGAAGCACGTCACAGGTGCGGCTTGTAACTGAGCGTATCGGCCCTGCTGAGCCATCAAAAGCTCCTCCAAACTGGCTCATTGCGCGCTCGATCTCCTCCATTCCCATTCCGGAAATGTAGTAGAGGCAGGCCGTCGCCTTTTTCGCGCGCGCCGTGTCCTGACCGCGGGCGGTTACGTTCATTTGCAGGTTGCTTAGGATGGTCCGTGAGATGCCCTGGGCCTGCAGCTGCCCGAACCAATGTTGCGGCTCCTTATGCTTGCTGACTTTATTGAGAGGAAAATATACGTTGTCCAATTCAGCGCTCGTCTGCGCAATGGCAATCAATGCAGGGTCTGTCACGTCATCAACGCGAAGTGCGCGAAGGCAGGCGACTGCGCGAAGTACGGTTTCCACTTCGACCGCGCTTTCGCCGGCAAGACGCCCAAGGGCGGTAATGTGAAACCGGCCAGTTTCACCGCGCTCGACGAGTCCGTATCGCGCCAGATCATCAAGCGCACGTTGCAGGCCATGCCTATCCCAACCGGCCGGGTTGCCGGTCTGTTGCATCCGGAAAACTCCGAAGCTCGATTCCAGAAAGCCGATAATTTCATCGCCGGATACACCTTCGGAGGCAAACCCAGCGGCGACCAATACCCTGATGATGAGCGTGCGAGGGTCTGCAGCAAGAAATCGCGAGACCAGGTTTTCAGGCTGGGCCGAAACATATCTCTGCCAGTATTCGTTCTCTTCACGCGGACTTGTGGCGATCAGATACGATGCTCCGCGGTCGGCGTAACCGAGACGCCCTGCCCTCCCGACGAGGTTCTTGTATTCTGCAACACTGTAGGGCTGTGGTCCTTCGGCGCTCGGATGCTCAAGGCCAACAATGACGACTGCTGATGCCGGAGTGTTGACGCCCATAGCGAGCGTCGTCGTGGCGACGATCACACGCAAACGGGTATCACGTTTGCGGAAGTGCTCCTCAATGACTCGTCTTTCCTCCCGGTCCAGATGGGAGTTGTGGAAGGCGATGCCGTGCGCAAGCACACCGCGCAGTTGGCCGGATGCCTGTGACGGATCACCGGCAGGAAGGTCCTGCAGAGCTTCAGTGGCTGCAGGAAGCCTTAAAGCCTCGGCGAGATATTGCGCACCGTGGCGTGTCTCGCCCGTCGTTTCGCGGAACACTATCACCTGCTTGCCTTCGCTCACGAGACGTTGAACAAGAGGGATGACCCAGTCCCGATGTTTGCCCTCTCGGCGATGAGGCAAGATGTAGCGGTCTTCGCTGCGATGCTGGCCTGAGTCTCCATCACAATAGCGAAAACGTCCGTCGTAACAGATGATCCCTTCATCAAGGGGTACAGGGCGCTGGACCTTGCGTAGAAGCCTTCCCCCGAGCCAGCGCTCAAGACCATTCGTGTCACCAATTACAGCGGATAGCGCAATAAGTTGAGGTTCGATACTCTCGCGACGGCGCATCTTGAGCAATGTCAGCAGGAATTCAAGGTTTGCACCCCGCCCCGCATCAGCGATCATTTGGACTTCGTCCACGACGATGGTGCCAACCTGGTGCAGCACGTAGGGATGGGTCAGCGCGATTGCTGCAAACTTCTCATAGGTGAGCAGAGCGATATCGTATTGGCCACGCAACAGCGGGCCGATATCATCGGTTTCACCGGTGGCTTCGATTGTTCGAATCCCGAAGGGAGTGTAGACGCGCTGGAATTGGCGCAGCTTGTCATTCACCAACGCCTTGAGGGGCATCAGGAACAGTGCCCGGCGTCGGTCGAGTGCGCCTCGAACGGCAGCTAGTTCGCCGAGCATTGTCTTGCCGGAAGAGGTCGGTGCCGATGCAACGAGGTGTTCGCCGCGGAGTATCCCGTAGTCATTGATCGCATCGAGCTGGAGTTGGTTAAGCGCCGGGATCTCACTCGCCCATGCCTGCACGACATCAGAAGGAAAGCCGAAATCAACCAGACTTTGCAGGTCAGCGCTGGCGATGGGATTTGCATGTTCGGGAAAAGCCGCACGGAAAATCGGGCCTGGTGACAAAACGGGCCAAGTAAACTCGCCCTCAAAGGTGCCGCGCACGGCCGGATGCTGTTCATGCCCATATAGCCGCGCGCCGTCAACAACGCGCCTTGTGACGTAGTCGAGTAAGCCGAGGACCCCCAGCCGGTCACCTTGACGGATCTCGACCGGCCCCTGCAACGCTTCAAGCAGGTGCCATGTCAGCAGGCTATGCCCGAGGCGAATGACTTCCCAAGCCTTCTCCGTCGGGCCGGAGGCGGTCAGAATTATTCGCCCGGTGCCGCTGATCTCGTTTAATTTCGCATCGACAGATTGAATATCGCGAGGCCGTGCTTCGGCCTGGAGTGCCTTCGCGCCCATTCCGCCGGAGAAACAGCAATCAAGAATGATCAAGAGTCGCCGCGCCGGGATTCGCGCGCACCACTCTCCCAATGTGGTAAGCGGTAAGGTTGTGTTTGCAAGATTGAACGGCTCCGTGTCGTAGGTGACCAGCTCGTGCGTCTCGGTGCCATGACCCGAAAACACAATAACGACAACATCGTCTGAATCGACCGTCGCAAGGTGTTCAAACTTTTCTCGAATCGCGCCGAGAGTGGCGTCCTCATCCATCAGTAAGGTCGTGTCGCCGCCGAGGGTATCGGCAAAGAGGGCTTGCAGGGCCATCGCATCACGACCGGAACACGACAGCCACTCGATACCGGGAGATGCGTATCGGTCAATGCCGATGAATAAACCCTTAAATGCCATCCTTTACTCCTTAGTCTGCTCAACTTCCTCACTACTCGGCACATTTTCCGAGCCGTTGCCAAGAAATTTCTTGCGCGGGCCGCAAGGGTGAATACCGCAATCATCACCTAACGCTACCAACGAGGGAAACTGGCACTCCGGATGACAAGGGTCGAATGCCGGCTGCTCGGTTATGTTGCCTACGAAGTGATAGAGTTGCGCGCCAGGATTCGGCTGACCCAGCGGATCAAGTGTCAGTGCGAGCATTTGCAGCATCTGCATACTGGCGCAGGCCATAGAGAACGCGAACACGTTCTCACACATCTTTAGCGGGTGGTCGTTTGAGAGGCCGGAGATGTAGGTCGGATCATCCAGCAGACCTTCTCGCTCGGCTTGCACCAAACCGGGATCATATTGTCGCAAGCATTGCAGGCATTGCCGCCCTGCGGTCGCCGTGTGAGCTCTCCAATCCGCGGCAGCCAGCTTCCCGTGCTTATTGCATCGAACCGCAATGCCGCCGTCAATGACCGGAATCAGGTGGGCGTAGGCGATCAGGTTCAGGATGTAACGGCCCCATGGCCGATCAACGCAGGAGAACAACACGTCGCAATCAAGCGCGGCTCGGAAGCCTTCGTCTTCAAAGACCGCGTATGGAATAGTCTCCACGCGGAAGGCATCTGCCGTTGCGCGCGCCGATAGGCGCGCTGCCTGCACGCCTACTTTGAGTTGACCGACATCGTCGCGAGTCGCGTAGCTCAGACGGTCCAGATTGTGGATCTCAATGAAATCGAAGTCCATGAGCATCAGGTCTTCGAAACCGCTCCGGGCGATAGCGTCGCCCACAAGGCCGCCGACGCTTCCTGAGCCGATCAGGCCCACCCGCAGACGTGCAATGTCGCGTTGGGCCTCTGCGCCCCAGGCGGATACGGTGCGAACCTGCTCGGCAGTTGCAACAGGCGGGGGTGCCAACTCGTCTAGATATGTGACCTTCAGGCGGTTGCCGACGACCCGCACCGTGGCGCAGTTATGGCGCGCATAGGTGCGCGGCGCCGTTCTTACCCAGAAGCGGCCGCTCCAGCTTGCGTCACCTGCGATGGTGAGACCTACAAGCGCCTTGCGTGTAGCACCAAAGACAGCCCCGGCATGCCCTTGCTCGGCGCGCACGTCATCGAGGCTCATGCCTTGCCAGCCGCGACCCCGAGGATGGCTGTGCATCAACGCAAGCCCCGCTCCATTCGCAGCAGCTTCAGTCATCGCCCTCTCAAAATACGCGGGCTCAAAACTCGCGTTCCCGTGCACGTTCCGCTCACCTTCATCGGGAAGCACAAGCTTGTAAACGAGAGCGGTAGTCCTGGTGCGGCCCGTGCTCGGACGCCATAATGCGAAACAGAGGTCCTCCTGTCGGTCGCGCCGCAGGAGATGGGCGCGGGCGACACCGGCAAGCTGCTCGGGTATCGCCACACTGTAGGCGGCGCGGCTCATTGGGTTTCCCACAAACGCCAGATGTGGCCCATGTAGGTGGTAACGGTCCGCTTGCGCTGCCCCCAATCCTGAAACGGTCTGGACCAGTACTGCCAGTCTCCTCCCGCAAGGCGCTGGAAGTCCGGCGACTGGTGCACGCCGCCGGCAGGATGTGGTTTGTCATTGCCGGGATGGATCGCCTGGATGTACGGCGAAACGTGGGGCCCTCCGGGCGGAATACTCGGAAAATCCTGCGGCACGATGAACCCAAGGCGGACGGTCTGGCCCGAGCGGGTGCCGGTTTCGACCGGGTAGTTGAAAAGCACGTGATCCGGCATGCCGGGCAATGCCCGTGCTTCGTACCCGAGGCCGCGCAAGCCTTCAATGAAGGCGGCGGCGCCCGTGAGATCGGAAACCGGCGTCGGACCCGTTGAGACGATCTGGAAGTTCATGCCGTCGTGCATCTTGATCTTCTCGTCTCCCTTGCCTTGGAAGCTGATCTTGTGGTCGCCCTTGATTTCCACAAGATAGTTGGTCGCAGGATCTTTCTTGCCGAACTCACGGATGATCTCGTTCGGGGTGAGCTCCCGCTTTGTTGTTTCATACTCTTCGCCATCCACCGTGAAGTGAATTTCTCGTGGGTGGTGCTCGGCCTCGCGAAGTTCCTCGACGGCCTGTTCTATGTCGTGCAGCGCCCTCTGCTCGATGGCCTGTGCCTCCCGCTCGTCACGCTGTGCCTTTTCCAATGCTGCCTCGGCCCGATGGAGATGGGCTTCGGCCTGTTTTACTTCTTCGATATTTTCCATGTTGACCTTCTTTCTGGACCGTGTCTGATAATTTGAGCCTGAAAACATTAGATCAAGCGATGCTAAGTTTGTCAAGCATTGACTGAGCGAAGCTTGACATGCTTAGCAAATAGTGCAACAATCGCCTTAGGATCAACAGGTTAAGAATCACGGGAGAGTTCTGGAGAGTTCTTATGTCCAAGCCAACCGATCAACTCTCGTCAGGCGATTCTCTGGGGGCACACCTCACGAGACTGCGGACTGCAACGGGTTTGTCCTTGCGACAGGTGGAAGAGGCCACAAAAAAGGAAGTCTCAAATGCCTATTTGAGCCAACTGGAGAACAACAAGATCGTGAAGCCGTCACCGAATGTTCTTCACGCGCTCTCGGTAGTCTATGAAACCTCTTACGAGGATTTGATGAAACGAGCTGGTTACGTTTCCTCTGATACCGCTCACGCAAAGGCCGCGACTTTCGCCGTCGGGAACCTCACGCCTGAAGAAGAGAAGGCCCTGCTTGACTACCTGGCGTTCATACGGGGTCAGAAGCGCAAATGACCCGTCCGGACGATTCCCTCCTCGACTCGCATCAGCTCGCCAATGTACTGCGGCATGCTGATCGGTTGCTGAGGGATGCGTCTGCAATCGGGCGCTTTCCGACCCCTATCGATGACCTTTTGGCCGCAGCCAAGCTCACCGTCGTCGATGATGAGGTGCTGAATGAAGGGTTCTTGGAACAATTCATCAAGAAAGCCAGAGCCACCGTCGCAACTGTAAAGTCTGCGCTGAGCAAGGTCTTGGGTCTCTTCGAAGCGAATGATCGGTTTGTCGTGATAGACAAGAATGCACCAAAGCCACGGGTCCCGTTTATAAAGCTGCACGAGGCCGGCCACGGCACAATGCCGCATCAGAGCAAGCTCTACAAAATCATGCATGATTGCGAAAAAACGCTCGAACCGGACATCGCTGACCTGTTCGAGCGCGAAGCGAATGTATTCGCTTCCGAGGTGCTTTTCCAAGGCGAAGCATTTTCTCAGGAAGCCCACGCTCAAAGCTTCGGTATCAAGATTCCTATGAGTCTGGCGAAAAAGTACGGCGCTTCCAACTACGCCACGTTCAGACGGTACGTGATTTCTAGCGCCCATGCGTGTTGTGTTGTCATTCTGGAGCCGCCGGTATACGCGGCAGACGGAAGTTTAAGCGCAGAGGTAAGGCGCGTAGTGGTGTCGAAATCCTTCGACACGACATTTGATGCCAAGGTGCTGACCTCGAACGTGACGGATCGTCATCCTCTGTATTCCGTTGTTCCGGCCAGCGGGAAGCGTATGAGCTTTGACAGGGAAGTTGTTCTGGCCGACCGAAACTGCGATGAGCGGATCTGCACAGCGGAAGCGTTCAACACCAAACATCAAGTACTGGTTCTGATTCGCGACAGTGGTCTGAGAAAGAAGTGCAGCATCGTAGTACCCGTTAGCTATTCGCTGGAATCATAGATCCAAAGCGTGCATGAAGACGTGACCCTGCCCCTGTGCCTGCCGCGTTCTGCCATTGAGCCCCCGTCACGCCGGCGTCGCAGTCGATTACGACTGACTGTCGGCAAACCTGAATTGTAGACCGAGCCGCATAAAGAGAGGTCAGTGTGTGCGGGTTGTGTGCCTCCCGCCAGCAGCCGTGCTGCACCCTCCGCTTTGTTCAGTCGCAATTGCTTGGGTAGGATAAGCCGCCGCAGAACTTTTGGGAATGTGATGTTGTCACATCTGGAAGAGTGCCGTCAGCACCCTGAGTGCCTGTTGGAGCTGATCAGTGTTTAGTCGGGAGAGGACGTGGTGCAGTTTAGACACCAGGATCTGGTTGTCGATTTCCTCAGCTTCGTATTCGAAAAAAGCTGACGGCGAGACGTCAAGTGCAGCGGCGATACGCTCGATCATTTCAAGCGTTGGAAACTTCTCGCCTCTTTCGACCTCGCCGAGATAGTTCGCACCGGTGTCCGCCCTCTCGGCCGCGACCTCGCGCGAGAGACCTGCGGCCTCGCGAATAGATCGGATTCTATTTCCGAAGAGAGCTTGGCGTTCCATGTGTCTCTGACGGTATCGGTGAATTCGCCGCCCTAACACCCGCTATTGGCCGATATTTAGCTTGACTGCGGAGGCTATTAGCGCTTAATGTCGGGAACAACCATCGTCGGCAATTACCGACGAGTCTGAAGGCCTGCATTACCGTTCATCCGCCGGAAAGACGAAGAAAGGGGATTCTGAGGTCCTGCGGACCAGGTTACCTGCTGGCATGTCGAGGCCAGCAGCCACCCGATAGATGGTGCGAAGGCTGGGACATTGGACTCCGCGCTCCAAATCGCTGATGAACGTGCGATCAAGACCAGTCTTCAGGTGGAATTCCATTTGAGAAAGCCCAAGATCTTCGCGCATGGCCCGCATTACTTCACCAAACGCCCTTTCCACGCCAGCACGAGGCTGAATTTGTTTTCGACGTTTGGCCATCTTGAAGATCATCCTGAGCGCTTGTCGGTAGTAGGCCAACGGGCAGTTACCGACAAATTAGGGGATGGCCCGGACGGATGGCCATGAGTTCCTTGGGTGCTCGATGCTTGCCGGGCTTCAGGGAACGAGTCGCTCAAACAGCCCAGGGCTCAGAGGAATTTGCTTCAGAGGCGGAAGAAGGCCAACCCCACGTAACTCAGATAAGACAAGCGGGCAACAATGGAGTGGCTCTTGAGAATATTTGCGCGGGCCCCGCCCCGTCAGACGAAGAGCTAATTTGTGCTGTCACTAGTAATAACAATGAGGAGGCCCTCTCCTTATTGTTCCGCCGTTATGCTCGGTTCGTCCGAGGGATTGCGTTAAGGGTATTGCGGGATCGAGCCGAAGCCGAAGATCTACTTCAGGACATTTTCGTCTTGATTCACCGTCTTGCTGCAACTTTTGACAGCTCCAAGACATCCGCACAATTCTGGATCCTTCAGATGACCTACCGGCGCGCTATTTCGCGTCGCCGCTACCTGAATTCTCGCCGCTTTTATTCACAAGTGGAACTCGATGAAGAGGCCATGCCCGCTACCGATTTGCGATCCGTTCACTCCGAAGGCTCAATCGACCAACGGCTGGCTGAATTGGACCTAGAGAAGATGTTTGGGACCCTGTCGGAAGACCAGCAGAAGACGCTCCAGCTCCACTTCATCGAAGGCTATACCCTCGAAGAGATCGCCAAAATGCTCGGCCAGACTAAAGGCAACATCCGGCACCATTCCTTCCGTGGGCTGGAGCGGCTGCGAAAGTTGATTTTCGCTAGCAAATTGCCCGGTACGAGAGCAGTATGATACAGGGATCTTCCAATCTAGGAGCAGGGGCATTGTCTCAAAGCGGACCCCATGATGAGTTCCTAGAACTCTGCGATGCTTCGACCACCGGCGAGCTATCCGATGACGAACAGAAACGTTTAAAGCAGCACCTTGCCGTTTGTGCGCCCTGCCGCGAAGCACTTCGGCAATACGAATCAATAGTCAGTGATGTGATTCCCGCCATTGCGGCCAGCGAAACTCCTCAAAACGTACCATCGACCACTGGCGATTGGTCGCAGGAGAAGGCGGAGAAAGCACTATTCGACCGCTTGGCCCGTGAGGAAAAAGACCGAGTTCATCGGAGCGACGGCCACAACGGTTCTTCCTTCTTCCCCCGTCGCATGCTTCCATTCCCCAGCGAATCTACCTGGCGGAACGTCTGGATGCTCTACGCCGCCGGAATTTTACTTTTTGTGGCCGTGGGTTTCTTCGCTTATCGAATCGGTGTTCGTCGAGCGGTTGACGTCGTCAATGCCCCTCATCCCCAACCGCGCCAGCAGGAATCTGGTCCTACTCAAGCCGCTCTGGAAGAACAGTTAAGCGATGCTGGCCATGATCGGGAAGTCGCGCGGGTGGAAGTCGCTCAACGCGACAAGGTGATCGCGGATCTTCGGCGCCAGCTTGCCCGCGAGTCTGCCGAAATCTACGAATTGAAAGGCGCACAGACCCAGCTTGAGAACAATCTACGCGCTCGTGATGCCACGAAACAGGATTTGAGCGAACAAAAAGCCGAACTTGCGCGGAAGCTGGAATCGGCGGAGAGCAACTCCCATTCGCTGGAGGAGAAACTCAACTCGTTAGGTCAACAATCCACTCAGGAAGCCGCTCGCGCTAAGGCGTCCGAATCCAAAGTCAACGAACTCACGCAGGAGCTTCAAGAGCAGCGCACAGCCGTGGAGCAGCGGGATGAACTCCTCGCCCATGACCGCGACATCAGGGACGTGATCGGTGCCCGGGATCTTTACATCGCCGAAATCTATGACGTGGCCGGCACCGGCGAAACGAAGAAGCCTTACGGTCGAGTCTTTTATACACGCGCCAAGTCGTTGATTTTCTATGCGTACGATCTCGACCAGCAGACCGAAGTCAAACGAGCGAGTACATTCCAAGCCTGGGGACGGAGGGGACCAGATCTCCAGAGAGCCATCAATTTGGGCGTTTTCTACGAGGACAACACCACAAGAAAACGCTGGATCCTAAAATGCGACGATCCAAAAACGTTGGCGCAGATCGACGCGATATTTGTAACTGTCGAGCCTCAAGGCGGCAGTCACAAACCGAGTAGCAAGACTCTCTTATTCGCCTCTCTGAAAATAGATCCCAACCATCCCTAGCTGTCCTTTCTGTCCGAAATCCCGGACAATCCCTTCATTTTCTCCGTCCTAGAATTAGTTACGAGTCTGGTGGTGCCCGTCGCGAATCATCCTGCGAATTAACGGAATGAGGGGATTCCGAATCCGTTGTTCGCTGGAGAGACCACAATGCGCTTCCCACGTTTTGTTCCATTTCTTGTTTGCCTAACGCTGAACACGTTTTCGCTGTTCGCGCAGTACCCCAATGGGAACATCAACGGTCTGGTCTCTGATCCTTCCAGGGCAGCGGTCGTTGGGGCGGAAATCGTGGCTGTGAACGATGTCACGGGTGTGCAGTACACCACGAAAACGAACAGTGAAGGCATTTATGTGTTGGCGACCTTGCCCCCTGGGCCGTATCGAGTGCAAGTCTCCCGAGTGGGTTTCAAAACGATTATCAAACCCGACATCATCCTAAACGTTCAGGATGCTTTGTCGATCAATTTCACTTTGCCTGTTGGAGCATTTCACGAAATCGTCACTGTGCAAGGCGGTTCGCCAATCGTTAATACACAGTCGGCAGCTGTGAGCACAGTTATCGATCAGACATATGTCGAAAACATGCCACTGAACGGTCGCAGCTTCCAGGATTTAATACTACTTACGCCTGGCACCGTTACTACTTCGCCCCAAAACGCGCAAGATGGGCACTATGCTGGGGTCGGTCAAACAGGCGAGTTTAGCGTCAATGGGCAGCGGACCGAATCCAACTATTTTACGGTCGACGGCGTGAGTGCCAACGTAGGCGCTACTGCTGGGGGGTATATGACCCTAGCAGGAGGTGCGAGCGGTTCTGTTGCTACTGCAACCGCCCTAGGAACTACTCAAGCACTAGTTTCAGTAGATGATCTCCAAGAGTTTCGCGTTCAAAGTTCGTCCTACTCTGCGGAATACGGGCGCAATCCCGGCGGTCAGTTCGCGTTTGAGACGAAATCAGGGACGAATCAATGGCATGGCACCGGGTTCAACTACTTTCGAAGCGGATTATTTGATGCCCAAGACTGGTTCAATGACTACTTTGGTACAACGCAACAGGGGCTTCACCAGAACGACTTTGGCGGTACGTTTGGTGGTCCCTTTTACATTCCCAAAGGGTACAACGGCAAGAATAAAACATTTTTCTTTGCTTCGTATGAAGGCCTACGCCTGACCAGTCCACAGGCAGCCTCAATTAACTACGTGCCGGACATGGCACTGCGAGCAATTGCGCCCGCGCCTCTCGACCAAGCATTGAAGGCCTTCCCAGTGCCCAACGGTCCCGTTTTCGGAGATGGTTGGGCCGAGTTTATTGCTGGCTGGTCTAACCCAAGTTCGCTTGACTCGAGTAGTGTTCGCTTCGACCACGCTGTAAGTGATAAGCTCAGACTTTTTTTTCGGTTCAGTGACACGAACTCTAGTTCGTCGGCACGCCTTGGTGGTTTGAGCCCCACAATGAATAGCAATTCTACGTATTCCTTGCGGACCTACACCGCAGGGGCCAGTAGCTCTATCACCACTCATCTGAGTAACGAACTCCGATTTAACTACAGTTCCAATGATGTAGAGCAAAATACCGTACTCGATGCTTTTGGTGGCGGCATACCCGTCAACCTGGCGCAATTGGCTGGACTGGCTCCCGGGTCGAATTCCGTCCTTGAAATCTTTTACGACGGACGTCTTGCGGCCTTGTTGCCGGGGACAAATCGCGGCGCTCAGCGGCAGTGGAATTTTGTGGACTATCTGAGCCTCGCCGTAGGGCGTCATCAGCTAAAATTTGGTGTGGACTATCGCAGACTTTCACCGTTTGCGCACCAGTTTGCCAATGCGGATTACATTTATTCCGATGAACACTCAATCGAACAAAATAGCGGGCTCACAACTGGCCAGACTAATTCTGACGCGTATCCTTTGTATGTGAACTTCTCAGCATTTGCACAGGACGAGGCGAGAGTATCGCAACGCTTGACCCTCTCCTTAGGTCTGCGTTGGGAAGTGAACCCAGCGCCTGGTGTGACACAAGGATTGAAGCCGTATGCGATTCAAGGCTCCAGTCCTAACACGTGGGCACTCGCACCCCAAGGTGCTCCGCTCTGGAAGACAGAATGGTTCAACTTCGCACCTCGCTTCGGCGCCGCGTATACCCTGCGTGATGCGACTGGCCGGCAAACGGTTATCCGCGGCGGGATTGGTATTTTCTTCGATACCGGTCAGCAGCAGGGATCTTTCGGCTTCTATGGCCCTGGGCTGGTAGCCTACGGGCCATACCAACCTGGATCGTTTCCAGGCGCTGGGGAAAGTCTAATTCCTGCTCTCGTAAACCCGCCAGTGTCACCGTACAGCACTACACCGAGGGTTTTCCCGTCGCATCTACAACTGCCATATACGCTCCAGTGGAACGCCAGTATTGAGCAGGCGCTTGGCAATTCGCAGGCGTTAACTCTCACATATGTAGGTTCGCATGCGGCCCGACTGCTGAAAGAGACTCAACTGTCTACTCCCGGCAATCCGAATTCCAGTACTTTTGTGTTCATTGAAAATGGGTTGACTTCAGACTACGACGCATTGCAAATCCAATTGAGGCGGCGACTTAGTCGAGGGTTGACAGCTTTGGGTTCTTACACATGGTCTCATTGTATTGATTACGGCTCCGCGGATTATTACTTGGAGTCCGAACGAGGAAATTGCGACTTCGACGTTCGCCACAATCTTTCTACAGCGTTGTCCTATGACGTGCCTCAGATTGGGCGAAGGAGATTTCTTAGACTCTTGATCGATCAATGGGGCTTCGATAACCGGATAACCGCCCGAACCAGCTTCCCGGTCAGCCTGAATGGAAGTCAGTATTTTGACTCTGCGACCGGGGAGCAACTACTGAATTCTGGCTTGGACTTGGTTCCCGGCCAGACGACATATCTCTATGGTGCCGATTGTAGTTCAGTTCTTCAGGGCTTGGGTGATCTTCAACAAGGGCAACAATGCCCTGGAGGCCGGGCTATCAATCCCAGTGCATTCTCGCAGCCACCTACTGACCCGAACACAGGAAATCCGCTGCGCCAGGGAACCGCGCCGCGAAATCTTGTAAGAGGGTTCGCGGCCTGGCAGATGGATCTAGCTCTTCGGCACGATTTTCCTATTAAAGAAAAGCTGAATCTGCAGTTCCGAGCCGAGGCGTTTAATATCCTGAATCACCCGAGTTTCGGGAGTATCAATCCGAACTTCGGCTCTCCCACATTTGGACAGGCTACCGGGACCCTCGCAAGTGCGCCAGGTGTTCTGAATCCGCTATATCAAATCGGCGGCCCTCGCTCGCTGCAGTTCGCTCTCAAGTTGGTCTTTTAACAACTGCAGGAACAAACCGAGAGGCCCGCCAACGTGTCTGCGAACAAACTAAATGCGATTGTTTCCATTTCCATTGCCTTCGTTTGTTTAGGCCAGGGTGGTCACGAGTTCGTAGCAGCCCGGTTTTTACGAGGTTCGTCTAGAGTTCCATACGAACGACGTCTGATAACGGCAGCGGACGCAATCCGCATGACAACTCTCGGTGATTCCGACTATCGCGCAGGTGCTTCGTCCTATGGTGGTATTGCAAAACTCTCTCCGGACGGAAAAAAGGCTGTCATCGTGCTGCGAAAGGGTAATCTCGAACAGAATACGAATGAATACTCTTTGGTAATTTGGGACACAAAAACCGTTTTCACCTCGCCTAGTCCCAACGTGGCTCTCACGATGTCATCTTCTTCAAATCGCGAAGGAATCACTGAAATTAGATGGTTCCGCAACGACATCCTGACATTCCTGGGAGAATCTCCCGGAGAGCACCGTGAGGTGTACGCATTCAATATTCGCACCCACGAATTGAGAAAGTTGACCAACCATCCGACGGATGTCAATTCGTACAGCATAAGCGCCACAGGGGACGAGATCGCATTCATCGGCCAAGTTCCTTCCGAGAGTTTATGGGATGACAATGCTCGTCATAACGGCGTCGTCGTATCACGACAGTCGATACCTGACCTTATCACGGGCAGGCGTGCAGGGGAGAGGGACGACCGGAACGGCGAACTGTATTTGCAGCGCTCCGACGGAGAGCGGCGTCTGAACGTGCATGACAGTCCGTTCGTGAGTCGGCCTTTCTTATCTCCAGATGGAAAGTACATCGTAGCGACCGTCCAAATCCCAGTTTCGGAGGAGTCGCAGATACTGAAGCGCTATCCAGATCCTGCCTTCGACATTTTTCGTAGACGCTCTACTCAGAGAATAGCGCCGCCCGCATCCATCTTGGCGCGATATCAACTCGTGAACACCGAGAGCGGCAGCAGCAGGGTACTGTTAGATTCTCCAAGTGAACCGCCCGATATCGAGGTTGTGTGGCTGCCTGACAGTCAGTCTGTCGTGCTCAGCAACGTACTACTTCCTTTTGAGGGCGTTGTCGGAATCAAATGGGCGAATAAAAGGCAGCCGCGGTTTACTGTCGAAATGAACGTTTCTACTGGTAAATTGACAACCATCGGAAGTGGTCACCTTCGGGCTCTCGCATGGGACTCTGAGGTGCGCCGACTCGTTTGCGAACTCACCCCTGCTCACAAGCAATCAGTGGGAACTGAGCGGTCAGTCGAGTTGCGTCGAGTGTATTTTGCGAAAAATGGAGGCCAATGGCAGCAGTCCACTGGGAGCCCCCGAGAAGTTGGAGAAGTGCAGTTCATTATAAGGGAAGGAATGAACGATCCACCTAAAATATATGCGCATCAACCGGTCACGAACCAGGAAAAGCTCTTGCTCGATCTCAATCCTCAATTTCAGGCGCTTCGATTCGGAAGAGTAGAAGAGATAGAGTGGTGCTGGTCAAAGGCGCACAATATCAAAGCCGGTCTTTATTATCCGCCGGACTATGTGCCAGGGAAACGATACCCGCTCGTCATTCAAACCCATGATTGGGATCCGCACCAGTTTTGGATGGATGGCCCCTGGACCACAGCCTATGCAGCGCAAGCCCTAGCCGCGAAGGACATCATAGTGCTTCAAGTTCAGGACGAGTATATCTCGATACCGTACGGGCGAACTGGACAGAGAGATGAAGTGGAGAAAGCTGTCGCCATATACGCTAGCGCCGTCGATCATCTCTATAGGAAGGGAATGGTAGATCGGAATCGCGTCGGGATTATCGGATTCAGTCATACGTGCTTTTATGTCAAATATGCCCTTACTCACTCGAACGTCACCTTCGCGGCAGCTTCGGTAACGGAGGGCGAGGACGGCGGTTACTTGCAATTTATGACGAACGAGAACAAATTTGTGGACGCTTACTCTATGTATGGGGGACGTCCTTTCGGCAAGATTCTTACGGAGTGGATCAGATTGTCACCAGGATTTAATCTCCACAAGACAAGCACCCCTTTACGGATCACAACCCTCTCACCGGAGAATTTGATGCTCGACTGGGAATGGTTCCAAGGTTTAACACTACTCTCGAGGCCCGTAGATATGGTGCTGATCCAGGATGGGACCCATGTCCTCCAAAAACCGTGGGATCGCATTGTCTCTCAACAGGGCAACGTCGATTGGTTTGATTTCTGGCTTAATGGGCGTGAAGATCCTGACTCATCGAAACGGGAACAATACAAGAGATGGCGCGAACTACGGGAATTGCAGCGAAAAGCAAAACTAAGACGGATGCGCTTCAATTAGTATTCCACTAACCTATCCCAAGAATGAGCCAGTGCTGTCGTTTGTCAGGCGACCCAGTTTTGAAGTTGTTCACTGCCCAGGGTGTGGTAACGTGAGATTAGGCTGAGGATTGCTAAACTTCCCAGGCGCCCCAATGCGTCGCTGAACTCCGAAATGTCAGGTCGCCAGATCCGCCCTGTCAATTGTCAGGATATAAACTGCCGGAGCGCCGTTGTCGACGCGCCGGCAGCAAAGTGCTCAGTCCTCCCAGTCTTCGTACGCAGAAACCAGTTCTTTGTCATTGTCGGTGTTGCTGCGTGAGTTCTTAATCGACTGAATAGCATCGACCGCAGGCGTCAGTGCTGTCAGTTGTGGACTCTCGTATTTCATACTGTTACCTCCTCTCCTTTGAGTTTGACGTACGCAACTAGCTAGCTGAACCTTTGAATGGGTAGGCGTTTGCTGTCCCTCGCTTCTCCGAAAACGAAATATAGTCGTGACTCGTTGCTTCAGCGGTGTCCGGTATGACCCCATGTCTTGCAAGATGACGCAACCATGACTCAAGTAATAGAGAGCGCTTCAGGGCATCAAGCACAACTTCCTCATGTCGCCGGGCTGTTTGCAATGCTTCCAGAAATAGCGTTGTATCCATGACCCCTACTGAACTGACGGCCATGTGGCACCCTATTTCAGCCAATCCAGGCCACTTCATAGACGAATATTCTTGGGCGTGGAGAGGGTTGAATCTTTTCCGCCTCCTGCTCAACAGTTCGTTTGGAACAATACCCACAAGTGCGCGTTTCATAAGGTAACGACGTTTTCCTACGCCGACGATTTGCTCTCGTGGGACGGCATAAAGGTATTCAAGCAAGTCCCTGTCCAGATACGGAAAGCGCGCCTCACAGAGCATGTTTGGAAGAAGGGCAAAGTCGGCCACCGTCCTTCGGAGGAGATCCAGTGTGGCAATGTTGTGTTGAAAGCTCGGCAATGGACCAAAAGGCTTAACCCTGGATGGATAGCCCTTAAGTGCGATCTGATTCCGACGGACGAAACTTCGGTGCAACCAAAAAGCACAGCGCAAGTCTTTCGGAATGCGTGTGCCGGTGAGGGACCGCCGACAAAATCCTTCAATAGCCGCCCAGAGTAACGCCATTTGGGGGCTTTTCATTTTGACGGCCCATGCCTTTACCTGGTGACTGAGTGCACAAAATCGCCCCCTGACGATGAGATCTTGGAGTTCTGGACTTGGTGTTGGCACGCACCCGCCGGTTGCCTCATCTCCCCCGATCCCAGAAAGGAGGACTCGGTGTCCGTGCAGACTCATGTACGAGGCATAAACTTGACGCAATTCGGAGGGAGCACTGTTGGGAACCGGAGTTGCCGCAAGTCGCTCGCCGTCAAACTCAAATCCAAAAGGTCTTTGATCGAAGAGGCTTTTTTGCCTTAACTCGCCTACATTGATGTGGCAACCAGTCGCGCCTCGCTTTTGTTCCACCTTCTTGAAATAGGGCCGCTCGTTCCAATCGGGCTCAATACTATCGTAGGAGTCATCGTAGTAGGAAATGGTATCGAGCCGCGGTGTTTCGACAGCACTGCCAGCCATGATGTTGTCGGCCATGCAGACGATCGAAGACGAGTCCATCCCACCGCTGAGTTCCGCGAGAATCGGCCGGTCAGACCTTAGTCTGCGGCGCACGGCTTGCGCGAACACCGTCCGGAAATGCTCTTCGTATTCAGCACCCGCGGCATAATGGATTCTCCTGCTCGGATCGAAGTCCCAATACTTGCTGACAGCAGAATTGATGCGGTGGTCTCTTCTGAGCGATAACAATACCGCTGACGAGGGAGGGACAGCACGGATGCCAACATACGGCGTCAGGTAAGCCGCGGGATACTCGTTCGCGAGCCAACCACCGATGTATTCTTCGCAGAGTTCAAATGTTCTTCCAGCAAATCGGACGAGCGGATCGAGAATCGTGCACCAGTTGACCTGATTGTTGTTGAACGAGTAGTAGAGATGGCGCGTACCGACGAAGTCCTTGGCGAGGATGAGGGAGAGGTTTATGGGGTCCCAGATAGAGAGCGCCCAATCCCCAATGAGCTTGGGAAAGCAGTCTGTGCCCCACTTTTCATAGGCAGCCGTGACTACTTCGACGTCGGTAGAGTTGATGGTCAGAGTATCTGGCAATTTACTGATGAGATCTCCGCGATTGTCCAAGCGCCCATCCCAGGTGACGATAGCGCCTGACGCGGCAATGTGTGGCTGCGTCTCGCGCCGAGATTCCTTCGTGGTGTGGAACGCCCGATAGAGGATAGTTAGGCCGCGGTGGGAGTAAAATTCATTGCTATCAGGACCGTATGGCGCGAGCATCGTGCTTATGTCGTCGATGTAGCCTCGCGTAGCCCCCTCGCCTTCGAAATTCCATCTTCCGAACTGAACGCTCATAATCGGGCTCCAGCCACTCGTTCTTCGCCTCTGCCTTCTTATTCTGTGTGAAAGTCCGTCATGCTAACTGAAGTTTCAGCCTTGCGTCCAGGTTTATGGTGCGCACATTGCGTAGATTCCGCAGCCAGCCTTCAAGGGCCAGCGTACGCATCAATGGAACCGTGGGGATTTCTTCGCCGCGTCTCCCTTGCTGCAAAACTGCAACAAAACGTTCCGCATCTACGATTCCGAGCGAACTCGTCACCAAGTCTGGGGTCACTTCAACTAAAGTGGCCCAGTCCCTCGAGATCCTAACCAGCGGCGCTCTAGCGACAAAAGCTTTCCCCTTCCGGTTCAAGATTTCGTCCGGGACAATGCCCAGTAGCGCACGTCGCATTAGTGAACGGCGTTGGGCTGGGCGAACTAATTGTTCTCTCGGAATTGCAATCATGAATTCCAGTAGGCCACGATCTAGATAGGGATACCGCTTCTCGAAGGGCGGCTCAAACGGTAGAGCCATGCGCACCAATAGTCTTCGCACGACATCGATTGTGCTCACATTCTCCTGGAAGCTTGGCAGGGGACCGAACAGCTTCCTCCTCGACGGATAACCTGTCACGGCCCTCCTATGATCCTTCACAAAATTGGAGTTCAGCCACGGAACTGGCCGCATCTGACTGGAGATTCCCGCGAGGGACGGGGGAAAGAACATACGGGCCGCGTCCCAGAACAAATGCAACCAAGGTTTTCTCTTTTCCAGCGACCAGATTTTCAACTGACTTGCAAGCTTCCCGAAGAGACCTCTAGAAAGAAAATCCTGAAGTTCGGGTAGTGGCGTTGGCACTCCACCCATGGTCTCGTCTCCACCAATACCCGAGAGAACGACCAGGTTCCCTTGGGAGGCGAGACATGCCCTGACCGAAACAGGGGAACGCCCGTCATAGCCAGGGGTAGCAACAAAACGGTCGCGAAAGGATCGGGCCCAAGTGACATCCTCATCAGCCTCTGTCCCCAGATCTATGTGCCAGCCCGTACGACCACGCTTTTCTTCAACCTTCGTGAAATATGCTCGCTCATTCCAATTGGGTTCTGAGTCGTCGTAGTAGGAGATGGTATCTAGGCGTGCAGTTTCGGCAGACCCGCGAGCAATGAGGAGATCGGCCATGCACACGATCGAGGAGGAGTCTCTGCCACCACTTAGCTCTGCCAAAACAGCGCGATCCGAGCGGAGACTTCGCTGGACGGCTGTCGCAAACACGGTGCGAAAGTGCTCTTCATACTCGGCGTCAGTCTTGTAGCGGATCTTGCTGTTTGGATCGAAATCCCAATATTTGCTGATTGCATGCTTCCCCGGTCCGAGGCTCACGAAGGAGGACGCGGGAACAGAGTGAATGCCCACATAGGGAGTCAAATGCGTCGCCGGGAACATGGACAACCAGCCCGCGATGTACTCTTCCTCCAATGCAAATGCTTTGCCGGCAAACCGTACCAGTGGATCGAGAATCGTGCTCCAACAAATCTCGGCGTCATTGAATTGGTAATAGAGATGACGAGAGCCGATCGGGTCTTTGGCGAGGACCAGAGCGCGCTTGTTGGGATCGCAAATCGAGATCGCCCAATCCCCGACGAGTTTGCCGAAACACTTCGTCCCCCACCTCTCATACGCCACTCCGACAATGGCGACATCGGCACGCGCGTTAGTCGGAAAACCACCCAATGCTCGGATCAGCTCGGTGCGGTTGTCTAGGCGGCCATCCCAAGTGATAATGAGGCCGGACGAGCAGATGTGCGGCTGCACCTCGTTTCGAGATTCTTTGGTGGTATGGAAAGCATGATAGAGAATCGAAAGGTCCTTATTGTGATAGCAACTCTTGCCATCGGGTCCATACGGGGCTAGAGTCGCTCCGACCTTTTCAAGGTAGCCACGATCGATCAGCTTCCCATCCAGATTCCATCTGCCAAATTGGACGCTCATCTCGGCCCCTTGCGAACTGATACCAACCGCTAACAACGATCCAAGGTCGCGTACAGTTCGCCTATGTAATGCTTGTCGTTCACGACTCTGCCTTCAACTTCGACCCACGCATGCGCCTTGAAAGGCATCTGTTGCGCACCGATGACCAGATGTGCCGACACGCCGTACTTCCGCAGAAGACATACCGTGGCTGCCGATCTCTGAAGGCACAGCGCTTCTTTCCAATACCAGATGCACGCCATATCGATAGCCGAGCAGATTGCTTCGACTGAGCCGGAGGAAGCAGTCCTCTTCCTGGTTGGATAGTTTCGGACCTTGTTGTAAAGTGGCGCGAAATCTCTACGCGCTAAGAGCAGATTGAATCGCATCAGGCTGAGGTACGCTTCGAGGACAAGGACAAATCTTACAGGGAGCCGTTCGCTACGTTCCTGCCCGAGTTCCACGATCCCGCGGTCCTGCTCGGTTTGTTTTATTAAGTCCATGGTTTGGTCTTAACTCAGATGGCTAACCTCGGTCGCTGCTCTCGATCAGTTGGTATTTCGTCAAACTCTGGAGGAAGTCCTGAACATCATTCTCGGCAAGGGGTCGGTTGACACCAAATTCACGAATGATCTCCTCAATGATTTCTGGCTGCGCCGAACCGCTTTCGAGAAGCTCGAGGATCCGCGATCCCACGAGATTGGCGTTGAACATCTGGCCATGCCGGATATCGAGAACGATGGCGCCATCCTGGCCATGGGTACTGCGAACGCCTTCTGCAACTCGATACATCGGAAAGCCCCACTCGGTCGGCTTGCAAGATGAAGTCGTGATGTCTGCGCGCACTTTGACACCGCAGGCATATCGAACGCCAGAAAAAGTTGATACTCTCCAGAAAAGCAACCGAGCCGCCCGCATCTTGCTGCTACGGTTACTCGATTTCACGGGGTCTCGACGAACGAACACCATGGCGTGTTCGCTTTTGCGTCCTATTTGGCTTGAATTGGAGCATTTATGACGAACGGCACAGGCCGTAAAGCCGCCGTCGTCTTGCACTTAGCGACACGACTCGACGAATAGTGTTCGAGTTAAACTCAGTCTGTGGAAATCATCTGAGGGTGAGAGGACGCGTGCATGAGCAGAAGAGAGCTGCAATCCCCATCACTCGCAACGCGTCCGTGCGAGAGAAAAAGTACTCTGCCAAACGTCGAAAATATGGAGAGCCGGTGAGAGATGACGATGAAAGTGGAAAGACTGAGAGTGCTCCGCAGCCGCTGAAGAATTGTCGCCTCTGCTGACGGGTCAAGGCAGGAGGTTGCCTCATCCAGAATGAGGACTCTCGGCTTCTGCAGAAAGCTTCTCGCGAGCGCAAGGCGCTGGCGCTCGCCTCCGGAAAGCTGGCAGCCGTCCGGTCCAATTCGCTGGCGAAGACCATGCGGCAGTGATGCCACGAAGCTCGACAGCCCCACCAGGTGAATGGCTTCATCGAGTTCCTGATCGCTGGCAGCGGGCCGGACGAATCGCAAATTGGAGGCGATCGATCCGTCGAACAGCGCTGGATCGCGCGGCAGGTAACCAACACGCTGACGCAGGCTCTTGAGCTGAATACTTCGCATGTCCTGGCCGCCCAGTCGGATCGAGCCGCAAGTTGGGTCGTACAGCCGGGCCATCAGTTTGACCAGGGTACTCTTTCCGGCTCCATTTTCCCCTGCGATGGCGACATGTTCTCCGGCGAGGATTCGCAGCGAATGGACCGAAAGCAGATCTTTGTTTCTCGAGTATCCGAACCCGACGGCTCGAAACTCGACATCCGCGGAATGCTCGCTGCGAAGCACGAGCGCTCCCACGGCATTGCTGACGCTCGGTCGCAAGTTCAGTGCAGCCTCGACTTGCCGGATGCTGGCGAAGGTTTTTTGCGCTCTGGCGTAGAGCTCAGAAGCACCGCTGAGCGGTTCAAAGAGTTGGGTCACAAAACCGTAGAAAGCAACCATGCTGCCGATACTCAGTGTGCCCGCCAGCACGCTCTTGCCCCCATAGCCGATGACGGCGGACATTGCCAAAACAATGGCCACGGAACTCCAGACGGTGAACCAACTGGCCGTCCGGAATAGGCGCTGCTGGGACCGTACCGAGCGCGCAAGAAGCCGGAACGCTCTGCGTTCTTGACGCCTTTCCTGACCAAGGAGTTGAACCGGAATCACGGCCGAAAGGTGTTCTTCGAGGAAGTTACTCCACGCGAGTCGGTCACTCTCGACGGTATTGGCATTGGTCGCAAGCTTTTTGCGGAAATACTGCCTCGTCATTAGGAACACCGGGATGAGCGGAATGACAACCAGCGTGAGAGCCGGGCTCAACGCAGCCATTGCCGCCAAGGTGAACGTGGTCGTGAGCAGCATCCGCAGAATGGCAGGAAGAAGATCGGATCCGAAGTATGCGATTTCTTCGACTGGCTCCTTGAGGGGATACATCACCGCGCCTACTGGCGTTTCTTCGTAGTAGTCCGCAGAAAGAATGTTCAGATGTTCGAGCAAAGCCATTCGCAGCGTGAGAGTCATTTTCAGGGACGCACTGAGCATTAGGTAACTGCCCAAACTAGTGAGTGCAACCCTGCCCTGATGTCCGATGAAAATCAAGGCCACCGCGAGCAGCAACAACCCCATGCTTTTTCGAGGAATGATCGAATCAATGAGCCACTTGAGCAGGAGCGGAGAAACCAGAGCTAGGAGGCTGCCTGCGCTGATCGAAAGAAAACTGGCTAGGTGCCAATGGAGGAGTGGCCGAATCTGCTGGACCAGCCAGACGAACTCGGCCGGTAGCCGAAGCCGCAGCGGTCGAAGCCCCAGCAGTCGAAGCCAAGAAGACTCTCGTCGCTGTGTGACAGAGGACAACGCGCGGCCATCCGAATGCCAGTGTGATCAGAACCATGTCGAGCCTAGGGGCGCGCATTTTATTTGTCCAGAAAATCAATGCTTCGTCCGCCTTTCGATCAACTCGCTCACATTTCCTCGGAAAAGAATTCCATCTCGATGCCCACCTGGGTCGAGCTGTGTCCGGAAAACGATCAGGAAGCCGTCTCCCTCGTGGACTGAGCATTCCCCTTTCGCTAAGGGAGCCGCCTAGCGATCGCAACAATTTGACCGACAACCTCTGCGTCCTGGTGAAGTCGGTATTCTTCGTTGCGACGAAAATCTCGCACGTAGGGATGGAGAACGAGCCGGTCATTTTCGACCCCGCAACACGCAGCGAGGTAGGTGCCATCGCGCTTGAGGACGACATAAACCGGCTGCTGCCAGAGGGCCTTCGACACAAAGTGAATCGGTGCCTTCCGCCGACGGTTGACCATCACAACCAATCCCTTTTCGAGATAGGGATGAAGCGGATCATCGTCTCCTCCCACCCAGAAGAAATCATCCAGGAAGACGTGTGCGGAACCACAAAAATATTCGAGGGAATGACGCAAGAAGAAAGGAATGTCCTGACGCTCGCCCATCAGTTTCTCAAGGAATCCGGTGGGGATGTCACCTGCGTCTTTGTCCTTGAGTGCCGCAGCCGAGCCGGTCCGGAACGGGTAGCGGTCCGGCATCGATTCTGTGCCAGCCTCCGCGGTGTCAACTCCGATTCGTCTCATTACGGATTCAAACTCGAGGCCGTAGACCGAACACACGGTAATGATCTTATGGAAGTCCCGCGGCGCTCTCTCGTGCAGTTCGTACTCGCTGAGCGAGCTTGGCGAAGTGATGTAGCGCTCGTCCTGGAGGGTTTCGGCAACCGTGCGGCTGATCTGGGCAGCTTCACGAACGGAAAGCTTTCTTCGTTTTCGTGTTCGTTTCAGTAGTTGCCCGAAGCCTTCGTCTACAGGAAGAGGCTGAGGTTTCCAGCGTCGCGCCAACTCCTTTGGTACTTCCGGCTCCTCCGCCCGTAACATTGGGCGGAACTCGAAATCGACTGCTCCCCAGAGCTTTGCTTCCTGGGGGCAATGCAACTCAACCTGTGCATGACGGAAGCCGTTGTCGAAGGGCACGATGGCGCCATTCGCGAGCCTTCGTATGCGACAACAACAAAAGCCTTTTGAGTGCTCAACGAGAAAAATACGATCAGAAATTGAGTTGCCATTGGGAACGCTATTCGCGATGTCTGGATTCACGCGCACAATGCTTCCCGGAACCAACTCCGGGAAAGCAAGCGCATCCTCCCGGCCGACCTTCACGTAGAGAAAACGCCGGGCGCCAGGCCTTTCGAGAGAACCGATGCGGCGCGCAGAGATCGCTTTCAATAGTTTCGCAAGTGGTGCGATCGGTGGTATCGAAGCTCCATCGGGCCGGTTCTCGAACCAGGGGATCCATTCGTTGGGGTCGGTGAGAGAAGTATCGAGGATGATCGTACGTTTTCGAGGAAGCAGGACCTGCAGCCGTGGAATGTCTTCCAGGTTGTAACCAAACACGCGGAGCCAGTCGGACACCCGATAGCCGGAAATACGACTCAATGCCACGACCTGATGAATGCTGGGCCGGAAGGTTCGTGTGCGGAGATCGTAGTAGAGATTGTGCGGAAGGAAGAATGCGGAAGAGCGTCCATACAGATCTGCTGATTTTTGTGACACGCGGTAAAGAGTGAGCCCTTTGCTGTCGAGAATAGCTTGGACTTTCTCGGCAAGCGCGGCGCTTGTTGGCGAATCCTCTCGGGCAGGCGTCGGCACAGTCTCTCGCTCGGGTCGTTCCTGCGAGAACTTCTGGCCCGCGCCGATGATTCGACAGGCGTGCTTAGGTCCTGGTAGATCGCGCCTGGCGTCCCCCTCTTTCGGATGCGCTCAAGAATGAATGCTCGCAGACTCTACTCGTATAAGGAGCCACGGGCCGAAATCGCCACAACTATCTTCGCTCCGTCCCAGCCTTCGGCCAGATGCCCGGATTCTTCTAAGTAAAACAACTACATAAAGGACCAGCGGCGAGAAAAACGTGAAGCGTTGGTGGCCGGAGGGACGACCGGAGAATGATTCGTTTTGTCCGGTTTTCCGGAAACCATCGAGAAACTTGTTGAAAGAAGGCGTGTTTGGGTTACCATCGAACAATTCCTTCGGGATGGGCCGTCAGATGTGGGCCTCGTCGTGGAACCCGGAGTGGGGCAAGCGGCTCAGAGCTGAGCGCGAACGCCGAGGTTTATCGCTGCGCGATGTCGAAACCTTGAGCGAGAGCATTGCCGACCGGCGGCAGAGTTCCGATTACAAGATCGCCCGAACTTCCCTCGCTGACATTGAAAACGGAAAGTGTGCCTCTAGTCTTCACCGGCTTTACACCCTGAGCGTCATCTACGGACGCGACTACGATCGCATGGCAATTCTGTGCGGTGTGCCCGTCAGCGACGCTCTGACCGAGCACAGAACTCTCGCTTTGCCTCACACCTATTTGATTGGGGGAGCCCCCGAGGTCTACAAGTCAACCATGCAGGCTGCGGCGAAACTGCGAGAGAAACTGCGAGCGGAACGGACGAATCTGGTGCCGAAGATGATTGAAACTTGGGACGAAGTTCCGCTTTCGCTTCAGTTGATGGCTGTGCCCGATGCGTTGTACGGGTATGTTGGAATGGATGACTACACGTTGTACCCTTTTGTCCGTCCTGGCGCGTTCGTGCGCATCGACCCCCGCCAAAAGAAAGTTCCCTCCGCCGGTTGGCACGGCGATTATGATCGCCCCGTCTTTTTTGTGGAACTCCGCGAGCATTACGTTTGCACTTGGTGCGAGGTGCTGGATGGCCGGCTTATTCTTGTTCCCAGCCAGCAGTCAAAGCTGAGGACGCAGCATGTGCGCTATCCGGCCGAGGCTACGATCGTCGGGCGCGTGACCGCCATTGCCCACGACGTTGTCGAGCCGTTGGTACACGAAGTGCGAGCCTGATTCACAACCGTGCAATGAACTCTGCAAGGAATATGTCTTACCGCCATCTGTCAGCCAATTCAGGCGACGACGGAAGGACTGACGTGAACAAGGTAGAAGTCCTCCAGAAAATGGTGCGCCATTCCTGGGTTCCAGACGCTATGCCCTCCATTTTTGCGCTGCCAAGCGATTCCCAGCAAACCAGCCCCGTAAAGCCATCATGCCACCTGACCCTGGTCACACGGACCAGCGGTGTGCGTCAATACGTGCCGGTAGTGTTCACCTTCGTTGACTTCGTACCAATGCGACAATGCTTACCACCTTGGTTTTGATGTTGGCTCGTGGGAAGAAATTACGGTAGTAATCGCAATCGAACTTTCCCGCGGCTTGGGTCAAGGTTCAGCCATTCCGAGTTCGTTGCCGGTCGAAACACTCACTCGGCTTCGGCGACACGCGCCACGACAGCGCTGCGTCTCGGCTGTTGCAAAGGCAATATGGAGATTCCATGGTGCGTTGAAAACTGAAGCGTGTACTCGAGCGAACAGTCATCACACAGCCAGAAATAAATACTGGCTTGAGATGGTTTGGTTTCACAGATGGCGTTGGGCACGTCTTTGCACGGTTCGACTGGCCGCCTCACGTCGAACCGGTACAAGCGTCCACCCCTCAGGTAATGAAACGGCAGCCTGCATTCCGGGTTGGCACAGTGGGAAATCATAACTACTGCTCCTCTAAAACGGAGAAGCCGTACAAGTCCAATTTGCTCTCCTCGATGGAGTCCCGGCAATGGGACAAATGTACTGCCCGCATAAGCGATAGGGCTGATTCACGGCAAACTGCGATCAAGCCTGCGGATGCGATACCGAAAGGGGGTTTTGACTGCAACCGTGCCGAAGAGCGTGCAACGCTTTCAGATCAGCTTCCGCTGAATCGCATTCATGACAGCTTCGAGGCGGTTGTGGGTGCGCAGCTTCTGATTGATATGATGAAGATGATTCCGAAGGGTCTGAGGACTGATGGCGAGAGTGTGAGTGACCTCGTCGCTTTCTTTGCCCTCAGCAAACATCCGCAAGATGTTTGTCTCCTGTTCCGACAATGCGGGAACGGGTTCCGGGTGGACCGAACCATCGCCCAGCGAGGTGAGCTGTTTCGACAGTTCCAGCATTTTGTGTGTCAGCGTTTCACCCTTCTTTTGCTCGGTAATGTCGTGGGCAAGGTGAATCAGAAGCTGCCGTCCGGTCCGCTGGTTATGGAAAACAATCGTCGACATGTTGATCCACACGCGTTTTCCGGAACGCGTTCTCACGCTCATGTCAAAGTTGGGAATGTCGTTGTTGACACCGGCACACTCGACCACACTGCAGTGCTCGTGGCACACCCGCGTGCCTAATGGGCCCATGCCTTCGAGGATCTCATAACACGTTTTGTGAACGGCGGTGGCACGTGCGTAGCCGAACAGCTTCTCGGCCCCCTGGTTCCAGGAGAGGATTTCGCCTTCTTCGGTCACCGTGAAAGCTGCGTCGGTGGTGCCTTCCAGCAGTACAAATAGCTCACTCTCTAGCATCTTCCCACCTTTGGGACAAGCGCCTAGGCGCGTAGTACGAATGCTCCATTGAGACGTATCGCCTTCCGACTTAAGTATAAGTCAGCCGGCACAGAGGCGACCGAGTGGGCGCATGCGCCGGCGGGAAGAGATGCGATATGGTTCGAAGAATTCATTCCTTAATACCAGGCATTACTTCGTTAATACCAGGCATTACTTCGTTGGTTTGCAGTTTGCTATTCGCGTTCGTAACTATAGGCAGTTCGGCGCTGTGGGCACAGGCAACTATCTCCAGCGCGAAAAATCCGGCTCCTGTGGACATCGTTCGCGATCCGTCGGATGTTCCAGCACCCGTTGGGAAGCGGGGGTCAACGACGGTGCATGTTGTGCTCACCACGGAGGAGGTTGTAGGTCGGCTCGACCCCGCCAGCGGCACCACCTATCGTTACTGGACCTTTAACGGCAAGGTGCCCGGGCCCATGATCCGCGTGCGGCAAGGAGACATGGTCGAAGTCACCCTCCGCAACGAGGCCCAGAGTCGCATGGTGCATTCCGTGGATTTCCATGCTGCGCTCGGACCCGGTGGTGGTGCAGCATTCTCGCAAGCGATGCCCGGACAAGCGAAGACGTTCACCTTTCAGGCAACCACGCCTGGCCTGTTTGTCTACCACTGTGGGACGCCCATGATTGCCGAGCACATCGCCAATGGTATGTACGGGTTGATCCTGGTCGAACCCGAAGGTGAACTTGCGACGGTGGATCACGAGTACTACGTGGTGCAGGGAGAGATCTACACCACCGCCTCCAAGGGCAAGGCAGGCATGCAGCAATTCAGCGATCTGAAGCTGATGGAAGAAAACCCCGAATACTTCGTGTTCAACGGAGCAGTGGACGCTCTGACGAAAGCCCACCCCATGCAGGCGAAGGTCGGAGAGACCGTCCGCGTCTTTTTTGGCGATGCCGGCCCGAATGATACCTCCTCGTTGCATATCGTTGGCGAGATCTTTACTCGTGATTATTTGTTGGGATCGCTGACATCTCCTCCGTTGACCAGTGTCCAAACTGCCAGTGTGCCCCCCGGCGCAGCGGCCATACTCGAATTCAAGGCCAGTGTTCCGGGGCAGTTCGCCATGATGGACCACGCCATGGCGCGCATGGCAAAAGGGCTGATGGCAACCTTTGAGATTACGGGCGCCGAGAATGCAGACCTGATGCAAAGGGGGCCTGCAGCGGACTTGTCTGCCTCCGGTTCATCTCGCCTCTCCGGCGTGACCGAAGCGGATACGGCGGCAGGTCTGTTGGATTTTCAGACTAATTCGGGGGCCGCCGATCGCAGCCCGGCAACTACGGGTGAGCGAGCTGCGGGCATGGACATGGACACTCCGATGGTGCATGGGACCAGGTCCGAAAAATCACTGAACGCAAGCCATATGCATGCGCTGGCACCCGCCCCGAAGAAACTGGACGGATGCCTTAACTCGTTGAATGACGGCAGGTCGATGTTGCGATTACTCCATTCTTCGAAGGTCTATCGCATGGAGGCACAGCCCATGTCGTTCTCTCAGAACGCCAACCGTCTCGTCCATGTGACCGGGCATTTCGGCAGCGTCGTCGAAGTCGAGGATCCGAGCATTCCCAGTTTCGTGGTGGACACTCTGGAGCCACTCGCGCCGAACTGTTCGGTCAAACTTTCTGCGGCGGCCATCCGCAAGATACTGGCCAAGCGTACCGCACCCGTCGCGCAGGGAACGGTAGGCATGACCGACATGGGATTCGTACCGCCGGCGATAACGGTGAATGCCGGGACCAGGGTGGTCTGGAAGAACTCCTCCGGGGTGATCCACAACGTGGTGGACGACGCCAGTAAAGCCTTGAGCGTGGTCGATGTAAAACTGCCTGCGGGAGCTAGTCCATTCGACTCGGGTTTGATGCAGCCGGGACAATCGTTCTCCCGCGTGTTCAACGAGCCGGGTATCTATCGCTACGTCTGCACCTTACACGAGGGATCCGGCATGAAGGGAACAGTCATCGTCAGGCCGTCACCGGTATTGGCGGCAGAGCGGTAGCTCGGAAACCGGCCATTGGTCCTCGGAGTCCGCTGATCACATTTGAGAATCGGAAAGGAAGGAAACACAATGAGTTCGACCACAGTTGCACGTTCAGAAATCGCCGGAGCGGAAGCTTTCTCACTGTCAGGTTTGGTGAACTATCAGGACGACGCGGTGGTGAGCCGGGTCGTCCTGAAGCGCGAAAAGGGAAATGTGACCATCTTCGCGTTTGACCAGGGGCAAGGACTAAGCGAACACACTTCCTCATTCGATGCCCTCCTCGAGGCGGTTGAAGGCGAAGCAGAGATTACCGTTTCTGGCCAACCCATACTATTGAAAGCCGGTGATGTCGTTCTACTAGCCGCCGATAAGCCACACGCTGTGAAAGCGATCACATGCTTCAAGATGGTGTTGACGATGATCCGATCCTGAATGCGCACAGAGTTGGCCGAGCCTCGGAACGGCCGCACGCGGGAAAGGAGTCCTTGCTGGAACTCGTCACGACAGTATTCTCGTTTCATCACTCAGGACAAATGAACCATTTCACCGAACTCTAAGCCGGCATAAAAAATGGATGGGTGGACACTTTCTCAAGGAAACGTGCTCAGAAGAGCTCAAGCGCGAGCTTGAAGACTTGGAGGTCTTCAAAATGACTGCGAGTACCTCTAAACCGGGGAGCGGCAGAAAGAAACTGAACCGATTGCCCTATCTGGCCGAACCGCTATTGCAGTTCGATCTGAACCGTGAACTCGATCTACTTCGCCGGGAAGATTCCTGGGAACGCGAGACCGGGCGGAGTTCAAAGACGCTGGCAAAGTACCCCGATTTCCGAATTGTGCTGGTTTCGATGAAGGCCGGAAGCCATATGAACGATCACAAAGCCGACGCCAGGATCTCAATTCAGACCCTACTCGGGAAGATACTGCTTCACGTGCCTGACCTGGAATCCGTTGAGCTTGCGGCTGGGCAGTTGATGACACTGGACTGTGGGATACATCACGATGTCGAAGCCGTGGAAGAAAGCGCATTCCTTCTCACGGTGGCGTGGCAGAAAGGCACGTCGGGCACTGATGGTGAATCGGGGACCAACTCTTGAAGAGTTTGCCCCGTAGCACCGATCGTCCCTGCGATGGCTGGAGGTGAGACGGGGGAAGCGTCTCAGATTCTCCAAACAGTTCTGGGGCAACGCAAACAGCGGTTCGAGGATAACCGCGAACTGGAGGACCCTTTGCCACGCGGAGGCAGGATTCATGGATGCCGGCCGGAGGTCACCGCTCATCCGGACGATTCCATCTGCGATTGGCAACATCTTTTTTATGCGAGGAGGCTGCACTATGGAGAACTCACTTTATCCCGATGCAACACCTGAAATCGGAAGAAAGCGCGAACAGCTCACCCCGGAAACGCTGCATACCTGGCGTGCCTTCAGCCGGCAGGTGTTTACCGACGGGGCGTTGCCTGCGATAACAAAGGATCTTATCGCGATCGCGGTTGCTCATGTGACGCAATGCCCGTATTGCATTCGCGCACACACCAGAAGCGCCCGTCAAAAGGGCGCAAGCGAAAAGGAGATCATGGAAGCTATTTGGGTAGCTGCTGAGATGAGAGCCGGGGCCGCCATTGCGCACTCCGCGCTCGCCATCGATGTCATGAAAGAGCATTCACCGTCTGTATAGGGCGATAGGCACCGCTTCAGTAACTGACTCGGGTTTCTGTTCATGTGGCTTTCCCTCTGCCAATGCCCCCGCCCGGGCAGGAATGATGACTTTGGCCACGCGCGAGCAGCCGGCGTTATTGGAAACTTTGGTCTGCATGCGCATGATTTTCCATGCTTAAGTGCTCGAGTCTGACTTGGCCATCTATACGGCGTTGTGATCCTGCTGAACCAGTCGTATCCCCCAACATGATGCTTGTTTCTGCCATGAGTACGAAAGGGAGGTAGCAACGGAGAGGAGATCGCTGAACGAGCCGTCAGGCTTACGGCAGAAACTCCAACCTCTTCGAGCGCCCCACGAGAGGATCTGGTGGCGGATTTTGCTGACGCTTTTATGTCAGTGGTCAGGCCGCTGAGGGTGAAGGACCAGCGTCACCAACATCGGTTGCGCGCGAAATTGGATTCGGTCTGTCACCTATCTTCTCCCTGACCTCGAACCACTTGGATAATATCTCGGCCCCTTTACTGCTCGTTTTGCGGACCTTCTCAGATCAAATTCCGGTGCATCGCGTGGGTGACAACCTCCAGCCGGTTGCGTGTGCCCAGTTTCTCATTGGCATGGTGCAGGTGATTGCGGAGTGTCTGCAGGGTAATCCCGAGTTTTCTTGCGATCTCCGCCGAGTTCTTGCCTTCGGAGAAGAGGCGCAAGATGCGCTGTTCCTGT
>DATEHP010000260.1:0-5970 GCA_035279505.1 Candidatus Sulfotelmatobacter sp. | reverse complement strand
TCGTTGTCGAAGTCGGCGATGGTCGGTGAATATCCTGCCATGGGAAGGCTTAGCTTGGTCATGCCACTCTCGCGTGTGACTTCGGTGAAACTTCCTTTGCCCGTGTTCTTGTAAACGGGGAAGGTCTCGCCGTCGAGCGCGACGATGACGATATCGGGATAGCCGTCGTTGTCGAGATCGCGGAAATCGACGCCCATACCCGAGATGTAAACGCCATCTTCGCGGAGGGCGACATTTTCTTCGAAGCCGACTTCTTCGAACTTGCCGCCGCCTTGGCTGCGATAGAAGGAGTTCATCAGCTTGTCGTTAGGGATGATCAGGTCCATGTGGCCGGTGAGCTCTGAGTCGGCCGCAGCTATGCCCATGCCTTTGCCGGGATGCTTGCGGAAACCCGCTTCTACCGAGGCATCGCGAAAAGTCCCGTCGCCTTTGTTGATGAACAATTGGTTGGGTGTCGGTTTGTACATCTTGGGATGGCAGTAGTCGTTGTGACCGAATCCGGCACAGACAGGTTCGAGACTGAAGTCCCATTTCAGGTAGTTGATGACGACGAGGTCGAGCAGGCCGTCGTTGTTGACGTCGATCCAGGCCGCGGCGACGGACCACAGGGGGCCATACTCGGGGTCGGGCTTGTTGAGACCGGCCTTGGCGGTGACATCGGTAAATGTTCCGTCTCCATTGTTGTGATAGAGCGTGTTGCGGTAGACGCCTGCTACGAAGATGTCGTCGTAGCCGTCGTTGTCGTAATCGGCGATGGCGACGCCCGTGTCATAACCTGTCCCTTTGAGCCCGGCTTTTTCAGTGACGTCGGTGAAGTGTCCTTTGCCGTCGTTTTCGAAGAGGTGGTTGTAGTACTTGGGAGAATCTTTCTTCAGCGTCTTGAGATCGGCGCCGTTGGTGAAAAAGATATCGAGCTTGCCGTCGTTGTTGTAGTCGAAGACAGCGACACCGCCCGCCATCGTTTCAGGAGCGTGGTGCTCGGGGCTTTCGTTGCTGTCGAGTTTGAAATCGATCGGCTGAAAGACAAAATGGATCGGACTTTCGCTGGAGGGTTTGGCAGCTTCAGACGTTTGCGGCGCTGGTTGCCCGATTGGGAGAACAGCCGCGAGCGGCAGGAGAAATCCAGCAAGAAGCCTGCGAATGATCATATGGGGCCGACATATTCATTCAATCACAAAGGGCAGTGTTCCACCTTGCTTTGACGGACCCCACTTCTCGCAAATGCAGCGGGAAGTGGGGCCTCCATTTCAGTACGTGCTTGCTATTCCGGCAGTTTCTGTTCTCCTTGAATCGCCAAGTGAGAATCCGCGTGGGGTGCGGCGGTTCCCGGTTGTCCACCGCCCACGGTGATGAGATAGTCTCCGGCACCCACGAGCCGGTCTCCAGCCTCATTCACGTAGCTGAGATCGCGCGGTCCGAGCGTCAACTTTACATGTTGTTGCTCGCCGGCTTTCACGTGGACGCGCTTGAATCCGCGGAGGGCCTTCATCGGCGCGCCGGCCAGCTTTGGGAAGCTGATGTAGAGCTCAGCCACCTCGTCGCCATCGCGCTTGCCCGTGTTCTTGATGTCCACCTCGACGTCCAGCGAGTTACCCGCCTGCAACTGCGGGTTCGACAGCTTCAGGCCGCTATATTCGAAGGTGGTGTAACTCAGGCCGTGGCCGAAGCCATACAGCGGCTCGCCGGTGAAGTACCGATAGGTGCGGTTCTTCATGTTGTAGTCTTCGAAGTCGGGCAGTTGTTCGGTGCCTTTGTAGAACGTCACGGGCAGACGTCCGGCCGGATTGTTGACTCCGGCGAGCGTTTCCGCGATCGCAGTCCCGCCTTCTTCACCCGAATACCAGGCATCGAGAACGGCATTGGCGTGATCGTTGGCCCAGTTCACGGCAAGTGCGCTGCCGTTCATCAGGACGACGACGAGAGGCTTGCCGGTTCCTTTCAGGGCTCCGAGCAGAGCTTCTTCTTCCGAGGGAAGATTGAGGCTGGTGCGGTCGCCGCCACGGAATCCGGGGACTTGGACCTTCATCTCTTCACCTTCGAGCTTCGAGGTGATACCGACCACAGCCACGACCACGTCGGCCTTTTGCGCGGCTGAGGTGGCTTCGATGAGAGGATCCTTCCCGACAGGCTGCCAGACCATCTTGATACTGAAGGCGCCCTTGAGAAATTCAACCTTCACCGCGTAGCGATGACCCTTCGTCAGGGTAACGCTGGCGGTCTGCACGTTGGGATCGTGCAAGACGGGATCATCGACGATTGGCTTGCCATCGAGCCACATGCGCTCGTTCGAGCCTGACAGACCGATCTGATACGTGCCGGACTCGGTCGGAGTGAGGAATCCTGTCCAACGCACTGAATACTCTTTCATCCCTTCAGGAGCATGGACTGCTTGCTGGTCGGGGATGAAAGCGAACCTTTGCAGATCGACGATCGGATCAATACGCGTGACCTGCGGAGCTCCCGTCAGATCGCCGGCGAAATATTCTGCCTTCAGTCCGGGCTTCCCGTCGTCAGTCGTGAGGGCTGAAGTCGGAACCGGCGGCAGTTCGCGCAGAAAATTCGTTCCCGGTTCATATGTCACTTGAGCTCCGCTGAACTGCTTGCGTATGCCTTCCAAAGCAGTCACCGCGTGCGAGGCTGTACCGCTGTAATTGCCATGAAGCACCTGAACGGATTCCGCGAGTGGCCCGACCACAAGGACTTTCTTAGTGTTGGACCCGAGCGGAAGTGTGCCATCGTTTTTCAGCAGCGTCATCGACTCGCGTGCAATCTTCAGGGCTAACTGGCGATGCGGCGCACTATCGATTTCCGAGTCTGGAGTGTTGGCATAAGGAACCATATCCGGAGGATCGAACATTCCCAGCCGCATGCGGGCGGTAAACAGACGGCGCAAGGAAGTGTCGAGATCGGCTTCGGTAAGCAAGCCCTGCTTCACGGCATCGACGAAGGGTTTGTAATCGTGATCGTCTTTGGTAATCGTGAAGAAGTCAGCGCATTCGTTGTCCATGCCGGTCTTGATTGCCGCCGCCGCTGCTTCCGCCTGGCTCTTCACAAAATGGTGGCCTTCGAAGATGTCGACAATGGCATCGCAATCGGAAACCACATAGCCGTTAAACTTCCAAGCGCCGCGGAGCGTGTCTTTCAACAGAAACGTGTTGGCGCACGCCGGCTGGCCGTTGACGCGGTTATAGGCGCACATCACGGACTCGGCTTTGGCCTCAGTCACGGTTGCCCGGAAGGCAGGCAGATACGTGTCTTCCATGTCGTGTTTCGAGACCTGGATGTCGATGGTGTGCCGCGTGGGTTCTGGACCGCTGTGTACCGCGTAGTGTTTCGGCGTAGAGATCACACGGAAGTATTTAGGATCATCACCCTGCAGTCCCGTCACAAACGCCACGCCCATCTTTCCTGTTAAGAAGGGATCCTCGCCATAAGTTTCCTGGCCGCGTCCCCAGCGAGGATCGCGGAAGATGTTGATGTTAGGAGACCAGAAGTCGAGGCCTTCCATGATGTCGCGGCGTCCGGCGCGTATCGCTTGGTTATGTTTGGCCCGGGCTTCGGTGCCGATGACGATTGCCATCTCGTGGATAAGGGAATCGTCAAAGGTGGCAGCCAGCCCAACAGGCTCGGGGAAAACGGTGGCCGTACCAGCATTGGCAACACCGTGGAGGGCCTCACTCCACCAGTCGTAGGCGGGTACCTGCAGGTCGGGAATGGCCCGTGCCTGGTTCACCAATTGTTGGGCTTTCTGCTCCAAAGTCATACGTTTGATGAGGTCGTCGACCCGGGCATCAATGGGTTGGGATGGGTCCAAATAAAGGGGTTTAGCGTTGTTCTGAGCAGCGCAAGGAATGACGATAAGAAGGGCGAAAAAGGCCAAAACCATGGTCCGAAAACGACTTTCCATAGATGATCCTCCGGCGTACCCGAGGCCTAGCCTGGGCATGCGGGTGCGCACCTGATTGAGTTAAAAAGACTTTCGTTAACGATTACGGTGACGGTCGCTTGTAGCACAGAGACATCCCAGGGTCAAGGAAGCAAATGAAGCATGCTCAAGGCTCGGTTTCGACCTGAGCCTTAAAAATGCCTCTACGATATCGATTTTCTTCTTGACAACGGTTTACATAACAAAGTACACCGTGAACGTTCACGTAACAAGGGTTCGTTCTGTCCCAGAGGACTGTCCCAACCGAACGCAATTTTGGAGGCTGGCAAAATGAAATCCCTCTCGCCCACGCATGCCGGGAGTTTCGGCCTATCCCTGAAGCGATTTGATCTACGCCTGGTTCTACTGCTGGGAGCGTTAGTCGTGCTCTTTGCGGTACAAGGCCTGGCACAAGAAGCAACCATTGTCGGAACCGTGACCGATCCAAGCGGCGCGGCAGTTCCGAATGCATCGATCACAGTTACAAATATCGATACTGGCCTCGCGCGCACTCTTAATACCGGCAGCGATGGCCAGTACGTAGCCCCGTCTCTTAAGATTGGGCACTATACGGTCAAAGCGACAGCGTCTGGCTTCAAGGCCGGTGAGCAGAGCGGAATCACGCTGAACGTTAACGACCGTACCCGCGCCGATTTCAAGCTTCAGGTTGGCAGCGCGCAAGAGCAAGTGACGGTTGAGGCCGCCGCGATCGCGGTGCAGGCCGACACTGGCGAAGTCAGCGACGTTATCACTGGGCAGCAGCTCAGCCAACTCGCCACCAACGGCCGCAGCATGTATTCCTTAATTTCTCTAACCCCCGGCGCTTCCAGCGGCCAGGGAGACTTCCAGATTCCGACCCCAGTAGGTGGCGATGCCAACGTAAGTTTCAACGGCATGCGCGAGAGTCATAACCTCTACCTCTTGGATGGCAGTGAGAGCAGCGATCGGGGCGGTGCAGGTGGTTCCGATGTCATGCCCTCGCTCGACGCCATCGCGGAATTCCGTCAGATGACCTCCAACTACAGCGCGGAGTACGGACTGTCGTCCTCAGCGACCATGACGGCCGTCATCAAGTCCGGCACCAAGCAGTATCACGCCAGCGCCTGGGAGTTCCTGCGCAACGACGCCCTCGATGCGCGCAACTACTTCAACCGCCCTCCGAATCCAGTCGCGGAACTGCGATTCCACACCTTTGGTTTCAACGTAGGCGGCCCCGTAGACTTTAAGGCGAAAGAGCACAAGACGTTCTTCTTCTACAACATGGAATGGCGTCGCCTGATTCAAGGACAGACGTTAACCCAGACAGTACCAGACACTGCGTGGTATGGTGGCACTTTGCCGGCAAGCATCCCGATTAGCGTTCCTAGCGCCGCCAATGTAGCTGGGTCTTTCCTGTTCCGGAACTGTCCTGGAGCCGCAGCTCCGTCCGACATTACGCAAGGGAATCCCTTCCCGACCGATGCGCAAGGAAATTTTGTAATCCCTTCTTGCATGATCGATACGAATTCGACGGCGCTACTGCAGGCGGGCATTTTCCCAGCAAACAACGGCCTGAGTGGCGGCAAGCCAGCCTTCCTGGGCGGGAACAATGTCCCCACCAGTGTGAAGGAAGAAATTGTCCGAATCGACCATCAGTTCAGCAGCAAGTTCTCCGTCTTCGGTCACTACCTCAGAGAGCAGATCGCACAGAACTTCGGTACGTCGATGTGGAGCGGGGATAACGTTCCGACGGCGAGCAACACCTTCGGCAACCCATCCTACAGTTATGTGATTCACACGACCTACGTCATTAGCCCGACGTTGTTGAACGAGGTCGCGTTCAATGCCAACGGCAACCAGATTCACATCCTGCCAAGCAAACTGATCGCCCGTCCGAGCAACTTCACCTCGAACCGCATCTTCAGCGGGCCGAACAACCTCGACCGCATCCCGGAAATTCATCTTGCCGGAAACACGAACACGGACTATACGAACGCGAGTTGGCCATGGAACAACAAAGCGGATGACTATCAGATCCGCGATGACATTTCCTGGACCAAGGGCGC
>DATEHP010000259.1:0-2841 GCA_035279505.1 Candidatus Sulfotelmatobacter sp. | reverse complement strand
AACGACACGTAGTTGGCCTCGATATCCTCACTGCGCATTGAACCGGTATTTCCTGCAATGTCGTTGGTTCCGGCCAGAATCACAACCACTCTGGGATGAAGATCGATCACGTCCTGTCGGAACCGCACCAGCATCTGTGGCGTGGTCTGCCCGCCGATGCCGCGGTTGACGTAGGGCTTGCCGGGGAAGTAATTCTCCAGCTTCCAGATGTCAGTGATCGAATCGCCGAAGAACACGACACGATTCTCGCCCGCGCCCGGAGGGCCGAGCTTTGCGTTGGCCTCACGATAGCGTGCCAGTTGCCCGTAGTCGTCGGTGAATACAGCAATGCGCGACGCGCGATATTGGTCGAGACCGGCGAAGCCAGTGGTCGGAATGGAAGGGGTTTGAGAAGATTGCTGCGCGAAGGCTGAAAGAGTGGCAACAACAATGAACGCGGTTAGTGCGCTTCTGAAAAGACTCAGATGCATGGGGTTGGCCTCGAAAATCGGAACGGCAGCCGATGATACTTCCCCGCGCATGGTCTCGCAACTTCGCCTACCGCCAAGTTCTCGGTTTGCAGGCGTTAGGATCTTTTGATTTATCCGTGTGAATCTGCGTTAATCCGTGGCAAGGAAGTTTTTCGGGAGTAGCCGTGGCTTGCTTGCGCCTCGCTGTGCTCGGCTGGACGGCCGAGCCGCCCGTCCCTATACAATCACCGCCGCTCCTACTCCTTCATCATCGCGTCGATTGTCGAGTAGAGCTGGTTGTTGTCCTTCACTTCGACATACGGCTTGTTCGGATTGCGGCTGCTGACGATGTACACCGTCGGGGTGTGGTCGAGCTTGATCGCCTTGCCCAGGTCACGGTCGGCGTTCACCTGCGCGGCCAGCTTGCCGCTGGGGTCAATGACAAAGGGCAGATCGACTTTGCGGGCTGCGGCAAATTTTTCTGCGTAAGAACGCAGGTTCTGCAGGTTGACTTCGAGCTGATTCTCGAAAATGTAGTCGCGGAACTCGTTGCCCAGCGCCTTGGAATGCGTGTCGAAATAGCGCGCGATCACCGCCGCCTGGTACGACCACGGATGCATGGGCAGAGGAAAATCGTGACGCACGACTGGAATCTTGTAGGTCTTCGAAGCCTGCTCCACGAGCGGAGCAGTCCGCCGGCACATGGGGCATTCCAGATCTTCAAAGATAACGATCGCGAGTTGCGCTCCCTTGGGCGGACGCAGAACGGTGTCCACGGTGTCCTGTGCCGTGCTACACAGGCTCGCGATCGCGAGAAAGATCGACATGAATGTTAAGAACGCGAAACGACTCCAGCTTTTGCTCATAAGATAGTTTTCTTTATTTCAAGGCTGCGGATTCGACGGCGTACCCCCCATTCCCTTAGACGCCGAAAGCGAGCTTGCGGCAACCTGAAGTTGCCAGCCAGACTGCAAATCTATGGTAACCGAGCGGGAGTGCCGTTGTCTCCCATCTACAGGACAAGGGCTCGGGGTGCACCAGGCGTAAACCTTCGTGCCGCTGAAGGTGGCTGCAACGCGTTATAGTGAGAAGTTCGCCTGCCTTCTCTTATGAAACCGGGTCCATCGCGGACGAAATGGCTGGTTGGTGTTCTTGCCTTGGCCATTGTGGCGCTGGCGGCTTGTCGAAACCGTCACCGCGTCCTCGAAGTTGCCTATGTTTCCGCCCCACAGGCGACACTGCGAGATCAGGTGGCCGCGATCTACAACCGCGTCGGCACCGTGAAAAATGGAGAGCGTGTCGAGATCGTCGACCGCGAGAAGCGATTCGCCCGCGTGCGCACCTCCAGCGGGATTGAAGGCTGGGTCGAGCAGCGGTATCTGGTGGATCAGAAGACCTTCGACGGCCTGCAGAAACTGACACAGGAAAACCTGAACGCTCCGGTGCAGGCTCCGGGTATTTTGCGCAACGAGACCAATCTTCACATCACTCCGGGACGCGAGACGGAACATTTGTACCAGCTTGTCTCCGGCGCGAAAGTGGGCATTCTGAAGCGGGCCGTCGCCGAAAAGCAAACGGGTGCTCTACCAGCCGCCAGGCCGGTTGCCACCAAACCGGGTGCCAAAGCTCCCGCCGGACCGGTGCTGGAGGACTGGTGGCTAGTGCGTGACGATCAAGGCCGCGTGGGATGGGTGCTATCGCGCATGGTCGACGTCGATGTCCCCCTTGAGATTGCACAGTACGCGGAGGGCCAACGCTTTGTGGCTTTCTTTGCCTTAAATCAAGTTCAGGACGGAGACAAGAAAGTCCAGCAGTACCTCTGTGTGCTCACCGAGCCGCACGACGGTTCGCCTTACGACTACGACCAGATCCGAGTCTTCACCTGGAATGTCCGCAAACACCGCTACGAAACAGCGTACCGCGAGCACGGGTTGGACGGAGTCCTGCCTGTAACCGTCACCCAAGAGACCTTCGACAAGGAAGGAACCCTGCCCGTCTTCATCCTCCGAGTGCAAGACGACAGTGGCAACGTCAGCGAGCGCAAGTACAAGCTGAATACGCCGATCGTGCGTCGGGTTTTGGCACCGGGGGAAGTGGCGGCACACCCGAGCAGGAAGCGCCGCTAAACCTGCGTTTGCCTACCGAATGTCATAGGGGCGCTTGCAATTCTATAGAATTCAGTAACCCGGTCAAGCCAAGCTCAGCCCTTAGACATTGATAACAAACTGTTTGTGAAGAAAATTGTTTGGATTGAGAGTTGCATTGCGTTGTGGTTGTGGAGTATTGTTTGTCCGCTTTTCTGACAAGGTCGTATGCCAAGGGCCGAGGTTTGTCACTTCGCAGGGTCTCGCAGTTTTCATTCTTTCTCTTTTGAAAAATGAGCAGGTTGGGG
>DATEHP010000258.1:0-11012 GCA_035279505.1 Candidatus Sulfotelmatobacter sp. | reverse complement strand
CTGCGTGAAAAGTGGGCACCTGGAATCCTGTTCCGAGGTGCCCACACATGCATTGACACCGATCAATAAGTGAGAGTTAGTTGTTTTGGCAGCTTTCCACCGTAACCGCATTGTGGAGTCAATCCCGAGGACAGATTGGTGACGGTCCACGCCGGATTGGCGATCTTCTGCCACTTGTAGTTGTAGAGTCCCAGGTCATAGAAAGTGGTTGAGCCACTTGTGGGGTAATCACCGCACTGGACAACGTTGTAGACCTCCAGCGCACCGGCAAAGGCCCAATTGAAGGTTTGGCCAAAGCTTGAGGTGTTGAGCAACTCAGAGAAGTTACCGTTCGTCCGATCCCAGGTGACGATGTCCCAGGTGGAGCAGGACAACGTTCCCGAAGCACATGTGTCGAACATATAGCCGAGGATGACATCTCCGGAATTGACCGGCGCTGGCGGGGCCTCAAAGACAGTACCGCTGACGCAGCAATTCCAACTGGCGATGCCCCACGCTGAAGCGTAGTCGGAGTTCCATCCGAGGACAGGCTGAATGATCGTCACAACATCGGCGTAGTCCTCCATGCCCGGGAACAGGTATATGGTCTGGCCGTCGTTGGTGCTCGGTGCTGGGGGCACGTTCCAGTACCCATACAGATAAGCGTAGGAGGTAGTCGTGGTGGTGCTTCCATATTCCACCCAGGCGTGGCCAATCGAAGGATCCTTAACTCCTCGCTCATCCCCGATTACCTTGGCTCCGTCGGCTTTGAAATGTGGAAAGGCACACACTTGGATGTTTTCGACGCTTCCATTCGAGTGCCGGATGGCTTTTTCATCTCGCCGCACATCGTCTCCCTTGGCCAGGTGCTTGACGCAGCTGGAATGGAAGTAGCCGAATGGCGTGATGAGATAGTCTGCTGGAACTGCCGCTGGCCGCTTTGGTCCGGCGGGCATTTGAGCTTGGGCTGCGGTCAGGCCAGCGACAAGCATGGTGATGGCAATCGACGCAAAAATCCGCAACTGTACTGAGATACGGGACATCTTTGATTCTCCTCTGGGGGACGGGGCTTTGGCACGGTGTGCTTGCCGGGGAGGGAGTTCGTCTAGCAAAATTCGTCCGCCCCATCTACTTTCCCGCTCTAATAGTGTGGCGGCAGGGGAATTCGTATCACGCGTCGACGAAAACAACCGTTGCGTCCGTCAATTTTGTTATTGATGCATCCGCAAACAGACATCCCCTTCGTATCCGCCATTGAGGATAAGGTGGATCTGGGGAAACATCGGTCAATTTTGCTCACCGCGCAGGCGGATGGCCCACCTTTAAGTTCCTTCTGAAGCCGTGTCAATTCGGGCGGCTGTTAACCTATCCTGACTTTTCGAAAAGCGGGACTCCCGAAATACTCGGACACGCTGAGAATGGGGAAAACGTCTGCGCTACAATCACGTCATGCGAACAACTCTGCTGGCTGCCATTGCGATCGTCGGTCTGACAGTCGTCTTTTCATCGACGCCGTTCGCCGGCGCTCAAACCAAAGACGCCTCACAGCAGGAGTCCGCGCCGGATGTGCCCGATGCGATTGCAATCCCCGCAGGGCTGCAACCCGTGCTGTTCGTGCACGCTTCTGGTTCGCAGATCTATACCTGTCAGGCTGACGATTCCGGAAAGTACAGTTGGACGCTAAAGGCTCCCGACGCCGAACTGAAGGATCGCAAAGACAAGGTCATCGGCCAGCATTCTGCCGGACCAACCTGGAAGTTGAAGGACGGCAGTGAAGTGACGGGAAAGGCGATTGGGCACGTTGACTCGCTCGACTCCGACTCGATCCCGTGGCTGCTGGTCGATGTCGTCAACAACTCCGGCAAAGGCACACTCGCGAAAGTGACTAAGATTCAGCGCGTACACACCCATGGCGGCAAACCAGGAAATGATCCTTGCGACGAGTCTCACAAAGGCGCAGAGACGAAGAGCGCATATACCGCCGACTATTACTTCTATGCGCCGGCGAAGTAGGGATGAAGCTGTTCGAGAGCCTCGGACATCAAACTACTAGAAGTCGAACCTAGGAGGATTTATGCGGGATGTGATCATTGCATCTTCGGTGCGGACGCCCGTAGGACGCGCTTTTAAGGGTACGCTCCGCGCTACCCGTCCGGATGAACTTGCCGCGGTGGCTATTAAGGGAGCGCTCGAACGCGTTCCGCAGCTCGACGCAAAGGAAATAGAAGACGTCATCATCGGCTGCGCCATGCCGGAGGCCGAGCAGGGTATGAACGTCGCCCGCATTGCTTCGCTGCGAGCTGGCCTCCCGATCGAAGTATCGGCGTTGACGATCAATCGCTTCTGCTCTTCCGGATTGCAAGCGATCGCGATCGCTGCAGAACGAATCATGTCAGGAGGTGCGGAAGTGATCGTAGCAGGCGGAACTGAGTCGATGTCGATGATCCCGATGGGCGGGCACAAGATCTCCCCCAATCCCTGGCTGGTGGATCACTATCCTGATGCATATCTTTCGATGGGATTAACAGCCGAGCGGCTGGCGCAGCGATTCGGGATCACTCGCGAAACCGCGGATGAATTCTCGCTGCGAAGTCATCAGAAGGCACTGGCAGCGATTCAGGCCGGAAAGTTCGAGGAGGAAGTCGTACCCGTTCCAGTCAGCTTCAGCACGCCCAACGGATCGAAACCGAAGCGGCAGGAGATCATCTTCAGAGTCGACGAGGGCCCGCGCGCGGATACGTCACTGGAAGCACTGCACGCGCTGAAGCCGGCCTTCCATGTTAAAGGAAGCGTGACGGCTGGAAATTCGTCACAAATGTCGGATGGCGCGGCCGCTGCGATCGTGATGTCGGCCGAACGGGCGCAAGCGTTGGGCATCAAGCCGCTGGCTCGATACGTTTCGTTCGCCACAGCTGGATACAAACCGGAGGAAATGGGACTCGGCCCGGTGTTCGCAATCCCGAAAGCCTTGAAGATGGCGGGGCTCAAGCTCTCAGACATTGGTGTGATCGAGTTGAATGAGGCGTTTGCCGCACAATCGTTGGCCGTCATCAAGGAAGGCGGCCTCGATCCCGAGAAGGTCAATCCGAATGGCGGGGCGATTGCGATGGGACATCCTCTGGGATGCACAGGCGCCAAACTTACGGCGAGCGTAATCCGTGAAATGAAGCGCCGGAAGGCCCGCTATGGCATGGTGACCATGTGCGTGGGTGGCGGCATGGGAGCCGCAGGGATTTTCGAAAACGCCTAAGGCAAAGCGGAGCTATAATTTGCGCAAGGAGGTTCCTATGACTTCGGTCCGCCTTCTTACGGCAGCCGTTCTGATCTGCAGTGCGTCAGCCTTTGCTCAGGAACAACTCTCCTCGACGGCTCGCCCAACCCAAACCACCGAAAAATCCGAACCGGTCACAACCTCTGATCCGTTGAGAATCCTTCTGAACCAGCCAACGGACTCGAGGGGGAATAGTCGACAATGGCAGCAGCTCGACCCTATGGCCGTGCGGGCCGATGCCCGACCGGGAGCTGACACCCTCTGCTACAAGATTCGCAGCTACGTGGTGGCGCGCGACTCTAGAGATTCGGACTCTGTTCATCCCGTCGGCTATTCGACGTGCCAGCCGGCTAGCCGCTACCGCCTGAAGAAGACGCAGATTCAAACAGACTCATCCGCCAGGTGATGGAATGTCTGAACACTTCTTTACTCGATTGCTACTCTCGTTTACACAATGAAGAGTATCCTTTCGATGGACGTAGAGTACGAACCACGCACGGCATCCCCATCCGTCTATAAAGCGTGGTTGGTAGGAGGTGCTTTATGCGGCTCTCCGGCCTGTCTCTAACTGCAGTTTTGCTGTTTTCATCGCTGACTCTCGCGCAACATTCCTCCAGTAGTAGCAGTTCCAGTGGTTCCTCCAGCAGTAGTTCTTCCGGCGGCGGTTCGCACAGCAGTTCTTCGGGAGGATCCGGCTATTCCGGTAGCAGTTCAGGCGGTGGCAGCCACAGTTCCGGAGCCGGGTCCAGCTATTCGGGTGGCAGCAGCAGTCACAGCTCTGGTGGTGGTAGTCACAGTTCTGGTGGCGGCCACAGCGCAGGCGGCGGGTCTGGCTCTACGGATACCCATGGCTCCAGCGCCGGTCATCCCTCGGGCGGCGTGTCGGTCTCCAGCGGATCCAGTTCGCATGGAAAGTATGAACACGGACCCAGCCTCGTAAACTCGCGGATTGGAATGGAAAGCTCTCCATCGAAGGTGCGTCCCATTCATGAGCCAAAGTCAGGCGTCCCCCAGCGCGCGGTCCCACCAGAAAAGCGGAGCTTCTTCACCTTCCTGCGACATCCGTTCCGAAGGCCACAACCGAAGCTAGAAGCCAAACCAGCGTATCTGCCAAGACCGATCTGCCCGAATGGCAAATGTGCTCCCGTATGTCCAGTCGGGCAGGTCCGCAAAGGCGGCGCTTGTTCAACTCCAGCCGTGCAGGTATGCATTGCAGGCCAGGTTTGGAACGGCATCGCTTGCAGTCACGACCAATGCTCCAATGGAGAAATTTGGAATGGCGGTTCCTGCCTTTACCATACCCGGTTCCTGGACAGCTGCATCGGGCAGCGGATGGCTCTGGAGCGTCAGGCACAGCGCGTTCAGGCTGCAGAGGCGGCTCGGCGAAGTGCCTGCGCTAATGGGCCCGCGCAGGATTGTTCCGGAGCCACCGGTACATGGCAGAGCGAAGAGAACCTGCGCCGCAATCTGCTCGTCCGTTATCAGCAATGCCTGACCATGTCGGCGTATTCGGCACAATACAGGCGATCGCCATCAGATGGAAACCTTTGGTTCGATTCATTGCGGTTTAACCAAGACTTCTAGCCTCACGAGGAATACAGCAGACAAGTAATAGTTACGTTCGAGTGTCCTTGGCCCGACGGTTCTCCGCCCAAACTATCATTCCCCCGCCCGCAGCATTAGAATTGCATCAGCCTTTGCGCCAGCTTTTCAGAGCCGGCGCTTTTATTTGGGGGATAGACGATGGCAACGACGACCGCAGTTCCGAAAACCAAGATCTCGGGAGGCAGCTTCCTGCTCGAAACCAGGCGTCCGGAAGAAGTTTTCACGCCAGAGGATTTCAGCGAGCAGCATCAGCTCATCGGGCAGACAGCGGAGGAGTTCGCGGTCAACGAAATCGTGCCCAATATCGAAAAGATCGAGCATAAGGATTTCTCCGTCACACGTGACCTGCTGCGGAAGGCGGGCGAGCTGGGCCTGAGTTCGGTCGAGATCCCCGAATCTTACGGCGGACTGTCGATGGACAAGGTCACCGCGGCTGTGATTGCCGACCACATCGCGAAGTACGCCGGATTTGCCACGACATGGGGCGGACACACGGGCATCGGGACTCTACCCATCGTCTATTTCGGCACCGAAGAGCAGAAGAAAAAATACTTGGCGCGACTGGGTGCCGGAGAAATCATCGGTGCTTATGCGCTGTCTGAGTCGACGTCGGGCTCCGACGCTCTGAACTGCCGCACTCGCGCCACGCTCGCTCCCGGTGGCAAACATTACATCCTGAACGGCGAAAAGATGTGGATCACCAATGCCGGTTTCGCCGATCTCTTTACCGTCTTCGCCAAGATCGATGGCGATAAATTCACTGCTTTTCTCGTCGAGAAAACTTTTCCCGGATTCTCCGTTGGCGCCGAAGAGCACAAGATGGGCATCCGAGGCTCATCGACCTGCCCGATCATCCTGAATGACTGCAAAGTGCCAGTGGAAAATCTGCTGGGAGAAGCTGGCAAGGGTCACCTCATCGCGTTCAATATCCTGAATATCGGACGCTTTAAGCTGGGCGCGATGTGTGTAGGTGGCGGGCGCGTATCGCTGGAAAACGCAATCGGTTATGCCAAGCAGCGCAAGGCATTCAATAAGGTCATCTCAGATTTCGGACTGGTCCGCGAAAAGATCGCCAACATGGCGACACTGCTATTCGTCGGCGAGTCGCTGGTATATCGCACTGTCGCCCTGATGGATGCCGCTCTCAGCGAAGTCGACAAATCCGCCGCAGACGCGGCGAAGCAGACCCTGAAGGCCATCGAGGAATATGCGGTCGAGTGCTCGATCATCAAAGTCTGGGGCTCGGAGATGATCGATTATGTCGTCGACGAAACAGTTCAGATCTACGCTGGCTATGGCTTTGTCGAAGAGTATCCCGCCGAGCGCGCTTATCGCGATGCGCGCATCAATCGCATTTTCGAAGGGACGAACGAAATCAACCGGCTGATCATCACCGGCTTCCTGCTGAAGCGCGCCATGACCGGTCAGTTGCCGCTCATGCCCGCCATCAAGAAGCTGATGGATGAAGTTCTTTCTGGTCCATCGATGGGCGAAGAACTCGAAGGCGCGCTGACTGAGGAGCGGAAACTGGTCGCACAGGCCAAGAAGCTAGGTCTGTTCGCGGCCGGTTCGGCCACGCAGAAATACATGCAGGCAATCCAGGATCAGCAGGAGATCATGGGCGCGATCGCCGACATGACAATAGAGACGTACGCGATGGAGTCTGCCGTACTGCGCGCGCAGAAAATCGTCGAGAGCAAGGGCGAGTCGGGCGCAGCATTGCCGTTAGCGATGACTCGCGTGTACTTGTCGCAAGCCATGGAAAAAGTCGAATCCGCCGCGCGCAAGGTAATCGCCGCCGTAGCCGACGGCGATATGCTGCGCACCCAGCTTGCGATTTTGCGCCGGCTCGCCAAATATGAGCCCTTCAACACAGTCGAACTGCGGCAGCAGATCGCACAGAGGATGATCGAACGCGGAAAGTACACGCTGGCTTAGGCGCATCTTGGTCATCCTGAGCGAAGCGAAGGACCTCTGCATTCCAGCCAGCTGCACAGGTTCTTCGTTTCATCCCATTGGCAGCCACGAAACACTCTGATACAAACTTCCCATGAAAAAAGGAATCAGCACTCTCGCACTCATTGCGCTGGCGGCTTATGGAAATGCACAGTCGAAGCCCACTTCGCGGCAGGATTCCGCAACTTTTGACGCTGACGGTACAGCCCACATAACCCGCGTGGTCCCAATGCCTGCCACCATTAGCCCGGAAGCTCAGGCCTGGCTGCAATCGCTGACTCACACAACGCCTGGCCCCGAGACACTTGCCGAGCGCCGCGCCCGGACCGATGCATGGCGCGCCCAGGATTCCGCCGAGGCGCGGAAGCTGTATCCCGTCAACGTCGAAGAAGCGACGACGGCCGGCGTTCGCACTGACATCATTACGCCGATGACTATGCCGGCCGAGAACAAGACTCGCGTCCTGATCAACCTGCATGGCGGAGGCTTCAACTCGGACTCAGGATCGTTAATTGAGGGCGTCCCGATCTCAAATCTCGCGAAGATGAAAGTGGTCTCGGTCTACTACCGCCTGGCGCCGGAAAATCCCTTCCCTGCCGCCGTCGACGATGTTGTCGCGGTTTACAAAGAACTCCTGAAAACGTACAAACCGAACAGCATCGGAATCTTCGGAACATCGGCGGGCGCGATCCTGACTTGTGAAGTTACGGTAAAGCTGAAGCAACTGGGACTTCCGCTGCCGGGAGCTCTGGGCGTTTTCTCCAGCCTCGCCGATTTCAGCCGCCCTGGTGACTCGCGCCAACTATTCACACTCAACGGATTCCCCGGTCAACTCCAACCGGTCGACCCGCAGCACCTGCCGGACAACGAATATGTAGGGAAGGCAGACCGCAAAGATGCCGTGCTCTCCCCGCTGTTCGCCGACCTGCACAGCTGGCCGCCAAGCCTGCTCGTGACCAGCACGCGTGATCTGTTGCTGAGTGATACCGCGACCTTTCATCGCGCGTTGCTGCGTGCAGCGGACGACTCGCAGCTAGTGGTATTCGAAGCCCTGCCACACGCCTTCTGGTATCACTTCGAACTGCCGGAAACTCGCGAAGCGCTGGAACTGATGGCTAAGTTCCTCGATCAGAAAGTTGAACGCTAGCCAACCGGCTGCTACAGTTTCTCGTTTCATTCCATCCAGAGGGACTCGCCATGAAGTCTACACGTTTCGCCGCAGTGGCCTCTTGTTTTCTGTTCGTTGCCGCAATTTCTCAAGCCCAAGTTATGCTGCCCTCGCTGCTGGCCGATCACATGGTCGTCCAGCACGGAATGCCGGTGCACCTATGGGGCAAGGCCGCTCAACACGAGAGCATCGCGGTGACATTCCGCGGCGAAACTCAATCCACCACCGCCGATGACCTTGGTCGTTGGAGCTTGTATCTCTCTCCCGGCGAAGCGGGCGGCCCGTTTCAGATGGTCATCAAAGCATCGAATACGATCCAGCTGAACGACATTCTTGTAGGTGATGTCTGGGTCGCCTCGGGGCAGTCCAATATGGAGTTCCCCATGAAGGGGCTGGCGAATCCGGAAATGGAGATCGCCGCCGCGCAACACCCGAAGATTCGAATCTTTCGCGTCGAACATCGCCCGTCGGACTATCCGCGCTCGGACGTGGAGGCGAAGACTTGGGCTCCGTGCACGCCGGAGAATGTTGCCGAGTCTTCGGCAGTGGCCTACTACTTTGCTCGCGACATCCATCAGAAGATCAATGTCCCGATCGGTTTGATTGAGACCTTCTGGGGCGGAACTGCCGCTGAATCGTGGACCAGCCTCCGTACGTTGTCGTCTGACGCATCGCTGATGCCGGTCTTTGCCGAGCGCGCAATAATGGTTGACGAGCACGAGTCTGTTCTGACGCGCCAGGCGCTGGAGGAACACGACTATCAGAAGGCGGTCGAACAAGCCAAGGCTGAGGGCAAGCCTCTGCCGTGGAGAAGATGGCATCCCGACTTTGCCGCGTGGGCTCCAGCTGCGCTTTTCAACGGCATGATCGCGCCGCTGACGCCGTTTGCCATCCGCGGAGTGATCTGGTATCAGGGCGAAGCCAATTCCGGCCGGCGAGCTCCGCTTTATGCGCATCTGTTTCAGACCATGATCAGCGATTGGCGCCACGCGTGGGGTGAAGACGACTTCCCTTTCCTCTTTGTTCAGATCGCGAATTGGAATACCGAGCCTGATGGGCGCTGGCCAGAAGTCCGCGATGCGCAACGGCAAGCTCTGGCACTGCGGAATACGGGCATGGCCGTAACGATCGACATCGGCGACCCAGTCGACATCCATCCCAAGAACAAGTTGGATGTGGGTCTGCGTCTAGCCAGAGCCGCGCGCGCGATTGCTTATGGCGAAAAGCTGGAGTGGTCCGGCCCACTCTACCGGCAACTCACGCGCGAAGATCACACGCTGCGGGTCTGGTTCGATCACGCCAGCGGTCTCACGGCCAAGGGCGGCCCGCTCGTCGGATTCGAAGTGGCAGGAGCCGATGGGAAGTATGTTCCCGCAGATGCGAAAGTCGACGGCTCATCCGTGATCGTGTCGAGCCCTGCAGTTGCGGATCCAGTCTCGGTCCGCTATGCCTGGGCGCCGAATCCGACCTGCAATTTGTACAACCGCGAGGGACTGCCAGCCTCGCCATTTCAGGCGCCGGAGTAGCACGCTATTTGTTTTCCAATGCCTCTGGCGGAATGAGCATGTAGCTCACGAACGCCAACTGCTTGCTGTCGGGCGACCACGAAGGTACGTTGATCGTCCCCTGCCCCCCGAACAGCTTCGCGAGCACCGTGATCTTCTTGTCAGCAAGCGACATCAGCCGCAGCATCACATCTTTATTCTCCGGATGGCCCTTCACCTCCGCGCTGTAGGTCAAAAATACCATCCACTGCCCGTCCGGCGAAATGTGCGGAAACCAGTTGTTCAGTTCGTCGGAAAAGACTTGCTCCTGCTCGCTCCCATCAGCTTTCATGCGCCAGATCTGCATGTGGCCGGTTCGTTCGGAGTTGAAGTAGATGTACTTCCCGTCAGGCGAGTATTCCGGGCCGTCATCGAGCCCTTTCGCGGTGGTGAGGCGAGTCTCCTCGCCGCCAGCGGCCGGAATCGTGTAAATATCAAATTCGTCGTTCCGCTGCCCAACGAACGCCAGCGTCTTTCCATCGGGCGACCAGCCATGCCAGTACGAAGGAGACTTCTGCGTGATTCGTCGTGGCGTACCGCCGCCGATAGGAAGCACGTAGACAAGCGATTCGTGATCGCCCTGCGAATTGTCGCTGATGGCAAGCTGCGTGGCATCGGGAGAGATGCCGTGGTCGTTGTTGCACCGGTTCGCAATTCCAGTGTCGATCGGCATGGGCTTATCGCTGCCCGCGGCGAGGCGCTCGATGTGGCCGTCGCGATTGAACAAAAACCCTTTGCCATCCCGTGTCCAGTTGGGAGCTTCAAAGCGGCCCCGTGCCAAGTACGCAACCCGACGATCTGCCGAATCGACATCGACCGTCTCCAATGTGCTGTAAAGAGCCGGCTCTCCAGAAGAAGCGGCCGGCTGCGTCAGTTCGACGTTCGAGAACACCGCCTGCTCCACCACATCTTTATCATGCGAGCAGACGCCCAGCCCTACATAGAATGAGCCCTGCAACGGAAGGCGAAGCCATCCACCCGAAGGCTGAAGGGTCTCAGAGCCAAGCGCCATATACACATAATCTCCGCGCTTCACAATGCGTAGGCGTCTCGGCGCGGATAGGTTCGACTGGACTTCCCGGGTCACCGCGCCTTTCTCATCGCGAAATTGCAGTGAAGTCAAGCCGCTGGCGTGCAGCGCAACATCGGCGTAAACCGAATCGCCATCCAGGCTCTGACGCAACATGAGCACACCCTTCTTGTGCTCGTTCCCGGTTTTCGTGAGGAAGCTGATGTCAGCCGTCAGGCTCACGTCCCCCGACATCTTCTTCCATACAAACTGGAACGCATCCGCAGTCGACCACATATTCTCCCCGCTGCCGGAGATCGTGTACGTCTTCTTCCCCGCCTCATACTCGACCGATCCGGGGTGTAATACCGTGCCCACGTCAGTGTGGCTCTCGAAGATTCCGACGGAAGCGGACGTCTGTGCCCCCATGAATCCATGGGACAGGACGGCGCCAAGTACACCCAGAACTAACCATGAATA
>DATEHP010000257.1:0-18338 GCA_035279505.1 Candidatus Sulfotelmatobacter sp. | reverse complement strand
GATTATTTCTGTATTCATCACAGGAGGAGCAATCTCATGAGACTTACAAAATTCATTGTTCTGTTCGTTATCTGCACGCTGGCGATCTCGATCGCAGTCCCGGCCTTCGCCGCCGACGGCGCCGCCACCTATAAGGCGAAGTGCGCCGCCTGCCATGGCCCTGAGGGTCAGGGAAAGGTCGGTCCGGCCGTGAAGGGCACCAGCCTCACCGCCGACCAGATCACGGATCTGCTCGCCAAGGGCAATGACGCCAAGAAGGTGCCACACAAAAAGGCCGTCGCCGGCGTCTCGGCGGAGGATGCAAAGGCCGTCGCCGATTATGTAAAGACGCTCAAGTAGAGTTCAGAACCTGGAAGATAAGCCTTAGGCAGAGCATGGGCGAAGGCAGTCTGCTTCGCCCTTTCTATCTAACCAGCGTATTTTCTATAACATAGGACTACAGAAACGTGTCACATCTGGCGCCGTTCGATGATCAAAGGCTTGCCACCCACAACGGATCCCGTGCAGGCATTCGCGATGCGGAGCGAGTGTTCCTGCATGGCAAGCTGCAGTTCAATCAAGGTAGCGGTCCATTGGGGGTCCCGTTCGTATAGCACCCGGGCGCAAAGTTCACGGATTCGGTCTTCAAGTCGGCGCGCTGACATTCTCTAGGAATACTGGCTGCAAGATAGGGCAGCCCTAGGATGCAGTGAAACTGCCCAGTGTTGGATATCCTACTAACCCTAAGGTTGTACTACTCAGTTCAACATTACCGTTCCATCGGTCTACAAACAGGCCCTCTGAGCGAGCTTGCGAGTGGTGTACGGCCTGGTGTCCAGAGTCCTTGCAGTCCTCACCGAATGTCGTGCTATAATCCGGCGCCGTTACAGCAAAAGTTTTTTGTTGTCCTTTAATTCTCTCGTGCCCGCAGCCTGGGCGTATCCGCACCCGGCCGCCACTGAAATCAGGAGGAGCAATGACGTTTTACGACCCCACGCTCTATGGACGTGACGAAGAAGAAGAATTTGGCGATAGCGGCGCGTATAGCGAGTCGCTAGAAGAAGATTTCGAGGAAGAAGAGGAGGAGGAAGAAGAGCCCGGAATGCCGGCAGCCGAGTCAATCGAGTCTGAGCCTGAGCCGGCCCCAGCGCCTCCTGCTCCTAAGCCAGCACCGCCCTCCGGTGGTGGAGGCGGACCGAAGAAAGCGCCTGCGAAGAAGAAACCAGCTAAGAAGAAACCGGCGCCCAAGAAAAAACCAGCCAAGAAAAAAGCTGCCAAAAAGGCTCCCAAGAAGAAAGCCAAGAAGGCTGCCAAGAAGCCCGCAAAGAAAAAGGGCAAGAAGCGCCGTTAAGAGTTACCTTGGCCGCGAGCACCTCCGCTCGCGACAAATTCAAAACCGCGCCCGCAAGGGCGCGGTTTTTATTTTCGGATCACTCACTCATTTGAGGTGGATGGCAGCGCAGATTCTGAAAATCGCATTTGCCCAGCCTTCTTGTTCTCGACCACTTCCTCGAGCCCGTTGCCGCAGACCTTATCGACTTGAAGGCCAGGCATGTTCTGGCGCTTCGCCATGGCCGAAACTTCTACCGCACGCTCGTACTCGTGCACATTGGCTGGATTTGCATCGACGCGCAGCACGTAAAGGCCGTCAGGAATGGAAGGAAACGCGTATCGACCTAGCTCATCCGTGAAAGTGAGACCTAACAATTTCGCGCTGCGCAGATCGAGCAATTCGAGTTGTACATTTCGCAGCGGACTGCGCCCAGCTTCACCGTTTGCTTCCGAATAATCCCAAACCGTCATCGTTCCCTGCACGCTTTGGATCACCGTGGACCACACAGGCCATTCGATTTGCAATGACTCCCCTTCCTTCGCGGTACGGTTCGCTTCGACCTCCACCTCTTCATAAGAGACCAGAAGCTCGCCATCTGGGTGGGCTTCGTATCGGCCCGGCGGAATAGCAAAGAAATGCGCTACCCCGTCCGCATCAGTTTCGGCGGTAGCGACCACACGACCAGCGGAGCGATTGCTCTTATCCCGCTTGATCATAAGAACAATTTTGGTCGAGGGTACCACCTGGGATCGGTAAGCCAGTCTCACGGCGAAGTCGGAAGCGGTACGGTAATGCTCTCCGATAAGCCAGCCAATGTCACACAACAACCAGCGTCGGTATGGAGTCGCGTCTGCGTTGACTTGCCCGTCGGTGCGGGAGCCAATGAGCGCAAGAACGAAGAAGGAGAAAAGAGCTGTCGCCCGGACGCGCCCGTTTTTCATGCGGCCCCCGCATCGCCAGTCGCTATGGGTAAGACTCTGGCTTCAGTTACTCGATGCGTCGTCCCACCGCACTCGTTGCCCAGGAAGCAGCGAGTAAAGAGTTCTGGCTACTTCTTGCCGCCGACCGCTCCCAGGCATCTGCCGTAAAGTTCCAGTAGCTTGTCGGCGTAATCTTCGGGCTTGGCCGCTGATCCCGAGCCTGTGAATCCCACGCCGGTCGAGGTCGTGCGTCCGTAGCCGGTGGTCATGGCGACAAACTTCATCAGATCGAGTGCGATGTCTTCGTTGCGGCGGGCAGCGCCCGAACCCGTGGCGGGTGCTTCTTCCATGATTCCTTCTCCTCTTCCGGAAATGACGGGGATCTCGTCGTCTTCGTCGAAGTCCTGCAGCCTGCGAATGATGGCGGAGTTCATAACGACGGTTGGATAACTCTCGTAGCGATGATAGCAGAGCGTGCCGTCACACTTCCGCGAGTGAAGCCTGAGATTGTCTGCAGTATAGTCGGCAATATTGCCCGCACTGATGACGCTTTCCAAGAGCCTTGTCATCCTGAGCCGCAGCTTTTGGCGGCGAAGGATCTATGCATTCCTCGCTGCGCCGATGCTGCTTTGAAGAACTGCACAGGTCCTTCGCGACAAAGAGCGCCGCTCAGGATGACAAACTGATTAGAGCAGGGGATCTGGAAGCCGTCTTCCACAACCGCAGCATGAGCCACACCGATCCGATGAAAAGCAACGGCGAGGAATAAAATCCCGGCGCCGGTCGCGCGACGGGCACGCTCGCAACCGTATGCCCCAGGATCGTCACTGCGCTATGTCCGAGTCCGTTGAAGAACATGACAAAAGCATAGAACCATGCCAGCGGACGCAGCCATCGCGCATTACGTGCGGCCATCGGAGTCAGCGCAAAACAAAGCGCCACGCCGGCGATCAGTCCTATCAGCCACTCGCGGAAGCCGAACGTCGGCATAGGGAACCAGGCGAAGCGCGTCCGCATAGCTGTGACCGTGGGGTTGTACACGTCGAGGAATCCGGTCGTGGCTTCATCGAGGACGTGCAGCGCGAAGGCGATCGTTAATGCGAACCAAGGTCGTCCAAAGCCGGACGCCTCCCGGGACATTCCCTGCATCATGGCGCCCACCTCTGGGGATTATTATGCGCCGGGCAACGTATTCCGCGCCTTGTCATCCTGAGCCGCGGTTTTTGCGGCGAAGGATCTATGCACCCGCTGACAGCGCCAATGCTGGCGGCAGACAGCAGATCCTTCAGCCCGCGAAAAACGCGGGCTTCGGGATGACAACGCTTGCGAAAGTCGTGAACCCGACGCCTGAGGTCTGAGGTCTGGCCTACCTTTTCACTTCGCTCATCAGCGCCAGCAGATTGTCTTCCGTGTCCCGGAAGAATGTCATCCACAGATCGTGATCCCCCATGCGCGCGATCATGTGGGGCTCGTCTTCGAAGCGCACGCCCTTCGTTTTCATTCCCGCGTGCGCGGCTTTGATGTCGGGCACCGCGAAATACAGGATCGAACTGGCATGATCGAACTCCGGCTTCTCCGGATGGTCGAGCATCAGCCGCACTCCGCCACAATCGAAGAACGCCAGTCCCGGCGGCGCTTTGAACAACAGCTTCAAACCCAGCACCTTTTCATAGAACTCTGCGGCACGCTCCACATCATGCGTCCTGATCTGGATCTGCCCCAGCCTGGTAATTCCCGGGCCTTCACTCATAGTCTTGACCTCCGTTCGTAAATTAGTTAGCATAGCTAACTATATTCGAGGATGAATGTCAAGTGCTTTGAATTGGAAAATTTGATCTGAGACTGTAGAAAGAACTTTAGGCACAATACGAAAGCAAACTCCATGCCACGCCCCTCCCCAATCAACAATTCTGTCCTCACCGTTGCCGATCGCCTGCACTCGGCCGCCATTCATCTGCTGCGCCGCGTGCGCAAGCAGGACATTGCGACTGGCGAGGGGCCCGCGCGTCTTTCCGCGCTGTCAGTGCTGGTCTTCGGCGGACCCAAGACGCTGAAGGAGCTTGCCACGGCAGAGCAGGTCAAGCCGCCGACCATGAGCCGCATCGTCTCCGGCCTGGCGCGCAGCCGCCTGGTCGAGATCAGCGAAGATCCGGAAGACGCGCGCCGGGTGCGCATCGTGGCCACTCCGAAAGGCACGCGACTGCTGCGAAAAGGACGCGAGATGCGCATCGCCTACCTCGCCTCGCAGCTTGAACGACTCACTCCCGACGAGCTTTCCCAACTGGGCGATGCTGTGGAAATCCTCAGCAGATTGCTCCAGAATTGGTGCTAATTTCGGCCTTGCGGTAACCATCCGGTCGGGTACCATGGGCACATGCATTAGAGGGCGCGCGGTCTCATACTGATAGGTCTTCAGCGTCCAAGGGCGTGCAATTCCGTAAAGCAAGACTGTTCGAAAATTTTCCGGGATTCCCCTTCCGGTCGGTCATCAGTACAAATTTTGGTTACGAGGATGAACCTGTCTCGTTCACGCATCATCGTGGCGCTCGCGGCCCTTTTGTGGCTGGCCCACGTAGTTGTGTGCGTTGCACTCGGTGCCAATAAGCCGGGGCCATTCCTCTCTGACCTGATCCAGTTGGTACTCGGCGTCCTGGTGATCGGCTCGATGCTGCTGGCCGCAGATCGCTCCGAGGGCATGTCGCGCGCCTTTTGGCGGCTGGGTATCGCCGCCTACGGACTTTGGGCGATCGCGCAAGGGTTCGGCGTCTACAACGATCTTGCGCGCACTCCGGTCGTCTCCTGGGTCGCCAATCTCTTGTTCTGCTTCTGGTTTGCGCCGCTGGCCATGGCGCTGTTCCTTGATCCCGAGCACGAAACCGGGCGCATCGATGCGATCCTCGTACTCGATTTCGTGCAGGCGATGCTGATCTGCGTCGCGGCCTACGTGTATTTCTTTTACCTGCCGAAATCCGAGTCTTCCACCGGACTGTCACATGAGGTGTGGGCACCGTATTTCGGTGGCTATGCGCTGGTCGCGCTGGCGTTCGTGTTGCGATCGATCTTCGCGCACTCGCGCGATGTCCGCGTGCTCTTCGGATCGATGGGACTGTTTCTCTCGCTCTCGGGATGCGTCGATGCCCTCTACTACTACGGTCCCGGCGAGACCCTGAAGACCGGGCAGTGGTTCGACTTGCTCTGGAGCATTCTTCTGGTGGTCCCGATGATCATCGCGACCGCCTGGAAGCAGGCTGAGGCCCCGGTGATTCCGCTGGAAGCGCCCAAGCGTGCAAAGCGGATCTACGGCGAGATCTCGTACCTGCTCTACCCTGTGCTGGTGCTGATCATGTCGCTGCGCATCGCGCAACAGCGCCTGACACTGGCGGCTTTGGTGGTGCTGCTGTCGTTCGTCACTTCGAGTGCCCGGATGCTGGTGACGCAAAGCCGGATGATGCTGGCAAAGGAGGCGCTGCGCCGCGAGGCCTCGCGCGACAGCCTGACCAGCTTGTGGAATCACAAGGCGATCCTTGAGATTCTGGAGCGCGAACTGCTCCGCTCCGAGCGCGATCATCAGCCTGTCGGCGTCATCATGGTCGATGTCGACCACTTCAAAAAGGTGAATGACAGCCGGGGCCACGCTGCCGGCGACGCCGTCTTGCGCATCATCGCCAGTGGCATTGCCGCGATGGTCCGGCCCTATGACTCCGTCGGCCGCTACGGCGGAGAGGAATTCCTGATCATCGCTCCCGGCTGCGGCCTGGGAGAAACCTGGGAACTGGCCGAGCGCGTGCGCACCCACGTCGCCAGCTGCAACATCATGGCGGGAGGCGCGCCCGTCCAGGTCACGCTGAGCCTGGGAGTCGCCACGGGAGAATCCTCCGCCGATCTCGACAAGGCGCTGAGCGGCGCCGATGCCGCCCTCTACCGCGCCAAAGCCGCCGGACGGAATCGCGTGGAGCCAAGCCTGGGCCGTGCCGCCGGCGCCGGACAAGGCAGTGCCCCCGCAGCCGAGCGCGACTTCTGGCTCTGATCGCTGAGTTAGCCTCCCACTCTAAGCAACAGGCTCACTTACACCTTTGTGGTGATGAGCTACAATGCCACCCAACAACCGGCCGGGGGGCTATGGTTATGGTCGTGAGGTGCACGCATTCAGCTGTTCGCGCCCTGATATCGCTATTCCTTCTCGCACTCAGTACCAGCGCACAGGAAATGTCGAACCTCGAGCGCAGCCAGGCGCTTGATATGCTGCAGGTGGTCGCTAACGATGTGAGAAAGCACTACTACGATCCCAAGCTACACGGCGTCCAGTGGGACGCGACTGTGGCGAAAGCCAAACAGCAGATTGCGGCGACCAATTCCATGAATATGGCGATCTCTTATATTGCCGCTGCCGTCGACAGCCTCAACGACTCACACACCACGTTCTTTCCGCCCGAGCGTCTTCATCGTTACTACTACGGGTGGCGCTACCAGATGATCGGTGACCGTTGCTACGTCACTCACATCCGCCCAAATACAGATGCCGACCGAAAAGGCATCAAATCCGGCGACGAAGTGCTAACCATCAACGGCATCCTTCCCGACCGAAACAGTCTGTGGAAGATGGAATACGTTCTGGAAACACTCCGTCCACAGTCCAGTTTGAAACTGTTGCTCCAGGTTCCACCGGAGGGTCACAGTCACGAAGTAGAAGTCACGGCTGACGTCACCATGCGCAAACGTCCGAACGATCTCGCTTACGTCCCTGAACGCGAAGAGGAGGAGGACGCACGGCAGATGCGTGCCCATGAGGCGCGAGTCGGCGACGACCTGGTTATTTTGAAGCTTCCCTACTTTGCCTTTTCCAATGCTGAGATTGCAGGCATGATCGCCAGAACCCGCGATCGCAAGAGTCTCATCCTTGATCTCCGCGGCGATCCGGGCGGCTCGGCGGATACTTTGAAGTATCTGGTGGGGGCGTTGTTCGATCGAGACGTCAAAATCGCAGACCGCGTAATGCGTAAAGACACCAAACCTTTCGAGGCCAAGCCACAGCACAATGTCTTTACCGGCAAGCTGATTGTCCTGATCGACAGCGAATCTGCATCTGCTTCGGAACTGCTGGCACGCGTCGTCCAACTGGAAAAGCGCGGCATCGTACTGGGCGATCACTCCGCTGAAAGCGTCATGGAGGCCAAATACTATTCCAACCAATTGGGATCCAGCCTGGCTCTTTTTTATGGGGAGGACATCTCCGACGCTGATCTCATCATGACCGACGGCAAAAGTCTGGAGCATGTCGGAGTAACTCCCGACGAGTTTATGCTTCCGACCCAAGCCGATCTGGTCAACGGCCGCGACCCGGTGCTGGCGCGCGCAGCCGAGTTAGCGGGAGTGAAGCTGAGCCCGGAAGCCGCCGGTAAGCTATTCCCCTACGAATGGCCGTCGCGAGATTAGCGAGTCGGAGAAATGGCATTGGCAGTTACCAGCGCGGAGATACAGAAGCTGGTGAACGAACCGCAGAAAGCCGAGCTTGGGATAAGAACAATCTCTTGAGGTCGACAGCCCGCATGCCCACGCTTCGAAAATCACGAAGCGTGGGGCAGCCAATGTCGTGCCCACCGACAGAAAGCCTGGGCCAACCCGCCGTGTTCGTTCCGGGTGTATCTTCTGTACGAGGCCCGGGCCTATCCCGACGCCGCGCTGTGATACTTCAGGGGACTGGCCCAGAGGTGCTTCGCGTGTACACCGCCACGATACTGGCTGCCCCACGCTTCGTGGTTTTCGAAGCGTGGGGCAGTTCCCGCGGCCGAAACCTATGAGGTTTTCCCAAAAACGACCGGAGGCCCCAAAAAATTCTGCCGGTCGGTTCCTTCCGTCACAGCCAGACCGCCCGACCCGTGCTATACGTCGGCCATGCCGAGCCGCCTCCATCGCTACTATGGTGCCGGCTACTCCCATTTCATCACGACCAGTTGTTATCAGCGACGTCCGCTGCTGGACACTCCGGGCATCCGCGATCTCTTCCTTCAAGTCCTCGAGCAGGTTCGCCGCCGTTATCAGTTCGTCGTCGTGGGATATGTCGTCATGCCGGAGCACGTGCACTTGTTGCTCACGGAGCCACAGCGCGGAGATCCGTCCGAAGTCATGAAAGCTCTGAAGCAAGGATTCGCCCGACGTCTATTGGCCCGCTTGCGACTGGCGCCCGGCCATCCTGATCAACTGTGGCTCGGGCAAGCGCTGCCGGAACATAGCCGCATCTGGCAAGCGCGCTTCTATGACTTCGTTGTTTTCTCGGAGAAGAAGCGAGTGGAGAAGTTACGCTACATGCATCGCAATCCCGTAAAGCGAGGACTGGTTCTGGAACCTCAACAATGGCGGTGGAGCAGCTTTCGGCACTACGCGTACGACGAGCCCGGTCCAGTGCTGGTGAACGAACCGCAGAAAGCCGAGCTGCGGATAAGAACAATCTCTTGAGGTCGACAGCACGCATGCCCACGCTTCGAAAATCACGAAGCGTGGGGCAGCCAATGTCGTGCCCAAACCGACGGCCAGCCACTGTCCCAAGTCTGCTTGGCATGGCGCGATTTCAGAAGTACCCTTGCGGTCGACACCTTCTAGGCCTCGCCGAAAGGAGAAGTGATGGCAACTCGCGCTTGTCGTGCGACCGCACTTCTTTTTTTCTTCTTCGTCCTGATCGCTTTAGCCGGGTGCGGAAACGGGCCGAAAGTCTGTCGCGCCGCGAGTAGCTCAAGTACGTGTGGCTGCGGGGCCGCTGCCCTCACTTGCGCGCTCCCTCCTCCACACCTGTACGCAGACGGCATCAACGGCCAGATTTCGGTGTTCCCGGTGGATCGAGTCACGGGAGTGATCGGCTCTCCCACCTCGGTGAACGGACCGTCGATGTCGCTGGGCATGGCTCCGCTGAATGACCAATTCCTGTATGTTTCGGACTCTGCACTCGGAGCGCCGGCATCGATTGATGCCTGGTCGATCAATTCAACGACAGGCGCCCTCACGCCAGCCCCGTCCTTCTCGCTCGGGACGCTGAGCATAGCCGCCGGGCTAACCATCGACTTTAACAATCAGATTCTCTACGTGGCCGATGCGGGCAAGATTGACGCTTTGCAGTCGGATACGACGACGGGCACGCTCACCGCGATCCCGCAATCGCCATTCCCTTCCGGCGCAAATCTATTTCTTGCAATCGATCCTACGGACCACTTTCTGTTTGCATCCGTCGCAGATCCACCGGGCGGAGTTGCGGCCTTCACCATCGACCCGATCACCGGGGCGTTGACGGCGGTCGCGGGCTCGCCGTTCCGAGCAGATCCAAACTCCACGGTGCAGCCGGGTGAAATCTTGGTCGACCCCAGTGGGAAGTTTGTCTACGTGACGCTCGTGCAGAACAGCCAGGTTGCTGCCTACTCCATCACCACACCCGGCGGCGCACTGACGCCGGTGCCGGGATCGCCATTCCCCGCGGGAAAAGGCCCTCTCAGCTTGACTGCGGTGAACGAGTTTCTCTATGTCTCGAACTTGACGGACGGAACGCTCTCCGGCTATGCCATCGACTTCGGCAGCGGAATGCTGACGCCACTGGCGAACTCGCCTTTCCCCATTTCCGCCGGAGCGATCACCAGCGACATCTTCGGTTTTCTTTTTGTCTCTGGCTCGAGTGGGATGACGAGCTTCAAGGTCGATGTCACCAGCGGAGCCCTGACTCAGGTCGGCTCGCCGGTCCCGTACCCTGGAGCAACCGTGCTGACTTATGTGCCGTGAGTTCGCAGAAGTTTCCACGACGGAGACACGGTGATTGTTGATCGCCTCGAGACCAATACGCTCAGGGGATTTGTTCAACAATCAACGTTCAATCATCCTTCTCCGTGTCTCCGTTGGTGAATATTCGTCCGACTAGCTCACGCCCACTGCGGCTTCAACCTTCACGTTCCGCAGGAACTCGGCTGCCTCTTCGGGGATTACGGTGTTGATAAACATGCCGGAACCGAGTTCGAATCCTGCGGTGCGGGTCAGGCGCGGAATCACGCTCATGTACCAGTGGAAGTAGCGGACGCCGACGCACTCGGCGGGAGCGGTGCGGATGGTGAAGTTGAAATCGGGATTCTGCAGTCCGATGTAGAGCTTGGCCAGCACGGTCCGCAGCACGCGGCCGAGGTCTACGATCTCTTTCGCGCTGACATCGCTGAAACTGGCCATGTGGCGTCGCGGATAGATATGCGTGCAAAACGGCGCGGGCGAGGCAAACAGTTCGACCGCGACGAAGTGTTCGCTGGTCAGCACAATGCGCTTCTGCTCTTCGAGTTCTTCCTCGATGATCTGGCAAAACATGCAGCATCCGAAATCGTCGAAGTGCTGCATCGCCTCCTGAAAGCGCTGCCGCACCTGGTAGGAGATGACGGGCGTGGCGATCAGTTGCGAGTGCGGATGCTCCAGGCTGGTGCCCGCATCTGTTCCGTGATTCTTGAAGATGGTGACCTGGGCAATTCGTGGATCAAGGCTGAGCTGGTCATGACGGATCTTATAAATGCGAAGGATGTCAGCTACCTGTGAATCGGGCATCATCGCCATGGCGAGCGAGTGATCGGGCGTCTCCACGATGACGTCGTGCTCTCCAAATCCGCCCATCGAGCGGCGCGAACGATGGATGGTGCGCTCAGGTTGGACGTCGGGAGAGAGCGCCGCAAACTTGTTGGGCACCACGCGCGCTTTCCATCCGTCTCCGTCGGGCAGGCGCAGGATCTCGGGCGGCGTCTGGCTCTCGTGGCCCGGGCAGAATGGACACTTCTCGGAAAACGACACAGCCGGCTTGGATTCACGGTGAACGGCCATCTGATCGGGACGTTTTGCGCGCTCGGTAGCGATCACCACCCACTCTTTGGTCATGAAATTCTGGCGGAGTTCGGGCATGAAAGAACCTCCAACGGAATAGTGTGCGCCTAAGATGGCGGCGGCGGCGAAAGAATCTGCTAGTTCAACGGAATCGTATTCCCGAATTCGCACGCTGTTGAGTTGTGCCCGCAATGGAACTGCCGCATGGTTTCTGCAGCCATAAGTTCCTTGCAACCGACGGTGAAACGATCCTCTGACGCCGACCTCACTGGTTTGTCATCCTGAGCGGCGCATCTTGCCGCGAAGGATCTGTGTACTCGCTGGCAGCGTCAATACTGCCGGCGGGTACACAGGTCCTTCGCCTGCAAAAAACGCAGGCTCAGGATGACAAGGGTTTTGAGATCCAGCCTTGTCCGGTTTTCGTAACAACTCTGCTTCTTCTTTGATCTTGCTTCCGTCTCGGTCTAAGATTCGCCGGATTTCTTCCCCTCTAGATCCGGTCCCAGTTCCTCGGCACGTATAACACGCTGGACGCGTCCGTTTTGTGCAAGCCGCCAGCCGTGTCTTTCAAAAAGGAGAATCTCGCATGGCTTTACGGAAAGTCGATTTCAACATTCCCGACTCGCGCAAGGACGTCACGTTGCGCAACGATCCCACTCGCATCGATCCCAAGAAACTGAAGCTGGGAAAACAAGTCGCACGGCATGATCCGCGCACGCTGCTGATGGCTTCCTACATAACGCCAGCACTGCCGACGCCTCCTGCCAGCTTCGACCTCACCGGCAAGGTAAAAACCTGGGGGATGATGGACAACGACCAGATCGGCGACTGCACCTGCGCTGCCGCGGGCCACCTGATCATGGAATGGACCGTCAACGCCGGCAAGAAGATGGCCACGCCAAGCGACAAGCAGGTCGTCGCCGCGTATTCAGCCATCACCGGCTACAACCCGGCGACCGGTGCGAACGACAATGGCGCAGTCGAGATCGATGTCCTGAACTACTGGCGGCAATCCGGTATTGCCGGGCACAAGATCGGGGCCTACGTTGCGCTCGAACCGGCCAATCACACGCACATCATGGATTCGGTCTACATCTTTCAGGGCTGTTACATCGGCGTGCAGCTACCGATCAGCGCGAAGGCGCAGGTGCAGAATAACCAGCCGTGGTCGGTGCCGCCGGGCGGCACGACCGGCGATGGAGCCAAGGGATCGTGGGGAGGACACGCCATCCCGGTCGTGGCCTATGACTCGCGCGGCGTCACCTGCGTGACCTGGGGCGCGCTGCAGAGCATGACGTGGTCGTTCTGGGAGGCATATTGCGAGGAAGCGTACGCGATCCTCAGCAACGATTATCTGACGAAGAAAAAGCAGACTACGCAAGGCTTCAACCTACAGCAACTGCAAGCCGACTTGCAGGATTTGAAATGAGATTCCTTTATTCAGTCCGTTCGCGATAACGCTCAGGAGGAGAAAACGATGGCGAAAACCAAGACGACGACCAGGACCTCAGCCGGAAAGACTCCCATCTTTCGCTTTGCGCACCCTTTCTTTACCACCACGCCGCCGGCGGCTCGGGCCCCGGTGCCGGGTATCGGCAAACAGCTTCTCAATCACATTCAAGGAAAGCTGCAGCCCATCCCGGCTGCCAAGCGAACACCCACCATGACTCTCGCGGATGTGATTGGTGCGCAGGGTGAAACCGACGTTACGAACTCTGGATCCATCAGCTTTCACGCCGTAGGAGACACCGGCAAGAGCGCCAACTCGCCACAGGGGGCGGTGGCCGAGGCCATGGCCACAGACTTCAACGTCAGCACTCCCGCCAGTTCCCCGGCGTTCTTCTTCCATTTGGGAGACGTAATCTACGGCCCAAACAAAGATGTCAACTATCGCCCGGAGTTCTACGAGCCGTATGTACACTACCCGGGCAAGATCATCGCGATCCCGGGAAATCACGATGGCGAGACATTTCCCAAGACAGATCCGACCACCTGCAAGGCCTTCCAGGCGAACTTCTGCGCGCCTTCGCAGACCGTTCCGCCGATCGCGGGAACGATTTTTCGGCAGACGATGAACCAGCCCGCAGTGTACTGGCTGCTGGATGCCCCTTATGTGCAAATTGTGGGCCTGTACTCGAATGCGGCGGAGAATCCGGGATTTATCTCGGGGACGATCCCGGGGCAGGCGCAGAAAACGTGGCTGCTCGCGACGCTGAAGACGCTGGCGCAGCAGCGCAAAACCGGTCCGCGGAAGGCGCTGGTCTTTGCGACCCATCATCCGCCATTCAGCTCGGGAGGACACTCCGGCAGCACGCAGATGCTGGCCGAAATTGACGGCGTCTGCCAACAAGCCGGCATTATGCCCGATCTCTTTCTCTCCGGGCATGCCCATAGCTATCAGCGCTACACGCGCCAGCCAGCATCGCCCGCGGGACTGCAAATTCCTTACATCGTTGCGGGAACGGGCGGCATCAACGACCAGGTGATCATCCCGGCTACCGGGCAAGTCAGTGGCGATCACACGTTCGTGAAGTCGCTACAGGGATATGGCTATCTACTGGTGAAAATCGCCGGGGCAGCTGACAAGAAAACCGCGACAACGCTGACCGTGACTATGTACCAGGTCGATCCGACGAGCCAGAAGAAATCGCAATACGATCAGGTTACGGTGACTCTGGCGACGGGGAAAGTTCACTGAACACAGGCTAGCAAAGAACGTCGGCGCACATCTCACGCACGGCAGTGCGACAAGAAGGTACGTTATACATCGCAGGCTGCCGCGGGTGTCACTCTGGCCGATATGGTCGGCAAATTGTTCTAAGAGTTTGCACTACGCGGAGGAACCCGCCTTGGCGCAATGACTTGGGTCGCGACGATGAGGACCCAGGAATGCACCACCGAAGAGTTCCGCCTACAGCGATTACCGTAGTGCCGCCACGATAAGGCGCAAATAGACTCGGCTTAGAGTCCGAGCCGAGTGCGCAAATCCGAATCTAACGTCCGTAATCGCAAGCGGCGGAGGACGGAAGCTACTCCTTCTGAAGCTACTCCTTCCAATGGCAGTGTGTCCGGGCACAAGGGCCGCGGTGCCAAGGACGCGGCACGTCTCGACGAAGAACTTCGCGCCAGGGAAGAGCGCCTGTTATTCATTCTGGAATCGGCGGGGATGGGAACGTGGGACTGGGACTTGCGCAGCGGGCAGTTGGTGTGGTCGGAACGTTGTCTCGAGATGTTCGGCTTCCCTGCCGGCACTGAGATGACGTATGCGAGCTTCCTGAGCGCGCTCCATCCCGAAGACCGTGAGCCTGTCGATCAAGCCGTCCAGATGAGCCTGTCTCAGAATCAGGATTACAGCACTGAGATGCGCGCCGTGTGGCCTGACGGCAGCGTCCACTGGATCATGTCGCGGGGGCGGCCGTATTTTGACGCGGCCGGAAGACCCGTGCGGATGAGTGGTGCGGTCATGGACGTCACGCGGCTCAAACAGACAGAAGTTGATCTGAAACAGGCGCGCGGCGAGGCCAAGGAGCACGCCGACGACATGATGGCAATTTTTGATGCCGTACCGGCCGCGGTCTTTTTTTCACACGATCGCAAATGCGAAAGAGTCACCAGCAACCGCGCGGCCTATGAGCTGCTGCGGATGCCCTACGGCTCGAACTTATCGAAGTCTACGGCGCTGGAGGAGCGTCCGGACTTCCGCGTCTTCGAAAACGGGCAGGAGATCCCAACGGAAGAACTTCCTCTGCAAAAGGCCGCGATCACCGGAGAGGCCGTCCGCAACAAGGAATTGGAAATTCGTTTTGCAGACGGCAGCGCCACCTACGAGTTTGGGCACGCGGTTCCGCTGTTCGACGAAGACGGAAATGTACGCGGAGCGGTCGGAGCATTCCTCGACATCACCGATCGCAAGGTCATCGAACAGCGGCTGCGGGCTACGAGCGAGCGCTTCAAGGTCGCTCTGCGAGGCACGCCGATCACGGTTTTCAACCAGGGACTCGATCTGCGTTACCGCTGGGTGCACAATCCGCGCGGGCTCCATAGCATTGTTGAAATTCTTGGCAAGCGCGACCGGGACCTGCTGGAGCGCCCGGAAGACTGGAAAATGACGGAGGGAATCAAGGCGGAGGTCTTGCGCACAGGGATGAGTTATCAGGGTGAGATGACGGTCTCGATGCAAGGCAGGCCTTGCCACTATCACATCAGGGTCGATCCCCAACGCGATGCCTATGGCCACATCATCGGCGTAACCGGTGCGACGTTCGATCTGACTGAAAGCAAAGAAGCGCAGGCCGAACGGGAGAAGTTGTGGCAGCAGCGCCAACTGGCGCTGGATGCTGCGCAGATGGCATGGTGGCGCTATGACCTTGCCACCAGCACCGGCAGTTGGGATGACACTTTCAGGTCAATTTTCGCGATCCCGGCGAATTCCCTTCCGACGCAGGAAATCCTGAAGCACATCCATCCGGAGGATCTGCCGCGCATGTCAGCGGAGTTTGAGGCAGACTTCAACAGCGCTGAGCCGAAGACGCATTTCGGGGAATACAGGATTGTGCTGCCCGACGGGTCGGTGCGTTGGGTGGAAATGTACGCGGCGGCCGAATTCGAATTCGACGGCTCGGCGAAGAAATTCGTGGGCTGCTCCGGAACGGTGCGGGATGTCACGGAGCGCAAAGCGACGGATCTAGCGCTGCGCGCCAGCGAAACCCGGCATCGGGAAATGGCGGAGAATCTGGACCGCGTGGTGCAGGCGCGGACGCTGGAGTTGCAGAAACGCAACCTGGAAATGGCGCGCTCGGCGCAACAGGTGAGATCGCTATCCGGGCATCTGATGCAATTGCAAGACGCCGAGCGCCGCCGGATCGCGCGCGAACTGCACGACAGTTCGGGGCAGATCCTGACTGCAATCGGACTTGATCTGGCGAACCTGGCAGAACAGGCGCACAGCGAGAAGCTTCGCGAGATTGCGCCGGAGCTTGCGCACCGGGTGGAAGAAAGCCAGCACCTGGTGCAGATGCTGCATCAGGAATTGAGGACGACCTCTTACCTGCTGCATCCTCCTCTGCTCGATGAGACCGGATTGACGTCGGCGATCGGCTGGTATGTGCAGGGAATGTCGGAGCGCAGCGGGATCGCGATTGACTTCGATATTTCAAAAGAATTTGGGCGACTGCCGCGCGAACTGGAGCTGGTTGTGTTCCGGATAGTGCAGGAATCGCTGACCAACATTCATCGCCATTCCGGAAGCAAGCAAGCTTCGATCCGGATCGCACGCGCGCCGGAAGCCATCACGATGGAAATCGCTGACTGCGGCAAAGGGATTTCGCAGGAACGCATCGCAGCGGTGCAGGCGGGAGCGTCGGGATTCGGAATTCGCGCGATGCGGGAACGGCTGCGTCCGTTTGGCGGTGAATTGCAAATCAGTTCGCGCGAGGCCGGGACGCGAGTGATGGTGAGCGTTCCCCTGACTGCACCGGATGCACCGGAGCAGACCGAACCGGCGCAGGCCGCGATGTAATCTTTCTTTCTCAGGCAGGGCGCCAACTTGAATACGCGGCCGGTGTGAAGATGCTTTCGGCTATCAGCTCTCAGCTCAAGCCTTTCATGATTTAGGCGGGAACAGCACCTGCATTTTTCATGCAGTGAAAATCAAAACTTCCGGCGCGGTGTGACGCAGGGAAAGAATCCCAGCATTAGCACTCCTGAATAACGACATTCAAGAAAATAATTGTATTAAATCGTTTCTTACGTGCATTTTTGCTGTGGCGCGGGAAGCGAGGTTTGTGTAGGATGGCGGCGAATAACCACCGCAAGTCTTCCGTGGCTGTGTCAGCTTCGATCGCACATTAGGAGGGTCCCATGCCAACATCCGTTTCGCTTTCGCGAAAGGCCTCACACTTCCTGCTCTCGACGTGTCTCCTTGCCATAGCGCTTCTAGTGCCCTCGCTCCTGTGCGCGCAGGCTTACTTCGGGACGGTCAGCGGAGAATTGAGCGACAGAACTGGCGCCCTGGTGCAAGGGGCGACGGTGGTGCTCACCGACCAGCAAAAAGGATTTGAATTCAGAACGACTTCTGACAGCAGCGGGCGGTATTTGTTTCGTTCGATCCCGCCGGGCGCATACACGGTTACGGCGCAGGTGCAAGGCTTTGAGAAGGTCATCAGCGCCCCGTTCAAGGTGGACGTTAACGAGAACCGGACGGCGAACCTGACGTTGAAGGTTGCAGGCATCAGCCAGACGGTGGAGGTGGGGGCGCAGGCGCAGGCGATCCAGACCGAGGATGCGGAGACTGGGCAAGTGGTGAACCGCAGGTTCATCAATGATCTGCCGTTGATAGACCGCAATATCGAGGCCCTGACCTCTTTGGCGCCAGGCGTCACCGAGATGGACGATCAATGTCAGGAGCCTTGCCTGGGGACGAATTTCGTGTCCAACGGCAGCCGCGGGGCGACCTCTGACATTCTGGCCGATGGCGTGTCGGTAACAAACTCTGAGCCCAACGGCGGAATCACATCCGCGACCTATGTCCCGTCGCCAGAGGCCGTGGAAGAGTTCAAGGTGCAACAGACCAATTTCAGCGCAGAGTACGGTTTTTCGGGAGCGTCCGTAGTTAACATTATCACGCGGTCAGGATCGAACAAGTTCCACGGTAGCGTGTACGATTTCGTACGGGATGCCATCCTCGACGCGCGAGACTGGTTTTCGGCGCCTACTGATTCCATCCCACCGCTGCGCCGTAACAATTACGGCGGGACGATCGGCGGCCCGATCATCAAGAACAAGACTTTCTTCTTTTTTGACTTCGACGGGCTGCGCGAAACCACGCAGAGGACGCGCCACGCCGGCGTACCCTCTGATCTGATGCGCGCCGGAAACTTCAGCGAGGTCTGTACTGCGCAAGGCGGTACGTTTGACGGCACTGGACGATGCAGCGTGGATGCCGGGCAGCTTTGGGATCCTTATCTCCGTACATATGACCCGAATGTGGGCGTTGCGGTCAGGAACGATCCCAGCAACTTCATCCCTAATAACGACCTCTCCGTCTACCCCAGTCCGGGCAACGCCAAAGTTCCACTGCCCAATACCGCCGGCGATCTCATCGACCCCACGGCGAAGAACTTCATGACTTACTTCCCTGAGCCGAACTTCCTGGGCGGCGACATCTACAACAACTGGGTCGGGACTGGGCCCGTTCAAAATTACAACCACCAGTACGACATCAAGGTGGACCACCGCTTTAACGAGAAGAATCTGGCCAGCGTGAAGTATTCGTACCAGTA
>DATEHP010000256.1:0-13217 GCA_035279505.1 Candidatus Sulfotelmatobacter sp. | reverse complement strand
CATTTGGAACGGAATCACTCCGCGGGATGCCGAAGCGACCCGCCGCATCGCCACCATCGAGCGAGCGATCGCGCCTTTCCTCGTGAGCAGTGATTGGGAGCCCATGACTCCGATGCTTCGTTACGGCGTCTACGCCAGCCGTTGGCCCGTGGGGGAGCAAGCCGTTTGGACGATTGTGAATCGCAATGAATATGCGGTCGAAGGAGATCAAATCGAGATTCGCGCAACGCCGGGTATCCGCCACTTCGATCTATACCACGGAGTAGAGCTGAATCCTGAATCCCGTCCCGGCGGACGAACCGTGCTCGCCTTTCCCATTGAGGCGAAGGGATACGGCGCGGTGCTGGCCTCGAATACGGCGCCCGGTCAAAAAGTCGTCTCTTTGATGTCGACCATGAAAGGTCTCACCGCCACTTCCCTCTCGACCTACTCACACGAATGGAAAGTCTTGCCTCAGCAAATTGTTCCCATCCCGGCGACCAAGGCGGCGACTACCACTCGTACCGGAATGATCGAAATCCCCGAAGCAGATTTTACTTTTCGCGTATCTGGAATCGAGATCGAAGGCTTCAATGACGCTGGTGTAGACGTTCAGTATCCGTGGGAGGATTCTCCCCGGCGCTTCCACGAACACACTATCCACGTGAACTCGTTTTACATCGACAAATTCCCGGTCACGAATGCCGACTTCAAGAAGTTTATGGACGCCACTCACTATCATCCGAAGGATGATCTGAACTTCCTGCGCGATTGGAAAGATGGAATCTATCCGAGTGGATGGGAAAACAAGCCGGTCACCTGGGTCTCTCAGGACGATACGAGAGCCTTCGCCGCGTGGGCAGGAAAGCGACTGCCTCACGAATGGGAGTGGCAATACGCGGCTCAGGGACTGGATTCGCGTCTTTATCCCTGGGGCAACGAATGGAATCCGGCAGCCGTGCCGATTCCCGATCGATCCCGCAACATGCGCGGCCCCGATGCTGTCGGCGCTCACTCCGAAGGTGCAAGTCAGTTTGGCGTGATGGATATGATCGGCAATGTGTGGCAATGGACCGAAGAGTTCGTCGATGAGCACACCCGCACCGCGATTGTTCGCGGCGGAAGCTATTATCAACCGCAAGGCTCAATCTGGTACTTCCCTCAAACCTACAAACTGAACGAGCACGGCAAGCTTCTGCTGATGTCCCCAAGTATGGATCGCTCGGCTGCTCTCGGTTTCCGCTGTGTCGCAGACTCGCGGTGAACATTTGCCAGTGCGGTACGGCGTGTTCAAAGGAAGGTGCTGCTCGATCATTAGGCGGCCGAATACTGCGGCATGCACAATAGGTACCGCCAAATCTGTTTCAAGGTTGGCAACCTAATTTCGGAGGACCTGAACCTCAAATTCGTGCAAGGCGAAGACGCAGATTCCCGAGATTTGTCTTCTCCAGTCGCAGCACGCCCTTACTGTTGGCCCGCAAGCGGAGCATGTCGGCCAGAACTCCTGGCAACACCGCAGCGGGCGACGTCGAAACATTCGGCCCGGTGAAACTAAGCTCGTAGAGCGTATCCGCCAGCAGGCCAGACACGATGAGCGAATCGCAGGCCAGATCCGGCAACGAGACTTCCCCTTCCTGGAAAGCAGCATCCGATGTACTGAACAACACGAAGGGACCTCCCTCAGCGGCGGCGCCCAGAAAATTAACTCCGTCGATCAACTCGTTGCGCTTTTTGCCGGTGGTACCAGTATTGCCGATCTCGAAAACGTGAAGAAAGAAATCCTCCGCGGCGGGGATTGACGGCGACACTTCGATGCGCCATGCCCCCGGCACCACGTTTTTCCGGTTCGAAGGGGAAATCTTGGAGAAGTCGTCGCCCCAAAAAGTCTTCCACATGTGCTGGAGTTTCGGGTCTTGCGGCAACGGTCCGCCCTCCTGCGGCTCCAGAGGCCAATTTTCGCCCGTTCCCCACGCGCCGCCTTGATCATCGCCTGGAGTGTAGAAATCGTGCCCCGGACCGCCGCGGCGTGTGACCACCCGCTCACGCGGCAGTAGACAATGCACCAACAATTCTCCCGAGCCCTCCCGGAAGCGGAACGTCGAAGCGTTCTTGAATTCTTTCGCTCCCGGTGATCCCTGAGCTGCGTCTTGGTCTACGCTCGGCTCGTTGACCCCATGCAGCAGCCACGCTTTTTTGAAAGATGGATGCGTGCTGACGACCCGATCGAAGACAAAGAGTATATCCTGCGCAGGTGCATAGAGAACCTCGCGCGTGAATTTCTTCAGCTTCTCTTGCGAATATGCGTTGCTGGCATCTCCCATCGCGTAGTGGTATTGGCACGGCATATGATCCAGTACGCGCATCGAGCCAAGATTCCACAAATCACGAGTACTCTGGAAATCCACAGGGCTGCGGATGGTATTCCAGAAGCGGGAGGAGTCCATGCGCTGCCCGCCGTCATTAGCCGCCATCAGGAGATTCTGCGACCAAAAGAATTTTTCTGATGGATCGTAAATTAATATCGAATTGTGAGCGACCGTGCGGCGGTAATAATTCAGATAGTGTGGGCTCTCGCTGTCGGTATAGTCAGCTCCACTGTCAATTGCTAAATGGCCACCGTGATAAATCGTGATCTGGTTCTGATCGAGATGCTGATGCTTCGCCAGGTAAGGCCCGCAGTCGAATTCAATCCTGGTCGAGTCCGGCTTCCATCCACTGCGCATGACCAGTTGCCCTACACCTGAAAAATAGTACTGACGCACCAACTCACCCTCGCCGGTGAGCGATGGATCGCGTGGCGTGACTTCAGGGTCGTCCCAAAGGAACTCGAGAACTGGAAGGGTCCATTGTTTTGCGAAGAAGCCACTCTGGCGCAGGAGCCACGCGCTGTACGGATCCTTAAATCGATTGACGGCGTAACCGAGAACGGAGGTGTCGCGCGAATCCAGAATTGGATATTCGTTATCGCCTTCGCGCGAAGGCGTGCCATCGGGGAGCAGTTTATACAGGTAAGTGTTTCCAATATTGCGAAACACAGAGTAGTGATGTGCGGGATCTACACCGGTCGTCGTGCGCTGCAGTTCAGCGAGCAAGGTGAGGCTGGCCCATGTGATCCGCATGTAATCCATGGATTCGTGATAGCTGCCCTCGGGAGAAACCACGTTCGTGGTTTCGAGAATGTTCGTCAGGCACTTTGCTACCTGTGTATGCCATGATCTGCAACGATCGTTGCAGCCCGTGAAGCCATCGAGTGTGGCGGAGACGAACGCAGGTAGCGCGAGATACCGCACGGCATAATTGTGGTACGAGTAGTTGCCGGGATCGGCGAAGTCAGGGCTTTCCAGCATCGCCGAAGTCCCCTCCATCAACTCATCCGCAATCCGATTCTGTAAGGCAGGCTCGAAGCCTCGATATCCAGAAAGCCAATCGAATGCCAGCGACCATCGGGCATAGTCAATCCAAGACCGCGAAGGTTTCACCCCTTTGGCGATATGGCCAGCGCGCATCGCGGCTAAGGACTTCTCCGCAAAACTCTCTTGTCGGGTGAGCTGCCACGAAAGAGCCCACCCCTCCATATCTTCGGACAAGCGCATTCCACTCGCATACCTGGTTCTCAGCAGAGGTAACCCGGTAAAAGCATCGGTATTTGAGATCAGCAGCCGAGGGCGCTGGGCCGGAGCTTGAGTATTACCCTTCGACGCCGCGAGAAGAATTGAGGCCGCCACGCCTGTCATGAAGTCACGCCTCTTCATTCTCGACTCGCTCCTTCGACCGCGGGTGGTGCCCTGGTCCAGTTCAGGGCGGAGAGTGGTCCCTTTTTACACGTTGACGCAAGCAAACACAAGTAGTCGCAAGCAAACGCTATCTGCAGATTGTTAATCCCGGGCAGCAAACGGATGCGACTGGGTCCTCTGACCCGCATCTTTGGCTGGTTCTCACTCCATTTGGACGAAAAATCTTCTGTTGTCCGTCGCTTTCTTTTATTTTCCATCAATGGGGTGTATAAAAGACGAGAATGCAGACCCAGAGGAAAGCACCCCGCCTGCGGGGGTTCCCACTTTGATGATGACTGGAAGAGACTCACGTCTCTTGGCGGAACAACGGCGACGCAAAATCCTCGAACTGATCGAGCAAAAAGGACAGATCACCGTACGCGAACTCGTCGAGCGGTTTGCCGTTTCGTCGGTCACGGCACGGGGCGACTTGGATTCCCTGTGCTCACAGGGCATGGCGGTTCGATCTCACGGCGGAGCCGTCCGCAAGTTGGAAGTGAGTCCCGACTCCTCTGATACCAGAGAGACTCAGCGCTATGTCGAGGTGGCTCGTCTTGCAAAAGTCAGCGTAACGGTGGTTTCAGGCATCGCGAATGGGAGCGCCAAGGTCCCCCCTTCGGTGCAGTCAACTGTTCTGGGTGCTGCTCGAAGACTGGGTGTAACCCTGACCGCGGGGAAGAGAAATCGCACAATCACCTTTATACTTGGCAACCGGGACACGGTGAACGAGTTCCAGTCGAAAGTGCTTCTGGGGGCGGAAGTGTACTGCGCCCAGCACGATTGGGACCTGCACTTCATCAGTTTTCGTTTTGATCTCAGCACACCCATGGGAAGCCTGCGTCTTCCCGAGGCACTGATGCGATCGAATCGACCGAGTGGCGTCATTCTCACAGGCACACACTCCGTCAGTATTCTGGCAGCCCTTTCGGAGAGGAAGATTCCGTTTTCCCTGGTGGGAAACAACATTGTTGGCGATTGGCAGCCGGAACAGTATGACTGCGTTTTCACGGATGATGTCCGAGGGGCCAATGACATCACCCGTCATCTGATCGCCCAGGGTCACCGAAATATCTGGTATATCGGCAATCAGCGTCTTCCCTGGTTCGCTCGTTGTGCCGCGGGGTATCGGCAAGCCATGAAGGAGGCCGACCTTGAACCCCGTTTCAGCGAGATCCGTTCCGAAGATCGCGAACTCGGATACCTGGCCGTGAAAGCCCTTCTGGCCAGCGGAGAGCGGCCCACCGCGCTGTTTGCGGGCACGGATCAGGCGGCTTCCGGCGTGTATCAGGCGTTGCAAGAATCCGGAATCCGAATTCCCGATGACATCAGTGTTGCGGGCTTCAATGACACCATCGGCGAAGTGCTCCATCCCGGGCTCACAACGGTGCGCGAATTCCCCAAGGAACTCGGCGGCCACCTCGCCGAATTTGCAATGCGCCGGATTCACGAACCAGACCTCCTCCCCCAGCAACTCATGATGCCGACCGAACTGATTCGTCGGGAGAGCGTGCGGCGGGCCTCATCCGGCCATACGTTGCTGACTCCAGCTCACCTTCACGAAAACGTCCTGTGAGGCCCTTCGCCAGAACGTTCCTTCAGAGCCGACCATGGCGACCAAGCAGAATACTTCTCTGCTGTATAGTGGTCATCTCGACAGCAGTCAATACATTTGGCGGGTCGACTCCGCCGGCGGAGGCTTTCTCGGTACTGCCTTCGGCTCCGAGCGGTCCGCAGATCACGCCCTATCTTCAGTATCAAACTCAGTTGGCTTGGCGCGAAGACGAAAAGAGGATGAAGGTCTGGGACGGGATTCGCACCGAGCAGGACCTACTGCGCGTGCAGAAGGAAATACATCAAAAGCTTCTGACCATGCTCGGAGGGCTGCCCACGATAAGAACTCCGCTAAACTCGCACGTCACGGGACGCATTGCGATGGACGGTTTTTACATTGAAAAACTGATCTTCGAAAGCCTCCCGGGCGTATACGTGACGGCGCTTCTCTACGTGCCCGACGAGGGCAACAGCGGTGAGCATACGAAGCACCCGGCCGTTCTAGTCGCGGCCGGCCATGCAGAGAACGGGAAGGCACACTATCAGCCGCTTTGTCAGCGACTGGTGCAGCGCGGCTATGTGGTCATTAGCTGGGATCCCGTGGGTCAGGGGGAGCGCAGCCAGTTCTGGGATGCGAAGGCAGGCAGGAACCGCTATAACCGGATCTGCGCGGAGCACGCAGTGCTCGGCAATCTGGCTTATCTCGCAGGCACAAACCTGGCACGGTGGGAAATCTGGGATGGTCTGCGCGCCTTCGATTATCTGCTGACGCGTCCAGAAGTCGATCCTGAACGCATCAATATCACAGGCACTAGCGGGGGCGGCTTTCAAGCGATGCACATAGCGGCGCTGGAGCCTCGGCTCAAGGTAGCCGCCATCTCCTGCTACATCACCTCATTGCCCATGCGAATTCACAACCGGATTTTCAAGGACCCGGACAGCGATCCAGAACAGGACTTGTACGGCATGATATCGAACGGCGTCGACCATGCCGGGCTCTTGTTGCTGATGTATCCACGCCCGGTCTTCGTTGCCGCCGCAACGCTCGATTTCTTTCCCATTGAGGGCACGCACAAGACTTTCCAGGAAGTGTCAGGGTTGTACAGGCGTTTTGGTCATGCGGATCGCATCGCGATGGCGGAGGGTTATCACGGTCATCAGTACTCGGATGAAAATCAGAAAGCAGCATTTGAATTTCTGGATCACTTCAATCAGCTGCCGGAACGTCACGCGCTCGCGTCAGCTAAAGACTTGGACGAGAAGACCGTGCAGTGCACGCGCAGTGGCCAGGTGATGCTGGACTTCGAAGATGCTCGGTCGCTGATGGATTTGATCCGTGACTACTACACAGAGCATCAAACCAGCACGGCTCAATCTATCAGGCAACTGTATCTTGGCAGGAACTATCCCGGCATCGCAACCTGGAACATTCGCCAATACAGCGGAGTGGCTCCGGCCGAGAGCGAGATCGCGTGGGAGAGTGCAGGAGCCTCGCTATTCGAAGACGCCTCCATCGATCGCTACGTTCTGCGCCACAGCGGTGGCCTGTTGATGCCCCTGTTGCACATCCACCGGACAGGAAACCAGAATCGCCGCTGGTTGCTGTGGTTCAGCAAGAATGGCAAGGCGGGCGTAAATGACTGGCCCGAGATCAGGAAGTACCTGGATGCCGGATTCGATATCGTCACTTTCGATTCTCGTGGTCTTGGTGAAACGCGGATGCCCTACAAGGCAGTCTCGGAAGACGATCCCTCTTTTGCTCAGCTCGATTTCGACCGCGCCTACGTCAATCCTCTCTCCAGCGTGTTAGCGGACTACGTCTACAATTCGGTCTTGACGGGCAGACCCTATTTCCTGCAGATGATCGAGGACGCTGAGATCGCGGTCCATTTCTCTCGTTCAAAGCTGCATGCAGAAGACTTCTCTGTGGCGAGCGATGAGGAGGGATTCACGCTGGCAAGTGCGCTTGCAGAAGTGCTGCCGAGGGTCAAACAAATTCCGTACCCCGGGGCGCCGATCATAAAGTGGTCAGATCTTCTAATCCAGAAGCGCGAACAGTGGCCCATTCAGTATCTACTACCGGGCGGCGCATACATTCATTAGCGGGTTGAAAGGTGATAAGTGCGACCGTTTTATGTTCGGCGATATCTGGCGCAGGCATGCTTTGCCAGACTAGGGCTCGGTGCAGATCCCCGGACTTAAAAACGCAGCCGAGTCCCTGTCGAGATAGATCGTAGCGTTCGGGTGGCTCCGCAGGATCGACGCCGGGATCAGGGGGCTAATCTCCCCTTCGAGGCACGCCTTTACCGCACTTGCTTTCCGGGTGTCCGGCACAACCGCGATGATTTCCTGGGCGCATAGGATTTGCCGCACGGACATTGAAATAGCTTTCTTCGGCACATCCTTCAGCTTCGAGAACCACCCTTCATTTACCTGCTGCTGGCGGCAGGCCTCGTCAAGATCAACGATGAGGTACGGATCAGCGGCTTGGAAATCCGCGGGTGGATCGTTAAACGCGAGGTGCCCGTTCTCTCCGATTCCAGCAAAGAGAATATCCACTGGTTTCGACTGGAGTTCCGTTCCAATTTTAGTAACCGACCCATGAGGGTCGCCGTCGCCGTCCAACAGGTAGTACCGGGTGATTCCGACTTTGTGAATCAATCTCTCGAAGAGATATTTGCGAAAACTGGCGGGATGGGTAGAGGGCAAGCCGACGTATTCGTCCAGGTGAAAAACCTCGACCCGGCTCCAATCGATACCTGGCGCTCTCGTCAATGCATCCAGAAATTCAAACTGGGATGCCCCAGTAGCGGCCACAAGACGGGCGTTCCCTTGATCGCCAACGGTCCGCCGGAGAGAGCGCGCGGCATGATCGGCTGCTGCCTGGCCCAAAGAGTACTTGTCTGCAAGAACCTCTATTTTAGTTGCAACACCGGGTCCCTTTAGCCTCGTCATTCTTACTCCATACTTAAAAGTGCCACGCGTTGTGAATGCTGCTAGATTCGCAATATCCGCGCGGAGTTCTCGTAGTACACCTTTTTGAGGATCGTCTCCGGCAGTTCAATCCCGTAAATTCTCCAGCGGCCCTGGGGCGGGATTTTAGCTGGAGCGTAGTCGAAGTATTCATCTTCGGTTTCGAGAAAACGAAAATAGATCTCGTACAGCTGGTCGTTGAAAACCTGCTGCGGGAACTCGTCACCATGCGGGGTTGCATCGGTGCCAAACAGAATCCGGTCCTGATATTTGTCGAAGAACCTACGCGCCGTCCTCGGCTGGCGTCCAAGTTCTCCGATACGCGCCGCCAGGTCAACGAACATATTCGGATAGCGGTCTAGATTCTCCGACACGTTTTGCAGATCTTCTGCGAAGTTGCCTACGTGCACGACAACGAATTGAGTCTTCGGATGTCGAGCGATGACCCGATTGCGAGCGGCGATCAATTCGTCATTGCTGGGAAAGTCCCCGCCATGGAACGACCAGTCCGGATGATTGTTCAGTTCCTCGTAGCGCTCGTTGAAGCGATCCGTGGGTGTAAAGAATGCGATTGGATCCGAAATATGAATCGCCACCGGAAGATTAAGCTGCCCGCAGGCATCCCACATCGGATCAAAACGCGCGTCATCAATTTTCACCAACGAACCGGTGGTTATGCTTTCACGAAGATAGAGTCCCAACGTTTTGAGAATCTTAAGGCCTCGCCCGCCGTTGCGAGACGCTTGCTCGATAGCCTGTGCTTGCAGCTTCGGGTAGTCCGGTTCTTTGCAGCGGGAATAGGAGGGCTCGGTGAAAGTGTAAAAGCGTCCGGGATATGCACGGTCGTATTTGGCGATGGCTTCGACAAGACCATGGGAGTAGCCACCAGTCAGGTTGACCATTGCCCGAATATTCTTGCGGTCCATCACCGCCAGCAGTTCCTGGGGAGTTCCCAGGTATTCGCGATCGGGCGAAAGTTCAACACCGTTCTCCGATTTTGTCGAGCCGGAGATGTGGGTATGAAAGTCGATCAGGGGAAATCTCGAACGATCGACGTGGGACTCGTGCACGTGAAGCATACTTCTTGGCTCGAACTGCGAAAGGTCCAAAGGCGCGGCATGCGCCTCGTTCCCGGCGGCAGCCCCGGCGGCCCTGTCTAATTGCATTCCAGATCCTGCCACCAGACCCATTCCATACAGCCATTGGCGCCGATTGATCATCTAGCTCCTTCGGCTACTGCCCAGGATCGAGCACCGGCGTGGCGATGTCCTCGACCCGCGGTTGCCCATCGATCGCACCATGCCAGACACTCCCTCCGAACGTCGTGACGTAGACCTCATCGGGGTTCAGCGGATCGGGAATCACCCGATGTCCCCACTTGAAGTTAAATCCGGGAATGCGGGTCCAGTGCAGCCCGCGATCTGCCGATCGCCAGGCCGACGATTCAAAGCCAGCTGCGTAGATCACATTGGGGTCTCGCGGATCAATGGTGACGTCGTAAATGTGGCGATCCTTGTCGAGGACCTGCTTCCAGCTCTTGCCGCCATTCTCCGAGAGAAAAATCCCTCCGCCATCTCCGTGTTCTCCGGTCGCTCGAGCCCAGGCGGCGAGGTAAAGACGATCTGGCAACTCTGGATCGATGGCGAGGCCATTCGGTCCATTCGTTCCCTCAGGCAACGAAACGGGTAGCCAGTGGTCAGCCCCGTCCGTCGAGCGGTACAGAGCACCATCACCAGAGTTGCCGATGCTTCCATCCTCCGACCGTCGCGCTATCACCGCGTAAAGCGTGCCGTTCGAGCTTCTCGCCAACCGCCAGGCGAACGGCTGTTCTTGAGTGATCCCATTATTCTTCTGCGCCCAACTGCGTCCACCGTCTGAACTCTTGTAGAATCCTCGGCCAAAACCAGCTACGTACAATACCCGTGCATCGACTGGGCTGGTGGGATCGAGCAGGATATGGGTCGCACCGGTCTCATCCATGCCATTGTTGGACCGGGTCCAGTGCTTTCCGCCATCATCACTGCGGCAAACGCCACCTTTGTAACGCAGCACTGAGTTATGGCGCCACATCTTGGGGCGAGGAAGGTCATGAGTATAGCTGTTAACGCTCCACATCCGGCCTCGCACCTTGGGGTCGAAGACGACCCAGTACGTCGTGTTCATCCAATCTCTGGGCACTCCGGCCGTGGAACTGGTCCACGAGGCGCCGCCGTCCTCGCTGCGGAAGAGTCCGATATCGGTGTAGGTAATGAACTGGCGCTTTGGATCAAACGGGTCGAAATGAATTCCGTAGCTGGTGGTGACGTCGAGACCGACAGTGGTCCAGCCCGTGTCATCTACTCTACGTGAATAGACTGCTGCCCACGTTGCGCCTCCGTCAGCCGTCCGCATCGTTCTCCCGAGGTCCGTAGAATATGCAAGATAGGCGTCCTGTTCAGCAACCGTTAGATTTAGAGGATTTTCTCCCCAGCCTGGCCCAAAGCGCTCAGTGATCCAAGCATCTTTCACGTTCTTTGTAGCCACACCGGATTCTTTCCACACCAACTTCCAATCAGCGCCAGAATTCGTGGTCTTGGCCACGCCCATCCAGGACTCTTTATTCGTTCTCAGATGATCGTAGGAGACGTAAGCCGTCTCCGGATGATGCAGGCTGGTCGCGATGGCACGCACCTTCGCTCCTGCACCCGGCAGGTCACTCTTGCGCCACTTCACTCCCCCATCGTTCGAAACATAAATGCCCTGCTCTGAGGTGGCATAGATCATCGGCTGGGGGCCCGAACCAAAACCCATCGAAATGTCACTGACAGCCGTGGGAAGCGGGAGGCTGCGCACTCCGCCGGGGCTGAGCACCGCGATCACGTGTTGGCTTGCCAAAAACAAAGTACGGCCGTCGGTCGCGGAATTCGGGTCCACCCATAGCCGGCGCGGAACATCGGGCAAGCCCGCCCTTTTTTGCCAAGTCTTGCCGTTGTCGCTCGAAACAAAGAGTGCGGGACTCTCTTTCGTCCCAGCCGCGGCATAAAGAATGCTTGAGTTGGAAGGATCGACCGCCAGGGCCGCGATCTCCCCCAATGGATCTGGGTCGGCAAGAATTTTTTCGTCGGCGTGATCCGAATTCATTTTCACGCCCTTGACGTCAGACGGATTGGGGTAGACCAAATTCCAACGATCGCCGCCATCTGTGCTACGCCACAATCCCGTGGCGTGTGCATACATCGTCTTAGGATCTAGCGGGTCGAAGACAAAAAAATTAACTACGCCGCGCAAGTTAAACATGCGCCAGGAACGTCCCCCATCGTGGGTGATGTAAGAGCCGGTCATATCACAGGAGACCAGCACGGTATTCGGATCGTGCGGACTGATGGTTGGATTAAACATTGCGCCGCCGCCACCGGGACCGATGACACGGAAGCCACCCGGCCTTTCGGCTAGAGCACTGGTCAGGCACACCACGCAGGAAATAGCGAGAAAAATAAGGATGCGGCGTCTCATTGGCTCCTGCCTGATGCTACCGCGCTGGGGTAATTCCGCTCCCCTATCACAACGGCTCTATCCATCGGGAGATCGGGAATCGGCCGCCCGTCAGTTCAGGCCACGCGACGCGGCGACCGGTCTCTCGCAGCGGTTTGGTTCTAGAACGTTATCCTGAGCCGCAAGCGCACCGTGCGGCGGCTGTCCACTCCCTCCTGCGAGAAGGTAGAGAATGCTCTTCCGAAATCCGGATTCGCGTTCGCTGAAGTTTCAGCCGGAACAAACGGCGCCAACGGATACGCTACGGAGTTTGTACCGTTAGGAACCGGATTGTTTGGATCAACGTGGACCGTGAGGTCGCCCAGCCAGGCGAAAGTACCGCCTCCGCCGCCGAAATCTGAATTCGGCATTCGCAAGGGATGATTGAAAATATTGTTAACGTCAGCCCCAAGATTGGCGGTCACTCGCTCCCCTAATTTAAAGTCTTTGTGCAGACCCAAGTTCACTCCCCAGGCGCCGGGTCCCCACAAAATGTTGCGTTTCGCCACCTGTGGATTGTCAAAGAAATCAGCACCCAAGGGTGGAGGAGCAAATGCGTCGGGGTTGAAGAGTTGATCCGGTGCTTGATTTGGACCGCGCTTCTTGAAGTCGCCTACGACTAGAGGCCTGCAGCAGGAGCCGCTGAAGTCTCCGACGGCATCGAGCGATCCTACGGCGGTGTTTCCTGGGAATACTGCGTTGTTACTATTAGAACAGTCGCTGTTGCAGGTGTAAAACGGCGTAAACCCGGTGCCGCTCTTGGCGAACATCTGAAAGCTTGTCTGCCAGCCCCCAATGATCGCGTCAGCAAAACGAGAAAACGAACTTCCGAATTTCCTGCCACGTCCTACGGGCAAATCATAAAGCCCATAAAAAACGAAGCGATGGCGCGATAGCCACGCATCCTCGCCATAGTCAACATCAGGTTTGAATTGATTGTAGGTCGCGCCACCAAGGCTGGAGTTGCCCTGATCTAAGCCTGTCGATTTCTGGTCCAGGTAGGTATAAGACGCGTTGAACATCAGCCCATTGCCGTAACGTCGCTCGACCTGGGTCTGGAAGGCATTTGACTGGCTGTGGCCTAAGTTTCCAAAAGTCATCAAAAAGTCTCCCAGCTGAGAAAAAGGAATCTTTGCATAATCTGCGAGCGATGCCCCACAGTTGCCGACAGTAGGGTCGCAAGGATTAATTCCATCTCCGATTCCCGTGTTCGGGTCAGCTAGAGTCGTACCCCACCCAACATCATTGGGAGCAATTTGGTTCAAATCCCTGCCCACAATCAGTCCATGGGCGGTCGATCCGAGATAAGAAAAACGTACAGAAGTTTTCAGACCTAAATCACGTTCAAACGTAGCGTTGTACTGTTGAATGAGCGGTTGGTGAAGTCCAAAAGGTACGGCGTTGATCGACGGCTGGCCACCAGCATGGGCG
>DATEHP010000255.1:0-7088 GCA_035279505.1 Candidatus Sulfotelmatobacter sp. | reverse complement strand
GAGAACTCTTGAGCTCAATAGTTTTGCCAACGAGCGCGTTAGCCGATTCTGCGCACAAACACGGCAATCGCCTCCAGCACCTTCTCCCCCTGATCCCTGTGCGCCGAATGCTGGCAATCCTCTAGCGCCAACACTTCCACTGGCCCGCCGCTCTGCCGCCGAATGGCCTCCACCTGCGCCATTGTCCCGTACTGATCCTCCAGCCCCTGAATCACCAGCACCGGGCACGCAACCCGCGGCAAATACTCCTCAATATTCCAGCTCCGAAAATCCGGATGCAGCCAGATATCGTTCCATCCCCAAAACGTCCGCGCCGCATCCCGGTGATGCCTGCCCAGTTTCTCCGCCAGATTCGTAGTCTCGAACGCGACCTTGGCCTCAGCGATACTCGCCACGCTCACGTCCTCGACGAATACATGCGGCGCCAGCAGCACCAACCCGCGCACCCGGTCATGCGCTCCCGCATGGATGATCGCGATCGAGCCGCCGTCGCTGTGTCCCACAAGAATCGGATTCTCGATCTCCAACTGCGAGAGCAGGTCCGGCAGCGACTGTAGCGCCTCCTCATGCATATACCGGACGCCGCGAGGTTCAATGAGTAAATCGGAATTGCCGGATCCATAACGCGAGTAAGCCGTGACGGGGCATCCCGTGGCCTCGGCAACCCGCACCGGAAACTCCTTCCAATGCGAAACCGAGCCCAACCCCTCATGAAGAAATACCAGCTCCGGCGCATCATCGCGGCCACCTCGGATCCGCACCACTTCCAACCTATGCCCGCAAACGCTGAGCGTGAAAGTCAGCTTCTGAAGTGCGGCAGTTCTCATTGGCTTGCTTTCTTCCATGACCTCAGCGAAGTTTCGCCAAACCGGCGGCTAAAAAGGTTTCTCGCAAAAAATGCAAAGCACCGCCGAGAATGCCGGAATCTCCCAAACGTAACCAGAACAACCCAGCGTCGAACCTGTAAGATATCGTAAGCTATAGGTTGAGGAGATAATTCTTGCGCTGCAGTCGCTGCGGCAATGAAAATTCGGAGGAGAACCGCTTTTGCGGCATGTGCGGCGCGTCCCTATTGGCCTCGCCCGCGCCGCAACCTGCGGAGCCCCAACCCGTCTCGGTTGCCGCTGCCCCAACGGCCACCAGAGTACAGGAACCGCCCCGTTCCGTCGCGGAAGGCTCATCCTCCATCAGTGGACCGTCTTTTCTAGGCTTGAACGATCCTGCTCCCAGCAGGAACGCACCACGCAAACGCGCGAGCCTGAGCATCGACCCGCACTCCGCCCCCGGTTCCAACCTCGACTACCTGCTCGACGAAGAAGAACCCAAACACCACTGGGGCATCGGCAAAATCCTCCTGATCCTGATTGCGCTGGGTCTGGCAGCTGGCTTCGGCTATCTGCGATTCAAGAATCAGGGCCTCGCGTGGCTGAATCCATCGAAGAAACCTTCGGCGGTGGCTCAAAATTCTGCCGCACCCGACACGACGACTACGCCCCAGCCGTCTCCCAACAGCACGCCTGATTCGCAACCCTCGCTGCAGCCGAACGCAGCCGCGCAGCCGCAACCGACAACGGCGGCTCCCAGCAATGCACCGAGCGGTAGTCCGACCGCGACTCCCGCGCTCGCCACACCTGCTCCGTCCACTCCCACGCCAGCCGATACCTCCAAACCGAACGACGCGCCTCCGGAGACTAGTTCCGACAAATCTGCCGCCCCCGCCGACGCGGATAAGACGGCTTCCCCGACGGACAAAGACTCGTCCACTCCAAAGGACACATCACCCGACAATCCGCCTGCCGCGACCAAGCCCGTCGAAAAGCCGAAACCCGCGCCCAAAACTCCCGCTCCCAAACCGAGCGCCGCGAGCCGGCCGGTCGCAGCTTACGATCCCGTCGCCGAAGCTCAGAAATATCTTTACGGACGCGGCGCTTCTCAGGATTGTGATCGCGGTCTGCGTCTTCTAAGGCCGGCCGCGAATCAAGCCCAGCCGAAAGCCATGATCGAAATGGGCGCCCTCTATTCCGCCGGACTGTGCACGCCGCATGATCTCCCCACCGCCTACCGGTGGTTTGCCTTGGCGTTGCGGAAAGATCCCGAAAACACGGCCGTCCAGGCCGACCTCCAGAAACTCTGGGGCGAAATGACCCAACCCGAGCGCCAACTCGCGATCAAGCTAACCCAGTAGCGCCGGCGTCCTTGCCGGCTGTCGCGGGGTTGTTTAGCCCCGCTCCTTGCCACAACCCCACCGCTCCAATTACGTTACTGTGGCGTGCCCGGCGGTCGGTGCAAGCGCAATCCGCCTGGATCTCAAATCACGTACTCTTTAGAAGGAACGCCCGAGCGTTTGTCGAGCTCTGACAAACAAGCGATATCGCCCGATCTGGCCACGATAGCGGCCATGAAGTCGGGCGACCAGACTGCCATGGCGGAGCTCTACGACCGCTATTCGTCGGTCGTGTATGCCGTTGCCCTCCGCGTCCTCGGCGACACCGAAGCCGCGGAGGATATTCTGCAGGAGGTTTTTCTGCAACTCTGGCGAAATCCCGGCGCGTTCGATTCCGCCCGCGGAAGCCTCGGCGCCTGGCTCGCGGTCATCACGCGCAACCGCGCCATCGACGCCCTCCGCAAACGCAAGCCGGAAACGGATATAGAGGATGTCATTGTATCCGTCGCCCCTGATCTGGCCGGCGAAGCGGACCGCTCGCGTGCGGCCGCGAAAGTGCGCGGCGTGCTCGGCTCCATGTCCCTTCCGCAGCGCAGCGCCTTGGAAATGGCTTACTTCGAAGGTCTGAGCCACTCCGAGATTGCAAGCAAAACAGGCGAGCCGTTGGGCACGATCAAAACCAGAATCCGCTCTGGCCTGATCGCGCTAAGAAAGGCATTCCAGACATGAGAGGCCACGCGCAGATCAACCGCCGCCAAATCGATAGCCGCAAAGTGGCGCGAGAACGCAACTATGCCGAATCGATAGCCGCGACGCGGCGTAAGAACGCAGCCCACGGCGCAAGCCGTGGGTGGTCACACCGAACATTTATCAGCCCCGAAGGGGCGAAAGAGACTTCACTGAACGACTGCACCAGCCCTGAACGCGTAACTAACGAATGACCCAACACGAACAATTCGCTGACGATCTCGCCCTGTACGCCCTCAACGCGCTCGAGGGTGACGATCGCGCGACGATAGAACAACATCTCGCCACCTGCCCCGATTGCCGCCACGAACTCGAACATCTCCGTGGAGACGTCGCCTTGCTCGCAATCTCTACGACCGGCCCAAAGCCTCCCGCTCGCTCACGTCAGCGCCTGCTCGACGCCGTAGCCAAAGAAGCCGCTTCTGAGTCCCGCGCTCGAGCCGCCACGCAAACAACGCGTCGCCGATCTTCGTGGGGATGGCTCGGTTGGGCTGCCACAGCCGCCGCGGTGGTAATCACCGTCCTCCTCTGGAAAGAAAACTCAGCTCTCAAACAAAGCCTCGCAGCCCTGAGCGCTCAAAATTCACAAACCACCCGCGAACTCGAAGACCTCCGCTTGATCGCCGCACCCATCGTCTCCCCACAGACCCAACGCATCACGCTCGTCTCGGTGAAAACTCCCCCGCAGCCGCAAGGCAAAGCTTTCTACCTGCGCAACCGCTCGAGTTTGGTCTTCATCGCCAATAACATGCCGGCGCTGCCTCCGCAGAAGGCTTATGAGCTCTGGCTGATTCCCACGCAGGGCGCACCCATCCCGTCAGGAGTCTTTAAGCCCGATGCACGCGGAAGTGCAACCGTGGTCAATCCTCCGCTGCCACCGAACACGGAAGCCAAGGCGTTCGCCATCACCGTCGAAAACGAAACCGGCGCCACCTCTCCCACCATGCCGATTATCATGATGGGTACGGGCGAGTGACATCGCGTCACTACAGCACAGCATCCAACTCTTGGTGACGCCGAGAAATTTGGCCCTCCAGGGTGCCAGCGCCAGCCTGCTCATGCTGCCACTTCTCTTATCGGTTGCTCCTGCCCAGTCGACGCAAGACGCCTCTCCTCCGACCCAGCGTTCCATGGGAAGCCGCAAGCATTACGTCGGGCTGCCAAATTTTGGTGAAGTCTCGCCGCGTCTCTACCGCGGCGGCCAACCCGGCGCAGACGGTCTAAAGGCGCTGAAAAAGATGGGGGTCTCCATTGTCGTCGACATGCGTGGCGGCCAGAGTAAACATGAGCAGGCGGTCGTCGAGAAACTCGACATGCAATACATTTCTATCCCATGGCATTGCCCGTTTCCTACCGACGAGACTTTCGTGAAGTTTCTGAGGGTGATTGAGGACAATCCCGGCAAAAAAATCTTCGTCCACTGTCGCCTTGGCGACGACCGCACCGGCATGGCGATCGCTTCCTACCGCATCGCCGAAGAAGGATGGTCCGCCGAGGAAGCTATGAAGGAGATGGAGCTTTTCGGATTCGGAGGAGTCCACCGCATCATCTGCCCCGCGTTAGCTCATTATGAAAAAGATTTTCCCAAGCACCTGAAGACAAATCCCGCCTTCAAAATCCCGCCTGCCGCCCAAAAATAAACCACGAATTCACCAGTCCGCGGAGGAGGGGGCTGACTTCAGTTTTGATCCAACTCCAGGGTTGAGACGGAAGTGAACTTTGGGGAATCGACGCCGAGCAATTTATAGGCTTCATCCAGCGTCCGGACAACATGTACGTTCTTGCGTGTGTTTTCGGATAACACTTGAAACATCCGGGTCGCCCCATAGACCACGTCCGTCGCCGCCACGAATACCCGGGCAGGCAAATCTGGAGAGTGGCTCCTCGCGAGCTTCGTGATGGTGCTCGTGGAAACCTTAAAGTGAGTCAGGCCCGACAAGTCCACAATACTCTTGCAGCAGGGAAAGGATTCTACTATCCCGCGTCCTTTCGACCATATTTCCATCACGGCAAAATCTGTAATGTCGCCACTGAGCGTGATGCGAAGAATGCTCTCTGCCTCGGCAAATTCGAAACAGACAACCATGACAGGGTTCTCAAATTGGATAACGTCCAGCGCGTACCCGACTTCTTCCCGATTTTGGCAGAAGTAAAGATTTTCCTAGACCTCGTCCTGCTCCTTCAATCTGGCAATCACGCTGAAGTCCTCCAGCGTAGTCGTATCTCCCTTCACGTCTCCACTAGTGGCCAGCTCGCGCAGCAGTCGCCGCATGATCTTCCCACTGCGAGTCTTTGGCAACGTATCGGTGAATCGAATATCATCCGGCTTCGCCAGCGCTCCGATCTCCTTCGCCACCCACTTCCGCAACTCGTCTTTCAGTTCGTTCGTCGGCTGCCTTCCCTGCTCCAGCGTGACGAAAGCCGATATCGCCTGACCTTTCAGTTCATCCGGACGCCCAACCACAGCGGCCTCTGCGACGGCGTCGTGCGCCACCAGCGCAGACTCCACCTCCATGGTGCTGAGCCGGTGCCCGCTGACATTCAACACGTCATCCACCCGCCCCATAACCCAGTAATATCCATCTTTATCCTTGCGTGCGCCGTCTCCCGTAAAGTACATCCCAGGAATCTGCGACCAGTAATTCTTCACATAGCGGTCCGGATCGCCGTAAACCGTCCGCAGCATCCCCGGCCACGGCCGCTTGAGGACAAGAAATCCTCCCGATCCCTCTGGCACCGGCTTGCCCTCCATCGTCACGACCTCCGGCACTACGCCCGGGAACGGACGCGTCGCCGATCCCGGCTTCGTGGCAACTGCCCCTGGAAGTGGCGTCAGCATGATGTGCCCGGTCTCGGTCTGCCACCAGGTATCCACAATCGGGCACCGGTTCCCGCCGATCGTCTCCCGATACCACATCCACGCCTCCGGATTGATCGGCTCGCCCACGGTGCCCAGCAACCGTAAGCTCGACATGTCATGCTTCTTCGGCCACTCATCGCCCCACTTGATAAACGTCCGAATCGCCGTCGGCGCCGTGTAAAACACATTTACCTTGTGCCGCGCAATGATCGACCAAAAGCGATCCGGCTCCGGAAAGTTCGGCGCACCTTCATACATCAGGCTGGTCGCGCCATTCTGCAGGGGCCCATACACGATGTAGCTGTGCCCAGTCACCCATCCGATGTCAGCCGTGCACCAATATGTATCCTCATCTTTCAAATCAAAAACTAACTTCGTGGTCAGATAAGTCCCCACCGAATATCCGCCCGTTGTGTGCACCACGCCCTTCGGCTTCCCCGTAGTTCCCGACGTGTACAGAATGTACAGCGGGTGCTCCGCATCCAGCGGCTCGGCCGGACACACATCCGAAGCCTTCGCCATCAATTCATGCCACCAGTGGTCGCGCCCCCCCACCAGGTTGATCGGCGTCCCGGTGCGCTTGTAAACAATCACATGCTTCACTGACGGACACGACTTCAGCGCCTCCTCCACCGCCGGAAACAATTTGACTTCCCCACCGCGCCGGTACGATCCATCCTGCGTAATCACCGCCGACGCCTGCGAGTCATGAATACGATCGATCAGCGCATTCGACGAGAATCCTCCGAACACCACCGTATGCGGCGCTCCGATGCGCGCGCACGCCAGCATTGCCACCGGCAACTCGGGAGTCATCCCCATGTAGATCGCCACGCGATCGCCCTTTTTCACCCCCAGCGACTTGAGTACGTTGGCAAACTTCTGCACTTCGCGATGCAGTTGCTGATACGTCAGCACCCGCACTTCGCCTGGCTCGCTCTCCCAGATAATGGCCGCTTTATTTTTCCGCGACGTCGCCACATGCCGGTCCAGGCAGTTGTAAGACAGGTTGATCTGCCCGCCCACAAACCACTTCGCCCAAGGGCAATTCCACTCCAGAACCTTGTCCCACTTCTTGAACCAATGCAACTCACTCGCCACCCGCGACCAGAACCCATCCGGATCCTCCACCGACTCCTTGTAAAGGCGCTCGTACTCTTCCAGATTCTTGACATGCGCGTTCCGGGCAAACTCCGGTGGACACTCGAACTTTCGCTGCTCCTGCAAAATCGAATCAATGTTTGTGGATTGTGGATCGATCAATGCCTTCTCGGCCATGAAAAACCTCATCCCAGAGGAATGTTGGGTGCCCTCATT
>DATEHP010000254.1:0-33076 GCA_035279505.1 Candidatus Sulfotelmatobacter sp. | reverse complement strand
CCCTGCTCGCGTGATCGATAACAGGTGAAGTGAGGTCTCAGCAGATCCGAGGGAATTCTGCCGTGAAATCTCCTCTTTTTGTCTGCATTTTGTCGTGCTCTCTTCTCAACTGTTCCTCCTATGCCCGCACGATCCGTGCCGGCTCATCCGATAACTCACAGGCGGCCACTGCAGCCGCCCAAGCGCCTTCCGAAAGCCAGGCCCCAGCCTCTGCGCACTTTACGATTCCCGGTCCAGAGCGTTCCTTCCTCCGCATGGCCGGCATCAGCCAGATGGTCAGGCCCGAAGAAGTCCTGCCTTTGTTAAGCAGGAATGTTTTTATCGAGGGCTATCAGGGTTCCAGTCAACCCACGGAGTTTCTTATCTTGCTTCGGCGTTACGTCGTGCAAGCCAGGGAACTCTCGGAGTTGGCGGCGAACAACGGTATGGTCATCCGTGTTGCCGGTTGTGACGACGCCCAGCCGCTTCTGCATATCCTCGGATACCGCACTCGTCCGGATTGCGGCAAAGCTGACACCGCCTTGCTCACCGACGATCCTGAACGTGCGTTCCTCACCATCGATTCCGGATTTCCTCTGCCTGACCTGGAGCGCACGCTGCAGGGAGGAAAGGCCTTCGAATACCCGTTCTCGCCTTCGGCCGTGCCCGTGCTGTTTGCAGGAAGCGAGTGGACTATGGCGAGCAAGAAGAATCACACCGAGAACAGCAGAGACTTGCTCGACACAATTTTGAACGACCCCGCAGTTGCTCGACTCTACTGGGCGCTCTCCCGGATTGAACCGGAAACCGCTGGCTTCTTGCAACAGTCCATCGGACTTCAGAAGTTGCTCCCCTTCTCCGCCGTTCTTGATTTCTATGGCAGAGAACTTTCCATCTCTGGTGGCAGAATCAGGGTGCCGGGTGGCGCGGCCGCAGAATCTTCCTGGAACGATTTGGTCGGCGCAAGTCCGGAAAATCCGTCTGTCTTCGTCTCAAAACTGCTCGCCCGCGACAAGGGATGGCTCGCCGCTTATTTCGATGTGCTTTGCCGCGCCAATCGCGAACAACAGGCCTATTTCACGGATCCACATCGCCTGAAATTGTTCTATAGCGCCCTGCTTTCGACGGATTCCTCCGACAAGCCGACCCGCGGCACGTTCCGGCCCGTGCCCGAAATGTTGCTTCTCGTCGCCCGCCTTCCACTCGACAGTTCCGGACAGCCGCAGGTTCCTGGAGGTCTCGAATCCTGGAAGAAAATCCTATTCGATGGTCATCACCGAAATGTGCTTCGCAAATGGGCAAAGCCGGACAAGTTGGCGCATCCAGATGATCTGGTTCGAGTTCTGTTCGCGCTGTCGCGCACTCACGACACCAATCTTCTTCAGCTCTACATGGCGCTCAGCCAAATCGACAGTAGAAGGCCGCCCGATCACCGCCTCGCACCCGCAACCGTCGAATTGTTAGCACGCAAGTACGAGGACTACAGCGATCAATACCGCATCCTCTCCGAGTTCCCGGAGTTAAGCGACGAGTCGATCACCCTGTTCCTCGATGTAGCGCAGAGCTTGGGCAATGCGCCTATGGCTTTTCGAGCCAACGCGTTCGGGACTTTCCAGGCAAGCGTCGGAATCTGGCAGATTCTGGCCCGTCAGGGACAAATCCCGCCCTCCCGCTTCGATGAATCCTGGCAACGCGTAATCCACCCCTTTGCGGGCATCCGATCGGCAGCTCATCTCTATGACGCCGGCCGGAATTCCCTGGGAGAGATATTCCGCTTCTCTCTCGGCAAACCGCACGGCTCGCAGGACGACATCATTGAACTGCTGGCAGGACCTTCGCAGACCACTCCGCAAGGAAAACAGATGCACAACGAAGTCGCCAACCGCATCCGCTCTGTCCTCGATGATCAGCGCCTGGTCTCGATCGACACATTGATGTCTGTGGGCGATGGACTGGCCGAAAAGGAACGTGGCAAGCATCCGGAAGAGTACGTTGTTCTGCTGGCGGCGCAAACCCGCGAATTTGAAATGCCGCGCCCTATCTTCAGCAACGGTGAACGAACCCAGTGGGCCGCGGGCATTTACAACAATCACCACACCGACCTGGAGATGCGCACTGATTTGCCCAAGCTCCTCAAATCTCCCACAGCCTCGCGGGCGCAAGTTGAAGAGGCTCGCGGTCAACTCGCATCTTTCCTACGCGACACTCTCGTCGGGCTCAACTACGCGTACTATGAACCGCCGGGGGCGCAAGCCCTGCACAACAATCCGCTGTTCGTCCGATCGCACGATTTTGCGGGCGAATCGGTCACTGGAATCTCGAGCCTCTGGCAGGCGCCTGTGCTGCTCGGCCGCGGAACTCCTGCGGGCGGCGGCGCTCACTTCGTCGGCTCTCTTGCCGACCTCCCCTACGCCTTAGCCGAGCTCGAGCAGGATTTCATTTCACCCAACAGCGTTCAAGCACTCGTCTGGGGTGAGATGACTCCCGGCATGCTGACCAGCGCCATCCTGCCTCGGTGGTGGAACGTCAGCCCGTTGGAGTTGCACGCGGTCGCTCTTTATCAGAAATCCGGCGAGGAGCTTCTTACCGCTTCTGAAAAAGATGAGGCACTGAGCGGCGACGTGCTCGCTATTTTGTCCAATCGCCTTCTTCCTCAGCAAGCCCGCCGGCTCGAGCAGGCCATGCGCGCGGGGAATGTCGCCGACATCATCCCGCAAATGATGCCCGCCGACACCTTCTATCTGGCCGCGGAATTTCAGCAGAAATATCCCGACCAATCTCGCGCCATGGGCACGTCAACTCAGGAACTGCAAGAACTGACCCACCAGCATCCGGACCAGGTCAACTGGAAACGCTTGTCACACGACTTCGGCACGCCTCATCCGGTCATGGCGGCGAACTATGGTCCCGAATTGCTGAATGTAGCTCCCATGCCGCCCTTCGCCGGATCCTCCAGCCGCTTTCTGCCGGAATGCTGGGATTCACCCAACTTGTATTGGGCTCGCTTGGCCGATGAAGCGGGCTATCCCCCTGTGATGTTGAACCGACTGGTACCCGAGTTGACGCAAAACATGATCCAGAGAATCTTCGCCACCGATTTCGAGGATTGGCCGGCGCTTCTTCGTGCCATGCATGAGACCGGAGCAGAGTTCCGGCAAGGCAAACTGGGATCTCCACAACGAATCAGCGCTGTTCAACATTGAGAGCGGTGTCACAAACGTTTTTAGGGAATGCACGAACGCTTTTGAGGAGGGCACGGCTTTCGCCGTACCACTCGGGTTACACAAAAAACGCGGGCTTTTAGCCCCTTAGGGAACCGCAGACTGACTACCGGAGTTCGCAGGAGGAATCGTCTAGCCATGGTAAGGAAATTTCATTTGGCGGCCGCACTCTCTTTTCTATTGTTCCTGGTCAATGAAACTGCCACCCGGGCACAAGACAGCCCCGATATTCACGTTGTCGTCAACATGGTTCAACTCAACGTGGCCGTCACCGATAACAAGGGAAACTACATTACGGGACTCAAGCCCAGCGATTTCGCCATTTATGAAGATGGCATCAAGGAAAAGCCCGCCACCTTTGCAGAAGGGGATGCACCCGCACACCGCCTTGACGATGGGGGACAGGAAGTTTCTGCTTCCGCACCCTCGCCGGACTCATCCACTGGATCTTCTGACGGTGCCACGGCTCAGACTTTCGATCAGCTCATAAGCGGCTCGAATGTCTTCGTCCTGTTCGATACCAGCGACTACATGTATCGCGGCTTCGTTTTTGCCCAGGATTCAATCTCCGAATTCATTCGCTCGCTCGCTAAAGCCGACAAAATTGCTTTCTACTCCTACAGCCGCGACCTCTCGCGCGTCGCTCCTCTCACTGCCGACCGCGGCCAACTACTGCAGGCCGTCCGCTCCACAGTTGCGGGCGATCAGGCCGCCCTCTACAACGCACTGTTGCTCACTCTTAAGGACGCAGCGCAAAACCGTGGCCGAAAAGTCGTCGTCGTCTTTTCCAACGGCCCCGACAACTCCAGCGTCGTCCCGCCCGAAGATGTAGCCGAATTCGCCCAGTCCTCCGGCGTCTCTATTTATATGATCAGCACGCAGGAAGCCCGACTGGAGCCCGTCTCCACCGCCGTGTTCGATCGCATGACAGCTGCAACGGGAGGCAAAGCCTACTTCGCCAGGAACTGGCGCGATGAGCACCGCGCCTTCGCCTCCATCCGCGACGATCTCGCTCATCTCTATTCGCTCAGCTACTACCCCAAGGCCAATCCGAACAGTGGATGGCGCGCCGTCACCGTAAAGCTGTTGGGCGATCGACTGAAGAAATATAAGGTCCGCACCCGCAATGGCTACCGCCCGCAGCCGAACCGCTTTTCCGGCGGCGAAAAAACCACGCTGTCCGCCATCACTCCATAACCGGATTGCGAGGCAGTCCTTCGTACCTTGAAATTGACGGGATGCCCATCCTCGTCTCGCCGCGTTTTGGCGAGACAGAACCTGCCCTGAGCGAAGCCGGAGGGATGGGGATTTTGACTTTTCGATTTTCCTATCCTTTACTCCAACCGTCGGGGTCTCGACTAGCTTTAGAACGGTGGCCCCGCGCCCGCGCTACATACTCGCCGAAGCCCCCAAGTGCGTGTATATTAATCGGCACATCCGCCGGGGGGTGTCCGGCATGAAACGCTGTCCTTCCTGCAATTCGGCTTTCCCCATAGACTACACGCATTGCCCGCGTGACGGCAGCACTCTGGCCGACACTCTTACCGACTCTGACGCATGGGGTGTGGGCACTCTGGTCCGTGGCAAATATGAAATTCTCAGCAAGGTCGGGCACGGCGGCATGGGCACTGTGTACAAGGCCATGCATGTTCGCTTTAATGAACTCCGTGCACTCAAGGTGATCAGCGCGGAATTGGCCAGCGACGCCGGCTTCGTTCGCCGCTTCGAACAGGAAGCCGTCATGACCCGAAAGCTCCAGCATCCCAACGCCGTGCGGGTTGAGGACATTGACCATGCGGAAGATGGACGCCCGTTCATCGTCATGGAGTACATCGAAGGCCGCAACCTGAAGGATGTGATCGAGCAGGACGCACCCTTGGCTGTGCGCCGTGTCTGCTCCATCGTCAAACAGGTCGCAGCCGCCCTCGACGCCGCGCATGCGCTGGGAATCGTCCACCGGGACATCAAGCCAGCCAACTTAGCCCTGGTAAGGGCCGGCAACGTAATTGGCTTCCGGAGCGAGCAAGCCAAAGTCTTCGATTTCGGGATTGCTAAACTAAAAGAAGACCACCTTGGAGACAGTAAGGCTCACCACCTTACCTATCTGACGCTGACCGGGACTGGCGTGGTGATTGGCACGCCCGCATACATGTCTCCCGAGCAGGCGAAGGGCTTGAAGGGTGATCAACTCGACGGACGCTCCGACCTTTACTCCCTCGGAATCGTCGCGTATCAACTGCTAACGGGCGACTTGCCCCTGAAGGCAGATTCCACCGTGGAACTGCTGATTGCCCACATCAGCACCGCGCCCAAGCCCCTACACGATTCCTGGCCGGAGCTTGAGATTCCTGACGAAGTGGCCACCGTGGTGATGCGGTGTCTGGAAAAGGATCGGGACCTGCGGCCTGCGAGTGGGCAGGCTCTCATCGCCGATTTGACACTCGCTGAGGACTCGGGCTTGCGGGTGCGGGCACAAGCAACAGCGACGTCTCCGAATCGTGTCGCGTCCAGCGACGTTAAACCAGAAGCCCCCGCCTCAGACGTTAAGCCAGAAATCCCTGCCTTAAAGGCCACGCATTCTAAGACGGCTCGGACGCGGCTTTGGGCTTGGACTGCTGCCGCAGCGCTCGTCATCGCAGCGTCGGCTGGCAACTGGTGGTACGTGCGAAAGGAACATCGCGCGATGGGCCAAGAGGATCGGCCAATTGCATCCACAAATGCTCGGCCCGAACCCAGTCCGTCGAAACCCCCGAAGCCCGACGCTGGAGGTGGACCGGCGATTCCCTCTGTTCCATCCACTGGGCGGGTCAGCTCTTCCCGAACACCCAGCGTCAGCCCTCCCGCCAGTTCGGTCTCCTCGAACGCAACGCCGGTATCGAATCACGAAAGCGGCGGGGTCTCAAGCACAGGCATCAAGCCTCAGTCGACAGCGGTTCCAGGACAGGAAAGCGCCGGGACCACGGGCCGCAACACGGTGGTCCCGGACAGTCAGCGTACCCTTCCGCCCACTACTCCGGCAGCGGAAATCGAACCCCTTCCTGGGCCCAGCAAGTCAGTCGCGGAGCCCACTCCGAGTGTGCCGTTACCAAGCTCCGAAAATGTGGGGGAGCGAGGCAAAGCCTGGCTCGACGCCCAGAAGGATTCTCCTGCCATTAACGTCACTGGCGCTTGGAATTCGGAGGAGTGGGGCGATTTGCGCCTGATCCAAACTCAAGGAAGCCGGGACGTGAGCGGCAACGCCTCCGGGTACGAGCTCACGGGAGTAGTTAGCGGTAAACGTTTATTCCTGCTTTTCCATAATGGCAAAGGCAAAGTAGATTATTGCGCGACCCTCGATACCGAAGCCGATAACAAATTGAGCGGCGGCTACTCCGACCGAGTGACGCGGTTGCGGTTCGGGCACGGCCTCTGCCAGCAAAAAAGTAGGCCTATGCACATCATCAAGAAATAGTCAACGACCTTGAACCACATTCTTGGTGTGAGATCTGAGCACTCGATCCGCTTTGGCACGCGACCTTCAACGCGATTCGCCTGCATCTTAGTGTTTCGGTGCACGAGGTTACCGACGCTTCCGCAAAGAACGCGGAAGGGTAGGTACCCGGCTCGTTGACGACGAAAAGGCGAGTAGAAGGGGCAAGCTTGTGCTTATGGCCTTCTTCAGGGCAGCGGCCGGAATTGCCGTGCCAATCGGGATGAGACTATGATGTCGTCGCCTTAAACGAGAGACGTGATTGTGGCCCGCTGAAAAACCCAATCCCCGCAAGACCCTTACTTCTTCTTCGGCAGATACTTCTTCTCGATCGACGCCACGACCACGTAATTCGGATCGACCATCTCGTTGAAGTGGATCTTCGCGACCTTCGACAGCAACTCGTACGCATCCATCTCCGACAAGCCGTAGTCGCGATGAATCCAGTAAACCAGTTCGGTCAGGGCGATCCGCACTGCGTCGTCCGCCGGACGATACGCACCCACGGTCATGATCGCGTCATCGTTCTCAAACTGCGGCCAGTCGATCTTGCGCCCCTTGATCACGCTCACCTGGACGCGTGCCTTCAGCGGCACCTCGATCGCTGATCCCGCCGCCTCGCCATCTCCCATCGCCGCATGCCCATCGCCCAGATACAGCAACCCGCCTTTCACGTTCACGGGAAAGTACACGGTGTTACCCACGCTTGCTTCCGGAGAATCCATGTTCCCGCCGAACTCCGCCGGAACAATCGAACTCCGCGCCTCACCGTTCGCCGGCGCCACGCCGATGCACCCAAAGAAGGGATGCATCGGAATCTTCACCGCGAAATCCGAATCGAGTGCCTTGAATGTTGCCGTGTCGTCCGCATGATTGATCGGGTAAAACCACACCCGCTCCTGCCACGGAGATTTCTCCAGCACCGGCGTGTACTTCGATGAGTTGATCGAGCCGAAGCCAGGCGAGAACGCGCCCACGCCGTATTCGCCATCCACTTTTAGATCTAGTATCTTTACCGCCAGCGTATCGCCCGGTTCTGCGCCATCGATGAAAAACGGCCCGGCCAGCGGATTGTCACCCTTCGCCATGTCAAGCGTGTCGCCCGGTTTCTTCAGCCCGTTGCCGAAACAGTCGAGCGTGTTGGTATCGAGAATGTCCCCCGCCTTCAAATGCAACACCGGCTCCGCCGTCGCAAAGAGATATTTCACGTTTGCATTCGTGGTCGTGTAATGCACCACGTTTTGCCCTATCACAGGAACACCGAAGAACAGCACGGCCATAGCAATTTTCAGAAGTCGCATGATCCCCCCGTTTGCGAACTGGAATCCAAGATTGTCGCACACGAATGCGCACCTGTTTCCAATCGAAAAATCAGGATGTGAGGTGGGAACTAGAGTTTTTGGTAAGTTCTTGTCGGTCGTCCGAGAGAACGAACAGGAGAGTCGCATGTCCAAAATCGTTCGTTACGGTTTGAAATAAATCTAAGGTTGCCGAGCTAAGGGGAAGTCGCTCCCTCGAGCCTTACTGCACCGTCGCTTTCATGGCGTCCGGCGCCTGCCCTGCGGCCAAGTCCAGCACGTATGCGGTTTGATCGCGTGTCAGGACAAACAGCCGCTTTCCATCCGGCGAGAATTTCTTGTAAGCGATCGAGACCGGAAAGTGGTAGGTGCGCAACAACCTTGAGTCGGCCAGCCCGTATACATTCACTTCGCCCTCGCCGGACGAAACCGCATAGGCTTCACCCGCGCTCGAGATCGCCGGTGAATGCCCGAAGACGTGCCCCACTTCCTTGCCCGATGCCAGTGAATACGTGAGCACGCGGTCGCCGGTCACCTGCACCGCCACCCAATCGCGGTCCACTTTTGCGCCTCGGACCGAGAACGAATACCTGTTCGTCTTCACCAGTATTTTGCTGACGACTGAGTTGGTGCTGACATCCACGAACTCATAAAGCATGTCTTCTTTTTCAGCCGAGCTTTTCAAATCCGGGAACTGCTTCAGCTCTTCGTGGGCCGCACCGCTCGATACCGGCCAGCCCAGCAGGACCTCTTTGTAATCCGGCGTCCAGGCCAAAGAAGGGGGCTCCTGCGGAAAATGACGCGTCCAGAGCGTCGCCTTCGTCCGGAAGTCGCGTAATTCGTAAGTCCAGTTCTTGCGTTGATAAGGATTATCTTTTGAGGGCGTGCGCACCAGCAGGTAGGGCCCCTCCTGGCTGGCCAGCAGGTCACCAATCGAAAACACTGAAGACGCCGCGCCCTGCTTCTTCAGCTCCACTACAGCGCGTTCCTGTTTATCCTTCTCCGGAAAATCCGCGTAAAACGAATCGTCATCTGCAAACCATCCTTCGCCGAATGCGCGCACATGCTGCACGCGCGCATTATGTGGGATGTCCCAGACTGCGCCCCGGCTTTGGGTGGACGCCGCCAGCCAATCGAAATCCGACGATACCGCGATCGTGCGGTTGTCTCCCAGATGCGACTGCGTCAGCTGCGCCCGCGCCAGAATTTTTGCGGAAGGCACTTCGATGAGCAGAATGCGGCCGTCGAGCTCCTCGTACACCACGGTATTGTCGTAAAGGTCTCCGGCGTCTTTCTTGAGAATTCCATTCAGTTTTCCAGTGGCCGGATCGACAAATCCACGCTTGCCCGTTTTCAGCGGACCGACGGCCGCATATTTGCCGTCTGCGGTAGGCTCGAGGTTCAATGCGTAAGCGAGCTTCACATCCTGCAAATGTTCCCCGCTTGGAAACTTCAGCAGCGGAGACTTCGCAGGATTGAACGAATTGAGGCCCAGCACGCGCTCACTGTCGACGAACGTGAACTCGCCGTGCATCACATTCCGGACCGAGGAGGGCGTCTTAGCCTCGCGCCCCGCCGGAAAATCGTAGCTGAACTCCGTCGTGCTGGTTCCCGCAAGAAAATAGCGGCCATCCGGCGAGAAAGTCATCTTCGCCAGATGCAGGTTCGAATTCCCCTCCAGTTCGAGAATGAACAACAAAATAAGATTCACCGAGCGAAGTTGAAAAAAATCTTTCTTGCGGGCCAGCTCTTTCCCGGTCGCCACCTCCAGCAGTTGCAGCGCGAATTCCTTATCGAGGCACGCAAGATACCGGCCATCCGGCGAGAGTGTGCTCTGCAGGCAGCCCTCTCGCAGCACGATCTCGTGAACCGAAGCCCGCTTCTGGCTAGTGATATCCCACGTCTCTACGCGCAGCGACGGCGTTTTGAATACCACCGACTTCGAGTCGGGGCTGAATGAGGCCTTATCCGCATCCGGAGCCTCGATGAAGAACAGCAGCTGAAACGGATCGCGCGATAACACGTGAATGCCGCCCTCGTCCTGCGCCAGCACGTACTTCCCGTTGGGACTGAAGCGCAGATTGTTGACATCCGGACGCAGCGGCAGCGCTAGTTTCTGCCTCACCAGCAAGCCAGGAAGGGACGCCGGGTGTATCCCGGTGTTCGAGGCGATCACCTGCGATTGCCATGCCTCGAACTCCGCTGTCGTTGACGGGATGATCTTCGCGCAGTCGGCGGGCATCATTGAAACCGATCGCAATAATTCCCGCAAACGCTTCTGTTCCGACGTGGTATGTCCCAGCAGATCGGTAAACCAGGTGCCGGTCTTGCCATGAGTGACGTTGAAGCGGTCCCACAAATCGACATAAGCCTGCGGCGCAAATCCCGCGCGCGCCATCGCAAACAACGCCACCTGGTCGGCGATGTACTGATCCGCTTCTCCTTCGCTACTGACGTGCGTGGGTTTGCGCTGTTCATTTTCAAGCAGGCGCTGAAACTTGTCGTAGATGTCGGCCCTGTCGCCAACCTGGGTCACTCCCAGCACACGCTTGAGCAGTTGGGTCATAAGAATGGAATGCTGGTGTGTCACGATGTGGCCCATCTCGTGGGCAAGCACACCGGCCAGTTCGTCATCGCTGCGGGTGAGCGCCACCATCTTCCGCGCCACATAGATGCGTCCGCCCGAAAGGCTGAATGCGTTCACTTCCGGCAGGTCGATCAGAAAGAAACGGAATCGCAGATTGTTGGAGGGAAGGTAACGGGCTAATCTGGCTCCAAGTTCCTCCAGATGCGAGGTGAGGACGGGATCGTCGATGAGAACAAATTCGCGAGCCAGACTATCACCCATGGCGTCGCCCAGATCAATCTCCTGCTGGTCGGTGAAGATAGTCTTCCCAGCGACTCGTTCGAGCGCGGGAGGCTGAGGGCAAGCCTGCTGGGCACTCGAAGATCCCGCAGCCAGTAAAGAGCCTGCGATCAGGGCGGCGACCGGCCAAAGCCACTTCATACGCAGCACAAGCTTAACCGCGCCGATGACAGCCCGTCACGAGAAACCTGTGAGGGAGCAACGGTCCCCGCCGGCTGTCGCGAACACCTGTTTCTTGGCATTTACGGGTTCGATGGTGCTTGTCTGACGCAGCACGGATGCTGCTCTTCACACGGCATGGCCGTGGAGTTGATTGCCAGGAACAGAATTGGTGAAATCCGCGGGTGAGATCTTGGGCAGCAGGAGTGATCATTCGCAGCGTCGCGCCGGAATCGTTGCGCGGAAGGCGCCTCGAGCCACCCGAACGCAACCGGCACGCTCAGCTAGCAAACCGTAGCCAGTACCACCGACGCGATGGACCTCTGAATCATTCCACCCCAAGCTTGACCGTACCAGACGATGCAGTCAGTAACCAAAATCACATGGGCTCGTACTCAGGTGCATGAGCACCGATACCCGGATGTGATCGCCTTGAGCGGTGAGCCATGACCTATGACTGAGCCAAACTCTGGTTCTGCTCATAGCTCATTGCTCATGGCTCATAGCTTCCGAACCTAGAATGCTCTTGCTTTTTCGCCTTCTATTCGCCAATAATGACGCATGGCCATCACCCGCAGGCAGCGCGAAGTGTATGACTTTATCTCCCGTTTCGTCACCGAGCACGGCTACTCGCCATCATTTGAAGAGATCGGCCAGGGCCTGGAGTTGAACTCGCTGGCAACCGTCCACAAGCACATCTCCAATCTCGAAAAGAAGGGCCTGCTGACGCGCGACTACAACCGCAGCCGTTCCATCGACCTTCTGCCCCCGAAGGGGAAGCTGAAGCAGTCGATGAGTGTAAATACTGGAGTCGTTCTGCCGCTCCTGGGGCGGATCGCTGCAGGCCAGCCGATCGAGGCGATTCAGAGCAATGAGACTATCTCGCTCGCCGATTTCGTGCGTTCCAAAGAAGTTTTCGTGCTCGAGGTGCGCGGCGACTCCATGCAGGACGAGGCCATTCTCGACGGGGATTATGTCCTGGTAGAGAAGGCGAAGACCGCGCACAACGGAGACATCGTCGTAGCGCTGGTGGAGTCGACCGACGCCACACTCAAGCGCTTCTACCGTGAGGGCGACAGCATCCGTCTGCAGCCTTCAAACGTGAACATGAAGCCGATTATCGTTCCAGCAGCGTCGGTGGATGTGCAGGGTAGGGTCATTGGAGTGTTGCGGAAGTATTAGTTGTTCTCAGGTCGCTTTCTCAATCTGATCACCGGATCCCGGATTTCAGTACAAGTGGAAGTCAACCTCCACGGCAATCTGTACCGCCACCGGCTCGCCATCCTTCTCAGCCGGTTGAAACTTCCAGGTCTCCACGGCATGGACCGCCTTGGCGTCCAGGCCAGCCCCCACTGGACTCAGAATGTGGATGTTGTACGGATGTCCTTCTTTGTCCACTATCAGCCCCATCGTCATCACGCCCTGATACTTTGCCTTCCGCGCGGGATCGGTGAATTCGGGTTCCTGCTGATAGAGGACCCTTGGAGGTTTCACACCTTTACCGATCTTGAACGGTCCAGAGTGCGCTCCGATGCCGCCCGTCGTTGACGTCGAAGCTGTAGACTGTTCTTGTTCCCCTTCGGAAGTTGATTGCATGGGAGCCGTCATTCCTGGGACCGCAGTGAGTTCTGCGGAAAGGCTGCAGCGCTCGTTCTTGGCCGATATTCCTTCCACCAGGCAAGGCTGCCAGTAGGCGGGAATAAGATCAGCAAGGTGGTCTCGGGAAGTGAGGAAGATCTTCCCCAGAACGGTATGGACCTGCTCCGTCGTGACGTTATCGAGACCCAAGGACGCTTCGACTTCCAGGCGGGCCGTTTTTAGGTCCTTACGCAGCAACGACACTTCCTGGGCGAACCGAAGTCCCTTTTGCCCGGCAGACACAACCATCAGACGCTTCGCCTTGATCTTCAGCACGCGTCCCGAGACGTGAATGTGATCGACTAGAACGAAACCGTCCGTGGTCCAATCACCTGCACTGGCACCTCCAGATACGGCTCCGGTAGCGTCGAACCGCAAGCGTTCTCCGGTGTAGAAGCCGCGCAGCACAAACGTCTTGTTTGCGTAGGTATCGTGGAGTTGTCGATTGAGGTCATCGGCAAACGCGAAAGTCGCAAGGACCACAAAAAGAGAGAGCAGTACAAATCGCCTCGCATGGGGCATATCGGGACCGCCTTCGGAACGGATCGTTACGGCATTGTAATTGACGAACGCTGATCCTTGGAGAACTTGCAACCGATGGCGTACAAAACGAAACGCCCGGAAACTCTCCCGGGCGTTCCTGGCTGAAAGCTGAGAGCTGACAGCTGAAAGCGATTACCCAAGGTGCTTATTCAAAGCCTGGGCGATCGCGTCTTTCGGACGATACCCAACCAGCTGCTCCACCACCTGCCCGCCCTTGAAGACCAGCAGAGTCGGAATGCCGGTCACTTTGTAGCGCATCGGAGTCGCGCTGTTGGAGTCGACATCCATCTTGCCGATCTTGATCTTGCCCTGATACTCGGCCGCCAGCTCTTCGACGATGGGCGCGATCGCGCGGCATGGACCGCACCAAGTCGCCCAAAAATCCACCAGAACCGGCTTGTCCGATTTCAGTACATCCTGGTCGAAGTTCGCATCAGTCACTTCGACGATTCCATTGCCTGCCATGTTTTTCCTTCTCCTATGTCGTAACGTCGCGCTTTCGGCGGACGCTCCATCGGAAGGCGTTGCCGCGGTGGCGATCTGTATGAGTACTTCCCCTTCGGGAGGCTAACCCTTTATGGTAACACTGCAATTGGATGCCATGGGAGAGGGAAAAGTCGCAAGGGGGCAGGCCAGCCCCCGGGTCCACAAGAGCCCATCTGGAGTGATAGAAGTCCTTTCGCTTTACTGTTTTGGGAGCGCCTGCGACGTCCCGAGCGACTTGATGTAGCTGACCAGTTGCCACCGCTGCGGTTCCGGCAGCCGGGACCACACCGGCATGCCCTTGCGCACAACGCCATTAGTAAGCAGCCAGAACAGGGCACCCGATGTCGCCTGCTGTACTTCTTCGGCGCGCAGACTAGGACCTTTTTTTCCGCCATCGGCATTCGCCCCGTGGCACTCCGCGCAGTGCAGTTCGAAAAGCTTGGCTCCTGCTGCCGCTGCCTCGGGATCTGCCTCGAGAGGATTCTGTCGGCCCGCAGCTTTGGCCGGTACCTTCGCCAGCTCCGCATAGACCGGCTTCGCGGGACTCTGCCTACTGGAGTTGTCCGTTTGCGCCTCGGCGATGGCGACCGGCAAGACGGCGACAAAGAGCAATGCTGCCCTGCGGATCATAGCGCACCGAATCATCGCCGTCCTCCGAACCAACTTGCCACCGTCGAACCGAACCCAGCAAACTCGCGCGAAACGCCCCAGCGTACCAGGAATTGGTGACTGTGGTCGTTCAACCCAAATCCCGGCGACAGTCGCAACGTCCAACTGGAAGGCAGATTCCACGCGACAACGGGTGCGAGATAGTGTGACGTCTGCCAGAGGCCAAAGCTGGGACGATCGCCTAACCCTCCGTACATCTCGACGCCTGCCACGAAATTCTCCCGGCAAAAACTGCAGCGCTTGGCCGACGCTTTCAAGGCGAGCGGACGACTCACTCCCATGGCATATCCGAATTCCCAAGGGTCACCGCCGGTTAGAGGCTTGGTAGCCAGCGGATTGACGGCGAAGTTCCAGCCGTTGCGCGTGCTTGAAAGCAGCAACTTCAACTCGAGCTCGTGATTGTGACCTTGCCGGAGAATCGCGTTTGGCGTCGCGTGATCAGCTTCGATGTCGTGGCCTTCCACTTCCTTCATGATCTTGTCGGCTTCGCTGATCTGCTCGTATTCGACGTAGAGCACGGGATTAATGACATGTTCGCTCTTGAGCAAGCGGAAGCGATTTTCTAGCCGGAATCCGGTGAAAATGCTGCTGTCACCGAATGTGCTTTGCCCGTCGAGGTAGAGTTCGGTAGTCCACCAGGCGGTTGCGCCATATTCAAGCTCGATCCAATAGGCGTCGAAGTTTTGGCCTCCGCGTTGTGAGGCCAAATTGGAGAAATACTCGACGTCCAGGCTGCCCGGTTCCTCGAGATAGTGATCGTAGGTAACGAAGTAGGGGCTTTCCTGAGCCTGAGCGGAGAGTCCTCCCAGCGCAAGCAACGCCATGGCAGACAATACGAGCCAACCGTATGTGAAAGAGTGCGGAAGTGTCTTCATCGTGAAACCAGGAACAGATGCAGGAACGAACGATATATAATCTAGTTGCAACTCAGTCGCATCTACTGGACGTTCTCATGATGCAGGAGAATCTGCATCCCTGTCCAGTTGTGGCGAGAAAATCCGTTGCATTTTCGTTGCGACCAGTTGCGACAATCTCAGAGTCATCGCATGCCATTGCCTCAAACCGAAGTGCCGGGCCGATTGCAGGCTCACTTTGCCGAGCGTGGAATTCGGATGACGCAGCAGCGCCGCGCCATTCTCAGCGTGATGGAAACGGCGAGCAAGCATCTGGATGCCAGCCAGATTCTTCGCAAGGCGCAGAAGATCGATGCCAGCGTAGATCGCAGCACCGTCTACCGAACGTTGCGACTCCTGAAGCGCCATGGATTGATCGACGAACTCGACTTGATGCACATCAACGGCGAGGGTCACTACTACGAGCGCCGTCTGGGGCGTGACCACATCCATATGGCTTGCCTTCGCTGCGGCAAGATCACGGAGTTCGTCAGCGACAGCTTTGAAAAGCTCAAGCAACAGGTCGAAAAGGATTGCCGCTTCCGGGTGCTCATCTCCCGGCTTGAGATCGGCGGTTACTGTGCGGCGTGCCGGGGAGCTCAGTAAAGGAGTTATGGAGATACGCTTCCTGACTGCCGAGGATGCGGCCGAGTGGTCGAGGCTGCGGCTAGAGGCCTTGCAACTCGAGCCCGCGGCGTTCAGTTCATCGGTCGAAGAGCATCAGGCACAACCGATCGACCTAGTAAAGAAGCGTCTAAATGCGAATCCCCATTCGTTTGTCGTGGGCGCCTTTGAAGAGGGGCGACTTGTCGGCATCACTGGTTTCCACCGCGAGACCGGACCGAAGACGTGTCACAAAGGACGAGTGTGGGGCGTGTACGTGACCGCTTCGAACCGGGGGCAAGGAGTATCCCGCCGCATGATGGACGCACTACTCAAACGCGCCGCGGCAATCGCCGGCCTCGAACAAGTATTGCTCTCAGTTACAAACACGCAGACGGCTGCACTTGCTCTTTATCGCTCTCTCGGATTTGAACCATTCGGCACAGAGCCGCGGGCTCTGAACATCAACGGCAAATTTATCGACGAGCACTATTTCGTCCTTCACCTTCGAGAAAAGCCTGATTGACGCGAAATTGTGACGTCGCGGGAACACTGCACAAAAGGAAAAAGCGCCCTGACCTTTTCAGTCCAGGACGCCTCGGCAGCCCTCCCCCAGAACTGCCAAACTACGAATTGGATAGTAGAGGCCTGCCATTTTCGTGTAAACGTCACTTTGGTAACGGAATTAGCGCAGAGCTAAGGCGAGACTCACGAAGGTAACTGTTGCAGATGGTAGTGGTTGGACGGCTAATGCTTCTGCCAAGTCTGCCCCGAATCCGAGGTAGTCCATATTTCGCTGGAAGATGTCACGATTCGACCTTGCAAAGGATCGGCAAATTGCAGGCTTACGATATCGCCGGTCAGCACCACTCCCGACCACATCGGCACAACCTGCACCCAATGCCCGCCTGCGTCAGTCGAGTGATACAGATGTCCGCTGGATCCCCCCGCCCACACGTCCGGCCCGTTGGCGGACACCGCACGGAAAACGACGGGGGCCTGTTTCATGTCGGCCTTATCCTTGGCGAGCGCTTTTTCGCGCGAGGATTTCATGGCCATCTGCAGGCTTACTCCACTTCCGGCTCCGGTTGCGCGAGTTACGTCTACCTCCTGCCACGTCTTGCCCTGATCCAGAGATCGCTGCAAACCGCCCATGGCATTGATCGACCAGCGCGTACTTTCCGGTGCCAAGGAAGCCGTCGGCGAGAAGTTGCTGCCGTCGATGGTCGATACTGCATACGCGCCCGCCGCTTCGGACTTGGGAGCGTTCGCGGGCGCGGTCTCCGCCGGCTTGGCTCTTGCAACCTCCGCTCCGGCATTGCCGCTACTGGGCTGCAGGACCGTCAAGGACCGACCGTTCACTGCGAGATGATCGAGATCCTGACTTTTCTTGTTGGGCACAGGCCCGCCCATCGCCGAGCCTGCTGTCGCAGGTGCAGGTGCCTGAGCGCTGACGACAACCTGATTCGGTGATGGTTGCCGCGCAAATTGCGGAGGCACGGCCGGAGCTGGCGCCTGCGATTGATACAGGTCGTAATTGCTATTCGCATTCGCGGTTACGTTCTGCTGCCACTGTTGCGTAGGTGCTGCCTTGGGGCCGTGCGGCAGGGATTGAGGGCGCAACATCCTCTTGCCGCCAACAGCGTCCTGCCTTTGATCCCGAGCTGGCGGCTGCAACTTGGCGAATTGCTCTAACCGGTCGAACTCTCTTGCTTCTGGAACAGGTTTGGATTTGACTTCGCGATCCAGGAGTCCGTTCTGAGGAGCTTTCTTCTCCTCGTTCGTCGCTGCTGCCAGAGTTTCGGGCTCCGTCTGATTCTTGGCCTTCGCGATTTCCTCTGGCCGCGGCGCATGGTACAGAGCGACCGTGGCTGGATGTGAACTCGTGCGATACCGCAGAACTCCAAACGATCCAACGATGATGAGACCAGCCGCCGCCAGTCCCCAGCGAAGCCAGGGCCAGGTAAGCCATTTGCCTCGAAGCGGACGGACCACCACGGCGGGCTGTTCCTCAGCAGGGAGCGAGAGGGCGATAACATCTCGGCACTCGCCGCACCGAGCCAGGTGCTCCAGAACTTGGCTTCGTTCGCGGTCCGGCAGCGAGCGCTCCGAGAACGCCGTCAGTATGTCAGCGTCGGGATGATCGACCGCGACTGCCGCAACCTTCAGCCGTTCTCCAACGATTTTGGGTACTCTCTCCATATCACTTCGTTACTTGTATCGCCGCTCTATCACCAGCTGTTCAGTGCGGGGCGACTCGCTCGTTGAGAACTGGGCACACGCCAGCCCTCATACTTTCACCTAACCTTCGCCTTCTGGCACCCGAGCCTCCACTCTCTTCTCTGAGAACGCGGAAGGCGGGGTTTCTTGCGCCAGACTGCGCCGAATATCCACCTGAAGGTCACGCACATCAACTTCCAAGGCTTCTTCGGCCTGCCGCCGCGACATTCCACCACCTTTGGTCAATGCAGCAACGATTTGTTTCCGCAGCGATTTCGCCAATTTATCCAGCTTGCGGCTAATGGTCGACTCGTGGACGCCCAGCATGCGGGCAATCTCCGCCAAGGTCCGGTCGTCCAAATAATACGCGCTGAGGACCATCCGGTCCTCGACAGGCAGCGCCGCCAGCACCTCATCAGTAGCACGCGCCAGCCGACTGTCGGAGGGCGTTACAGGCTGGGGATCAGGAGCACGAAACTGAACGCCTTCCTCGGACTCTTCATCGAGGCTGACCAGGCGCTTCGTGCGTCGGTAACGGTTCACATATTCCTGCGCCAGGACCGTGCGAAGCCATCCTTCCAGCGATCCCCGGCCGGTATACGAGGCGAGTTTCGAAACGCGTTGCCCCTCCCGCGTCGTGGTGCCGTACAGGTCCGCGTATAGCGTGTCAGCCAATTCCCGCGCAGCCGAGTCTTCCCGCGCGATGCGCAGGGCCGAGAGATACAGCTTCTCCCGATACCTGGTCAGGAAGACTTCCCAAGCAGAGTTTTCTCCAGCCGCGCAGGCGCGAGCCAGCGCAAGTTCATCAACTCGCAGGTTCAGGAAGAAGCTGCGCGCTTCATCCTCTGACGAGGCACCGTACTTGGTTCCAACGTCACAGAGGATCGTCGAGAAAGATTCGCGGGTCAGGCCAATTCGCTCGCAGCCGGCCTTGGCGTGCAATTCCGCCAGCATCGAGCTTACAACGGACTGGACGGCCGGGTTGGACTTTGACGAACTCATGGGCAACTAAGGATTTAGACACCTTCCGTGCCAGCGTTCGACCAAATTCGCACAGTGCCTAGACTGCGGCGCGCGATCTCTTGCACTCCTCGCAGGGACAGACTTCGCGTAGAAACTTCCACGAGTAAATCCCCAGGTCGTGGTTGTCATTCCAGGAGAACTTGATGGCATACTTCCCCACGCCTTCGGCCGAGAGCGGTTTGGCGGTCGGCTTAAAGATCAGCAACGCCCCGGGCGCTGCCGTCGCCGGATCTCCCGGATGCCGTCCAGTCTTGCCCCGCTCTTCCTCGCACATCGCACACGGACAGGCATCCCGCAGATAGACAAAGCCGTAATGCGACATATGCCCATCCCCCCACTCAATGTCGACTCCGGCCCCGGTAGTGAGATGCACCTTAACGGACTTAGGATCGGTTGCCGCAGTAGGTGATTGAAGCGGGGACTGCATGGCATAAGTATCGCATAGAGCCGGACAAGGAATCGCTGCCCGACGTGAGTACTCGACACGTCGCTAGGCGTCTCAGGAAGTTGACGAATACAGCGCTTACGGCGCGGTAGAGAGGCCTCCCCTGCCATGCCGGTCTTCGTCGAAGCCGGATTCTCACCGAATGCGGCACTGGGAGACGCCCCAGCCGCGTAGCGGCGGCATGTGAAAGCCCGGCACGGCAGTGCCGGGAAAGCCTTCACATAATGCACGAGTCCTGTAGGGACGCGACGCTCCGCCGCTTCATCCAAACACAAATTGTGGGTCGTATACGACGCTCGACTTACGCAATAACAAAACGAATTCGTCCTCAAACGAATGTTTCGCGTGATGCTCCGCCTGATGCTCAATGTAATGCCGGACGGCTTCGGCATTTGATGCAGTTACGCTGAATGCGCCGTAGCCTTCCAGCCATGCAAAGTTGAACCCATGTTCTCCGAGCCAGCGCGAGGAGTTGGCTTTAACACCTGAATAGTCTTGGAGAAAGGCATGGAAGCAGGCAGCGCGATCAGGAAATGAGCGTGATTGGCGGGTACCCCCGGCGCAGAGTACGGGGATATTATGTCCCTGACCGATGCCGACAAAATACATGGAGAGTTTTTCACGCAAGTCATCCGGAATCAAGCTTTGCCGGTTCTTGGTGCTGAAAACGGAATGGATCAGAATGTTTGGACAGGTGTGAGCCATGAACGTGTCGTCCTTCCTACACTCCTTTCGTCCCGCCTACCAGGCACTCTTCGTGCCGGGCTTTCACATCTCGTGCCTGGCGGCACTGGGAAATGTCGAAGCGCAACCCCACCATTCTTCAGAAGCTTTGATTGCTCAGTCTGTGAGCGCCGTCACAATACGCATTCGCCGGTTCATAATCGGAAGGGATTCTGGCTCGGTTCGCGCTTCAAAGACTTCCTAAGCCGTTGCCGAATCCGTTCATCTTCCTGTAAAATCTAGGTTTGCCCTACAAGATCTGAAACTTTCTGGGAGCAGCAGTCCAATGGCACAACAATGTGATATCTGCGGCAAGAAGCCGCAAGCGGGAAACCGCATCAGCCACGCCCACAACGTCACCAAGCGGCGCTGGAACATCAACCTGCGTCCGGTGCACGCCAAGGTCAATGGCCAGGGAAAGCGGATCCGCGTCTGCACGTCCTGCCTGCGCAGCGGTAAAGTCGTAAAAGCCTAAACACCCTTCACCACAGAGTTCCGCAGAGGCAAGAACTCCTCTGTGTACCCCTGTGTCCTCTGTGGTGATAGCTTTCCTAGTCGATACTGAGTAGCTGTACGTCGAAGATCAGAGTAGCGTTGGGCGGGATAATGCCCTTGTAGCCCTTCTCTCCATAAGCCAGCTCCGGCGGGATGCGCAACTGCCGCTTTCCACCAACCTTCATTCCTGCTACGCCCTCGTCCCAGCCTTTGATGACATTGCCTGCACCCAGCGTGAAGCCGTAGGGCTGGTGGGCGTCGACGGAACTGTCGAACTTCCTTCCGGTGGTAAACCAGCCGGTGTAATGCACCTTCACGTGATCGCCTATCTTCGCCTCATCGCCGGTTCCGACCTTGATGTCCCAATACTGCAAACCGGAGTCCGTTTTGACACCGTCGCCGGTAACTTTGGTGGGAGCATTCGTGTTGGGCACGCGCGCCGAAGTCGTCCTGTGGTTCGAAGTCTGCGCAGACAGGAATGCGGCCGCAAGGAGAACGGCTGCACAACTGATCCCGATCTTCATCATGAATCCCTTTTCTCGGAGGGAACTGGTCCCCTGAATTCTCAGCGGTTTTATTTTCTTACGCTAGTGCGATCACATCAATTTCGACCAGCACGTCTTTGGGCAAACGCGAAACTTCAACGGTTGACCGCGCTGGTGGTGCAGAACTGAAGTACTTGCCATAAACCTCGTTCATGGCGGCGAAATCGTTCATGCTCTTCAGAAACACGCCGCACCGGAGGACCTTACCGAGTCCGCTTCCAGCCGCTTCCAGGATTTCCGATAAATTGCGCAAGACGCGATCCGTCTGCGCCGCTACATCGCCGGTAATGACTTGCTGCGTTGCTGGATCAATCGCCACCTGTCCGGAAACGAAAACAAATCCATTGGCTTTGATGGCCTGCGAATACGGGCCGATCGCTTGAGGGGCATCTTTAGTCGATATGATTTCACGCATATAAAATCCCAAGAAAGAGTACATCACAGAGGGCACAGGGGCACACAGCACAAACGCTGAGGTCTCAACTGGGAACTGGGAACTTTCTAGATCTTCTGCAGCCTCTGCACTTCGTGCACGCCCGGTATCTTTCTCAGCCCCACAATGATCTGCTCCAGGTGCTTCAAATCTGAGATGTCGAGGACGATTTCGACGCTTGCCTGGCTGTTCGCTGTATGTGCAGCGATGTTGCGGATATTGCTCTTCGCATCCCCGATCACCCCCGTGATGCTCTTAAGCATGCCAAATTTGTCGTCGCAGAAAACCGTGAGCTTCACTGGATAGGCCGTCGGCGTACTGTCGTCTCGCGCCCACTCCACGTCGATCTTCCGCTCCGGCTCGTAAAGCAGATTGGTCACATTCGGGCAGTTCACCGAATGCACAGCCACGCCCTTGCCGCGCGTGATGTATCCGACAATGCCTTCGCCGCGGATCGGGTTACAACATCGCGCCCGGTACACCAGCATATCTCCCTGCCCGCGCACGGTGATGGCGTTGTGATCTCCGAAAACTCTCCGCACGACGCTGGTGAGACCGCCCGGCTGCGAGGTTAACCCCTCGGACTCGATATCGCCGGCGATCGAAGGAGTCGCCCCCGCCGGCAATAGTCTCGCCAGCACCTGTCGCGCCGAATACTTGCCGTAGCCGATGCCTGACATCAGGTCATCGGCCTTGCCCAGCCCGTAGCCGGAAGCGACCTTCAACAGATCTTCGTCTTTGATCTCTTTCAGCGCGATGCGGTACTTCCGCGCTTCCTTCTCGATCAGCTTGCGCCCGATTTCAATGGCTCGCTCGCGCTGATGAACGTTCAGCCAGTGCTTGATCTTGTTGCGGGACCGAGACGATTTGACCAGGCCCAGCCAGTCCCGGCTCGGCTTGTGTCCCGGCTGCGTGAGGATTTCAACAATGTCCCCCGAATGCAACTTGTAGCGCAGCGGCACCATGCGCCCGTTCACCTTGGCGCCAATGCACGTGTGCCCGACTTCCGTATGAATCGTGTACGCGAAATCGATCGGTGTGGCATCACGCGGCAGCACCACTACCTTGCCCTTTGGTGTGAAGGTGTAAACCTCTTCCGGGTACAAATCGACTTTCAGCGTCGACAAGAATTCGTTCGGATCGCTGACGTCCCGCTGCCACTCCACCACCTGCCGCAACCATGCCAGGCGCTGCTCGTCCTGCGCCGACACCGGGCCGTCTTTATATTTCCAGTGTGCGGCGATGCCCTCCTCCGCCATCTTGTGCATCTCTTCGGTGCGGATCTGGATTTCAAACGGAGTCCCGTCTTCGGTGATCACGGAGGTATGCAGCGATTGATAGAAATTCGGCCGCGGCATCGCGATGAAGTCTTTAATGCGCCCCGGCACCGGCCGCCACAGGTTATGAATGATCCCCAGCACTGCGTAGCAGTCTGGCAGCGATCGCGTGACCACGCGCATCGCACACAGGTCGTAGACCTGGTCGACCGAAATCCGCTGGCGCTGCAGCTTTTTGTGAATGCTGAACACGCGCTTGATGCGGCTCTCGACCCGCGCCTGAATCCCGGCCTCTTTCAGCTTGTCCGTGATGATCCCCTGCATCTTGGCGAGGAAAGCCTCACCCTGCTTGCGCCGCGCGTTGACCGATTTTTCCACCTGCTCATAGCCGAGCGGATCGAGGAAGCGAAAGCCCAAATCTTCCAATTCCCCGCGAATCTTGCCCATGCCCAGCCGGTGCGCGATCGGAGCGTAGATCTCCAGCGTCTCTTCGGCGATTTTGTGCTGGCGATCGGGCTGAAGGTGCTCGAGCGTCCGCATATTGTGCAGGCGGTCGGCTAGTTTGATCAGCACCACCCGGATGTCATCCACCATCGCGAGCATCATCTTGCGCAGATTCTCCGCCTGCTGCTCTTCGCGGGTAGCAAAATCAATTTTGCTGATCTTGGTGACGCCCTCGACAATGTGCGCGACCTGCTCGCCAAACTCCTTACGGATGTCTGCAATCGTGACGGATGTGTCTTCAACCGAATCGTGCAGCAGACCGGCAGCGACCGCCACCGGGTCCATCTTCATTTCTGCGAGTACCAGCGCGACTTCGAGCGGATGAACCAGGTAAGGTTCTCCTGAAGCGCGGGTCTGCCCATCATGGTGCTTGAGGGAGTAGTCGTAGGCCTTCTTGACGATGGTTAGATCGTCTTGCGGACGGCTCTCCTGCATGCGCTTCATCAAGTCGCGAAACTTGGTCAGCGTAAGGGCCGTCGTTGCAATCTGTTGGCGCAAGCTCGCCATGATGGATTATACCCGCCAGGGAAGAGGGCTCCGCAGAAGGCGGTTGAGACACTACATCGATTATAAACGCGAATTGCAGTCGCTTCCGTTAAGACAGCCGGCCCGGTCTCGATTCATCCGAATATGACCAGAGTAATTTGTCCGCCTGAACGGCGCGCCCTAGGCTCAAATTGAGCGTTTCCCGAGGCGGGCCATGATGCAACTCTCAGACCGTAACTGCTCGAAGACCGCATGCCTGCTGGTGATCGCCGCCCTAGCTCTCGGCGGGACATGTGCGTCGCAGAACACTGGGCCGGCCACCTCCGGCGAACAGATTCCCGTTTCCGGGCACGCGGTCCCGGCGGATTACGGGCAGCTTTCCGAACACAACCGGGAGTGGGTCATGACGCAACCTCCGCAGGTCCAGGCCGAATTCCTGCTCGGAGCAGCCATCAATCACGATCACGGCGCCACCGACATGATCACCAAGATGGTCGACGACTGGAATGGCAAGCTGCACTTCACCCACAAAATTGATGACCTGCAGATGACAGCGCTCTACTCCAATGACCTTCGAGTGAGAGCCGCAGCCATCGAGATCAACCTCGCCGTCTACAAACTCTCAAAAACCGATGAGGCCGCCGACCACCTGATGGGGGAGGCAGAAAAGTCTCCAAGTTGGCGTCCCTTTGCCCTGTGGGAGTTAGGCATGTTAGCCAATCGCGGCGTAGAACTGGAGAAAATCCACGAATTCCTTCGCGGCTACCTCCACGACTCCAACGAGAAGACGCGTCATTGGACCGTCGAGGGCATTGCGCACCTTGGAACCGACTACACCATCAAAGATTTCTTGGATGTTTTCCGTAATGATCCCTCCCTCGAAGTGCGCGAGCGCGCAGGTTGCAGTCTCGCCAAGTCTGGCATGCTGACCCGCGAGCAGCGCATGCTGGCTGTACCTGGACTGATCGATCTAGCCTATGATCCGTCGCTCGACAGCACCACACGCTCATGGGTTTATCAGGCATTGCGCGAGATCACCAACGAGCACTTGGGCAACGACCCCGCTGTATGGAAGAACTGGTTCGCAACCGAAGGCACGAAGCGCCGCCAGGAGTTCAAACAGGGCGAACGCTGGTCTGTGCTGGGGAATAACTAGGGCGTATCTTTCGCCCAGGACTTTTCTCCGGTTTCACGCTCTTCGAAGATTTCAAATCTGTTCACGTTTGTTGGTACGCTTCGCGAACTGATAGAGTGACAGTCTCTCTGTCATGATTTCCCGAATTCTTGTCAGCGGTGTTTCCGGTCCGATCGGGGCTTCCCTTCTTCCGTCCCTCGACACGCTTGGATACAAGGTGGTGCGCCTCGTGCGTGGATCAGCCGCGAACGACGGCCAAATCCACTGGGATCCGGCTCAACCCGTTTCTCCGGAGGCGGTTTCGGGCTTCGATGCCGTCATCCACCTCGCCGGTGAGAGCATCGTGGGGCGCTGGACCGCCGCCAAGAAGCAAGCGATTCATGACAGCCGGGTCATGGGCACCACTCATCTCGCCGCGGCCCTGGCGAAGGCTAACCACAAGCCGCAGGTTTTCCTCTGCAGTTCGGCTATTGGCTACTACGGCGACCGCGGCGATGAAGTGCTGAACGAGCAAAGCGCCCCTGGTAGTGGGTTTCTTCCCGAAGTATGCCGCGAGTGGGAGGCCGCAACCCGGCCGGCAATCGATGCCGGCATCCGCACCATAAGGATGCGAACCGGCGTGGTGCTAAGCCAGAAAGGTGGCGCATTGGCGAAAATGCTCACGCCCTTCAAAATTGGCGTAGGCGGACGCATCGGCGACGGTCGCCAATGGATGAGTTGGATTGCTGTCGGAGACATGGTGGGAGCCATGCATCACATGTTAAAGACTGACCTTGTCCAAGGCCCGGTGAACATGGTCGCTCCCAAACCCGTGACCAATGCGGAATTCACTCAGACCCTGGCCAGTGTGCTGTCCCGTCCTGCGATTTTTCCAGTTCCGGCCTTTGCCGTGAAGTTGGCCTTCGGCGAAATGGGAGAGACTGTCTTGCTGGGAAGTCAGCGGGTTGAGCCCGGCCAATTGATCACCAGCGGATACCCTTTCCGCTTCCCAACGCTGCGGTCTGCTCTCCAATCCCTAGGCCTTTAATTGGCAAGGACCATGTAGGGACAGGCGCCTCGGCTGTCCACCGGCCCAAGTGTATCGAGCCGCCGGCCTTTTGAGCCGTCGCTGTGCAAGACCTGAAACTTTTCTCCGATCAGACGACTCCAATCCAGTAGCTTCATGGTTTCGTACAGAAGATGGGGGCATCATGCAATCTTCCATTCACCTCGCTCTTGTTGTATTGGGATCACTCCTGGGTGTCACATCCTGCAACGCAAAAGCAAATCCTGCCGTAGCGGCCGTACCGGCGCCGGCGGTTGATGCTCCACGAACCTCCAGCGCGGGTCAGCAGACGGCTGTCCTCTCCGGTGGGTGCTTCTGGGGCGTCCAAGCAGTTTTCCAGCACGTTAAGGGAGTGATTACCGCAACCTCCGGCTACTCCGGCGGAAAGGCTAAAACCGCCGAATATGAGCTTGTGAGCACCGGCGAGACTGGCCACGCCGAATCGGTGCAGGTCGTCTACGATCCCTCGCAGATCACATACGGCGAATTGCTGCGCGTGTTCTTCTCGGTTGCGCACGATCCTACCCAACTGAACCGTCAAGGCCCAGATGAAGGTACTCAATACAGATCGTCGATCTTTTATGTAAACGATGAACAGAAGCGCATCGCGCAGGCCTATGTAGCGCAACTCGATCAGGCAAAGGTATTCTCCAGCCCGATCGTTACACAGGTCGTACCGCTCGCAGGCTTCTATCCAGCAGAGGCCTACCACCAGAATTATGCCGCCCTGCATCCCAATCAGCCGTACATCGTTTTCAACGACGCTCCAAAAGTGGCGCACTTACGCCAGTTGTTTCCTGATATCTACGTGGGGAAATGAAAGTCCATGACACTTATTGGTCGTGCCAGTGGAAGAGCTTATGCGTGATCTTCCACTCGCCATTGCACTTGAGCAATGTGAACACGTCGGAAGCTCGGGCATTGGCACCCGCCAACTTCCCGGACCAATGCTGAACTTCCAGATGAACGACAGCTATGCTCTCGATGATCTCAATGCGCGCGAAACGAGGGTTGATATTAGGCGCGGGGCCGTTTGCAGTGACCCACTGGAACACGTGTTCTACCGAGCCGCTATATTCAACTCCTTGACAATAACCGGAAATGGTTGCGGATGGATGAAACGCAGGACGCATGAGATCGCCGTCGCCTGCGCGGGCGCCAGCAATGTAGCAATGCATGGTGCGGGTGATGGCGTCATGTTCGGCAAGATAGGCGTTTCTGGCGGGTTTGAGTTGGGGGAGGCTCTCGGCTTCATCGCTCAAGGTTTCGCCGGGGCACCTGGTGCGTAACCGGCTCCAAGCCTCTATCTCGTGACGGAAAGCGAAAACGGTGTCCTGCCGTTCGTGTTCGCGACGGTGAACGGGCAGTCCTTCACTTGCTTCCCACCGCCGCACAGTGCGTTCGCTGCGGTCCAGGTAAGCCGCTATCTGCTTCCAGGACTCCAGAGTTTTTTGTGGTATGTTCCGCTCAGGCATCCCCAAACCCCCGCGGAAGATTATGCCGAAGACTATACCAGAGGTACGCCGCTAGAATCGCGGTCTCACGCGTGCCAGTGAAAGGCCTTCTGGATGATCTTCCACCCACCAGGCATTTTGAGCAACGTGAACAGATCAGACATACGGACATCCGAGCCCGCCAGGTTTCCGGACCAGCCGGCGACCTCAAGACGAACCACAGCAATCGAGTCGAGGATGTCGACACTGACCACGCGTGGCTCGATCTTTGGCGCCGGACCGTTCTTGTCGATCCAGTCAAAAAGGAACTTCGTTCCCGTGGCAAGTTGCTCGCCGGCGTAACCGAAGAATGATGCTTCCGGGTGGAAGGCGGGACGCATCATTTCGCTTTTGCCCTGTTTGCTTCCGTCAATGTACATCTGCATGGTCTTGACGATTCCGTCGTATTCGGTGAGATATTCGCTCTTAGGCATGGGCGAGACAATAGGAGCGTGGAATGCAGGGCGTCAACAGCCAAACGCGGCCAAAGTCGGACGCCACCTGCGAACGGATCGGGACGGTCAACTTCTAATTTATCCTGCCTAAGTTATCGCTCGTAGGAAGCCGTGGCGTGCGGTTGGAAATCTAACGCACGTTCACAGAATCGTGGGTCTCAGCCGGCACATATTTCACCGCCGCCGTGCGTTCCAGCTTATCCCAGGCGAACTTACGACCTTCCAGCGCGCGCTTCAGAGTCTTGAACAGGACAACTGAAAATAGCTGCCGATAAGCGAAGCGCTGGAGCCAGACCTGGCTAAGCAGCCAGGGATCTTCCTTGTCATCGGGGCGACGGCGCTCCAGTGCAAAAGCAATCGCCGAGGCAAAGAAATCAATCACCAGGAACGCAAAGAAGAACAGCACAAGTTTGTGGAAGCTGGCTGGATCAGTGGAGTCCGGGTGGAAGTGTTTCTGGATGGAGTACCAGATCGTGCCGACCGCGAACATAATATCGATGAGCGGCGAAACCAGCGGCAGAAGAATCTGGAAGATGACAATGTTAGGCAGCGCGATCCAGCCCAGCGCCCCCTTGCGCGCAAAAACGCCGCGATGTTTATATACGGCCTGCAGAATCCCGAACGACCAGCGGAACCGCTGGCGCATCAGGCCATTCGCATTCGTTGGCGCTTCAGTATATGCAAGCGCCATGTCTTCGTATTCGACGCGATAACCGCGGCGCAGAAGAGCCATCGTCAGATCGGCGTCTTCGGCGACCGTATCAATGTGATAGCCGCCGGCTTCGCGCACGGCCGACACACGCCATGCCCCGATCGCACCCGGTACAACGCTGACCGCTCCCAGGACGTCGAGCGCTCGCCGTTCAAAGTTCTGGCTGGTGATATATTCCAGCGCTTGCCACCGCGTCCACACGTTGACTCGATTGCCCACCTTGGCATTCCCTGCAATCGCTCCCACTTTTGGATTGATGAAGTGGGGAACCAGTCTCGAGATCGCGTCAGGAGCGATGATGGTGTCGGCGTCGATACCCACAAACAGCTCTGCGTCGCCAATGTGCTCGATGCCGTAATTCAAGGCCTCGGCTTTCCCGGAATTTCGCTTGCCAAGAATCAGCACTTTGCCCGATGCTGCTTCTCCCTTGAAAGCATTGCGTGCCACCTCCAAGGTCCGATCCTTGGACCCATCATCAATCACGATCACTCGCAGGTTGGGGTAATTCGAATTCAGGGCCGCGCGCACCGTGCGCTCAATAACCTTCTCCTCGTTGTACGCAGGAATCAGCACCGCGACCTTCGGTTTGTAAGACGCGACCTCAGCCGGCTTGCCGAATATCTTTTCGCGGACTCGGTCGTATACAGCCGCCGCTCCGATGAAGATCAGCCGACCTGTCATCAGCAGGTCGCCGATCAGGAATATCCACGTGATACCGACGACGCCGACATCGAACAGCAAAAAGCCCAACCGATCCAACCGCGCCGCCCACTTTTCGCCACGAGGCAGCGGCGCCATCACGTCAGTCATCTTCATGTTCAGGAGCTCGTAGACCGGCGCGATCTCGTACCCTTTGGCGCGTACACCATCGATGATCATGGGCAGAGCGCGCACCGTCTCGGAACGATCGCCGCCTCCGTCGTGTAGCAGCACAATATTGCCGCAGCGCAGGTTCTCCACCTGGCAAGGCGGCAGGTGCGAAAGAACATACTCGGTGATCTGCTCGGCGGTATGCCGTGGATTCTCGATCCAATCGTTGGGATCGATCCGGTTGCCCACCGTGATATAACCCATCTCCTGCGGAATTTCCAGCGGGCGAACCTGGTCGGCCGTGTCCGGTTCTTCGTCGATGGCATACGGAGGCCGCATCAGCGTGGTCCGCACTCCCAACACGCTGGCGAAGAGCCGCTCTGTGAGATTCAACTCCGCCTTCACGAGTGGAGTCGACATATTCGTGACGTCAGGATGCGTGAACGTGTGATTCCCGATCGTGCTGCCTTCGTCTCTAATCCTCTTCGCCAGACCTGAGAACTTATCGGCCTGAATTCCAATCAGAAAGAAGGTCGCGGTCGCATGCTTCGCCTTGAGAACGTCGAGAATCTTCGGAGTCCACTCCGGATCAGGGCCGTCATCAAACGTGATCACGACCTTGTTCGGCGAATAGCCATAGCGCGCTACGCGATACGGTTCCGGCAACGTCTGGAAGACCTCGTCGTCAATCATCTTGCTGTTCGCGTCCACGCTGATATCGCGCGTGCCGTGAGCCGGCTTATCTTCAATGCGAAGAATTTCGCCCTGGCCTTCCATGTCGACGTCGGCGCCCGGGGGGACGTCGCGCAGTTTGTCGGGTGCCCCGGTGTCTCCCGGCAAATCCCATACTTTCCACAGGGAACGGTCCTCGCTGCCCAGGCGCCACAAGGCGAACGTCCTGATCCCCATCGACTGTGCAGCCCGCATTTGATTTAATGCCGTCACCCCGTCGACGAACCAGATATCGTGGCGCAGGTTGCGCTCGTCGAGATAGCTGAAGTGAGGATTCATCGCGTCGTCATCGAAATTAACGTCCTCGTCCGAGTCCCGCGCGGCCAGCCATGCATCCTGCACACTGACTGTGCTGTCGTGAATCTCAGGTGGTAAGCTCCCCTTTTTCGGCTTCTGCACCCAGTCATAACCGTAGTTTGCGATCGCGCAGATGACTTTTTCCTTCGGAATCACCCCTGTTGCATATTTCAGGTTCTGTTCGAACCAGTCCTGCGAGGCCACAGGTCCGGATGCGGCTCCCGGATAATGTTCGTCATAGTTCATCAGAATGACGCCATCCGCTGCCGCCGCAATGGATTTGTAGTCGAATTCTTCGTTGTGAGGCGGGACCGCCACGTACAGTTTCAGGCCGCGCGCATGCAAATCCGCGGACAACTCCCGCAACAAAGCCACGTACCCAGGCTGGCCGCTGGGTGGAAAGGCCTCGAAATCCACCATCACTCCCCGGAATCGCCCAGACGACAGAAACTGTACCGCTTGTCTCCGGAAAAGCGCGCGCGAATCGGGATCGTTCAGGAACTCCGATACGTCCACCCAGTTCGCGCCATCGGAGTTGTTGACCATCGGGAAGACTTCCATGGCCGGATTGTCCGTCTTCAAAAACGGCATGACCTTGTCATCCACCGGCAGCACGCTGTTCCCTTGCACCACATCGAAATACTTGTTGGTCTGGTCGTCGACTCCCTGCAGGCGGCCATCTGGAGTGAAGACGTGCAGCCAGTCCGGAAACAGCATGTCGATCTGGTGAGCGTAAGAACGAAGGGACGAAAAACTCGCTGCATCCCATGGCACATAAAAAGCGGCGCGGATTCCTTCTTCCTGATTCAGTTTGACTTGCGAGGCCGCCAGCTTGGTTTTGCGGTGGGAACGGGCAACAGCTTTTTTGGCTCGCTCCTTGGCTTTCTCTTTCTCCGTTTCCTTGAGGGCCTTTAAAGGACGCTTCTGCGGAAAAAACAGAAGTTCGGGCAAGGGTTCGTCGCGCAGGGCGCTATAAACGAAGAAAATAAGAAGCGCCGAAACCAGGACAGCCGTGACGTCAATGAGACGGCGCAGCCGTTTCCAGCGTGCGCGGCGCGGATCATAAAAGACTGGTTCAGCCATGAGAGACGGTTTTCATCGTATGCCGCTGCAGGCACACGGTCAATTCTCGGTAAGACAGGGTGAGTAGCTGCTCAGAATCATTAAGATGCAGTTTCCCGCCGCCGGGGTAGCCCGACGCGCTATGATTCGCAGCGGGACTGCTGATGCGCGAAATGATTCAGAGGCACGCGCGGTTCTTCGTCGGGGCGACCGTGTTGGCGCTGGCGTTTCGCCTCTTCCTGGTCTTTCGCGCTCCGGGAGTGGTCGACGACTCCCGTCTATACGCCGACATCGCCAAAAACTGGCTGCAGCAGGGCATTTACGGGATCACGAACTCAGGCGCCATCATGCCGACGCTGTCCCGTCTGCCCGGCTATCCGGCGTTCCTGGCCGCAATCTTCTGGGTCTTCGGCAGCGACAACTTTCGGGCCGTCTTGCTCGTGCAAGTCCTATTCGATCTGGCAACATGTTTCCTCATTGCCGACATAGCTCTCCGCCTGTTTTCCGAACGTGCGGCGAAAGCCGCGTTCCTGCTCGCCGCCATCTGCCCCTTTCTTGCGAACTATGCCGCCGCTGCCCTGACCGAGACCCTCGAAATATTCTTTACCGCCCTGGCCTTTGATCTTGCATTTCGTGGCCTGAATATTGGCGGAGCATCCGCCGGATCACGTCTGGCATGGCTCGGTTGCGGATTAGCCATCGGGGGCGCCATTCTGCTCAGACCCGACGGCGGCATTTTGTTAGCGTCGATCGGCGGATATCTCTTGTGGTTGCTGTTGAAGTCGCTGCGCCGAGCGACGGATTCCAGGAAGCCGGGATTTACCCCGTCCGCCCTGATTCTGGCAGGCGTCCTCGTGGCGACCGGCGCACTCGCACCTCTGATTCCGTGGACGCTACGGAACCTCCACACGCTTCACCGTTTTCAGCCTCTCGCTCCACGTTATGCCAACGATTCCGACGAATCCGTGATGCCGGGTTTCAACCGCTGGGTAAAAACATGGATGGCCGACTACGTTTCAGTGCAGGAGATTTATTGGCCGGTCCCCGGTTCTGATATCGATTTCAGTCGACTCCCGAGCCGCGCCTTCGACTCTTCACAACAACGAAAGCAGACCGCCGACCTCTTCGCTGACTACAACGCGAGCCACGACGTGACTCCGGAAATTGACGCTCGCTTTGCCGCGCTGGCAGAGGAACGCGTCCACGATGCCCCGCTGCGTTACTACGTGTGGCTCCCCGCGCTTCGTATCGCCGATATGTGGCTGCGCCCGCGCACCGAACTGTTCCCCTCGGACCCGCGCTGGTGGGAATTCAACGACGATCCCCGCTGGCTCGCGCTGAGCCTCGCCTTCGGCGTGAT
>DATEHP010000253.1:0-8483 GCA_035279505.1 Candidatus Sulfotelmatobacter sp. | reverse complement strand
TCGTAAACAACACTTTGGCAGTTTCCCTGCGATTCCAGCGTAACTTCGCCAAAATGAGAAACACTTCTCAGAATTCGATTGTCGGCGTCGCCCGCGCCAAAGATGGCCTTGTAGTGGCAGGTCGAAGAGGAAAGATCAATTTTTGTCTCACTCACTTGCGGAACGAACCGATGCAGCCAAGTTGGGTCGACGGTTCGATCCTGAGCCAGCAGGCGGGCCGGGTTCAGCAACACTAAGAACACCAGGGTTTCGGACATTCTTGCTTTGAGGGTGCTCACACTTGGTGCCTGCGCGTGAACGCTGGTATATCACAGAATCTTCTTGACGCAAATCGAAATCTTTCGTTTTATTAGGATTCATTTCGTTTAGGGCGGGCTTAATTTCGGGGGACGCAGTTTTGCGTGCTACTCTCAATCGCCGCAACGGTCTCCTCTGGCGAAAGAATGATCATGACACTCCATCCTGTGGCGTTGAATCGAAGGCGACTCGCCTGGGCAGCATTCGTCGCCCTGGCCTTGGTAGCGGCAGAGAATATCGCTCCGGCGTTTGGCCAATCGAATCCAACGAAGAATCCTGATTGCCGGGTCGAGGCTGTCGACTATAAGGGATGGCAGGCGCAGCAGCTCTCGAACAAATGGGTGCAATTGATTGTCGTGCCGCAGAATGGTGGCCGCCTGATGCAGGTCACTTTCGCGGGGCACGCCTACCTGTTCGTCAATCCGAAGTTGGCCGGTAAGTACTTGCCGCCAATTTCCGGCCAGTGGTTCAACTACGGCGGCGACAAACTATGGCTGCTGCCTGAAGGCAACAACGACGAGCAACACTGGCCCGGAAACTCTGACGTGCTCGATGACGGGCCCTTTTCATTTCGGAAAGTTTCGGAAGGGCAGGGCTGCGAAATCGAATTGACGAGCCCCTCCGATCCGCAGACCGGAATTCAATTTACACGTACGATCCATTTGGATGCTGATTCACCGCGCATCGCATTTCGCGCATCCATGAAGAACGTGACCGGACACACTCTCGAGTGGTCGATGCAATCGGTGTCGCAGTACGACACATCTCTTCCGGGCACAGCGGGTTCCGATCAGACCGCACACATCAACCACGACTTCTGGACGTTTACTCCTGCGAACCGATCCAGCAGCTATTTAAACCGTTACCACGTCCGCTTCGGTCCCGCCGAAAACCCGGCCGCACGGGTGAGAGACGATGATCTTTTCACGGTTCACTACGCACATATGGCTGCCGAATTGTGGCTCGATTCGACAGACGGATGGCTGGCGGTCGTCGACGGTAGCAGCCAGTTCGCCATGGTCGAGCGCTTTCAATACGAACCGGGCAAGCCTTATCCCGGAAAAGCTTCTGTCATTTTCTGGACAAATGGCCCGGAAATGAGGCTGAACAGTGATGGAAATCCATCGATGAGTACAGATCCGGACGCGAGCCCTTACTACCTGGAGGCGGAGCTCAATAGCCCCATGTGTCATTTGCGTCCCGGTGAGAGCTGTAGTTTTGAGACGGAGTGGTTCCCCACGCGTTCTGGAAACGAGTTCCACGGTGTCGCCGACGCGGGAATCCTGATTCAGCCACTGACAGCGACTGTCACACAGGATGGCAAAATCAAACTTTCGGGATCCTTTGGAGTTTTTTACTCCGGGCACATCGTGGCTCGACGCTATGATGAGCACGGACACGCGGCGGCGGTGATTCCGGTTGCCGAGGTGAGCCCAAACGAACGAGTGTCACTAGAGAGTGAGATCGCCTCGCCCGGAAGAACCTCGCGGTTGTCGATTCACCTTGTCGACGACCGCGGCGTCGACCGCGGCGCGCTACAGGAAGTTCAATTGACTGGCCAGGACAAGCATTGAAGATGAAACGGCACGCTGCAGCACTCATTGTTCTCCTCGTGGTTTGTACGGGGCCAGAACTGATCGGACAGGACCCTGGGGCTACCTCCAGTTCCGCCGTGCAGGTGACTCCAGAAGATCTGCTGACAACGCCGGTGGGCGAGAACTGGCCTTCGTATAACGGAGACTACACCGGACGCCGCTACAGCACTTTGCGTGAGATTAGCCGCGGCAACATCGCCCAATTGCGTGCAGCGTGGGTCTTCCACCCTGGCAATACTCAGCGGCTCGAGGTGACCCCCGTTGTGATTCGCGGCGTCATGTACGTGACTTCCGCGAATGATGTCTTTGCACTGGACGCGAGCACTGGACGCACTTTGTGGCACTATTCCCGGCCCGTGAGTTCCGGACTGCTCGACGACGCTGCAGCCCACAAGAGCCGAGGAGTGGCGGTATGGGAACAGTTTGTCTATTCGGAAACCGATGATGCCCATCTGCTCTGCCTCGATGCGCGCTCGGGAAACCTGCTGTGGGACGTGCAGTACGCGGACAAGGTGAAGCAGTATGGAGCAACTAGCGCCCCACTCGTCGTCAAAGACGAAATCATTGTAGGTACCTCTGGTGGAGATTCCGGGGTGCGAGGGTTTGTGGCGGCTTACGATGCGAAGAAGGGAACTCTGAAGTGGCGCTTGTGGACGATTCCCGGCCCGGGAGAATTTGGCTCGGCTAGCTGGCCCGGTGATTTGTACCTGCATGGCGGTGCCACGACCTGGATGCCTGGTACATTCGATCCAGAACTCGACACTGTCTATTGGACCACCAGCAATGCCGCTCCTGATTTCGATGGAAGCTCACGACCGGGGGACGACTTGTACACCGCATGCGTCCTTGCCATCGATCCCAACACCGGGAAGTTGAAATGGTATTTCCAGTTCACTCCGCATGACCTGTATGACTACGACGCCAATGAAACACCCGTGCTTGTGGACAAGGAAGACAATGGCTCCGTGCGTCATCTGCTGCTCCAGGCCGACCGCAATGGTTTCTTTTATGTTCTCGACAGAACGGACGGTAAGTTTCTGCGAGCCACTCCGTTCCTGGAGAAGTTGACCTGGGCTACCGGGATTGATGCCTCCGGCCGCCCGATGCTTTCCGGACTTATCCCGACGAAAGAAGGCACGCACATCTGTCCGGGCATTGTTGGCGCTACGAATTGGTTTTCGCCTTCTTACAATCCGAACACTGGCCTCTTCTATGTGATGGCGCTGGAGAACTGCAATCTTTACTTTTCGAAGCCGAAGCCGTTCACCCAAGGAGAAACTTTCTACGGAACTGGCACGAAGCATCCTGTGGGCGAAGACTCCAGGAAAGTTCTCCTGGCGCTCTCTCCTTTCGATGGAAAAAAGGTCTGGCAATATCCGCAGGCAGGCCATGGCAACTCGTGGGGAGGGACGCTTACCACAGCGGGTGGGCTGGTTTTCTTCGCTGACGATGCCGAGTCCTTCGAAGCCGTTGACGCGGGGACGGGGCAGCCTCTCTGGCATTTCAATACCGGCCAGTCATTCAGCGCGTCTCCCATGACCTATGCGGTCAACGGAGTTCAGTACGTGGCAATTGCCGCTGGAAGTGATGTGTTCAGCTTTGCGCTGCCGCACTGAGGACTAGGCGCGATTAGTGCTGAAGGTAAGGAACGAAGCCCCTGGTCTTTGTTCTCAGCTTGTACACCGATGTCGTCGCCGTGATGTAAAGCGTGTCATATTGCGGATCGCCCCAAGTCAAGTTGGCGGGCTGTTCGGGCATCACGATCGTGCCCAGGTGATTTCCGTTGGTGTCCCACACCCATATGCCCTTGGGGCCTGTCACGAAGAGATTGCCTTTGTCATCCACCTTGATTCCGTCCGGTACACCTTCGCCCTTTCCTCCAGGCTCTTCGCCGAAGACTCGGCCATGGCTGAGCGTTCCGTCGGCTGCGACGTCGTATACGCGGATATTTCGCTTCTCGTCATCGTCTACATAGAACTGCTTGCCGTCGGGAGAGAAAGCTAATCCGTTGGGTTGCCCCATGTCTCGTGTGAGCAAGCGCAGATTTCCGGTGTTATCCAGCCGATAGACCCCCTGAAACGGAATTTCCTGTTTTTCTCCAGCAACCAGGTCGAGCGTGGGATCGGTGAAATAGAGCGCACTATCGGGCCCGACGATAACGTCATTCGGGCTATTGAGACGCTTTCCTTCGTAGCGATCGGCGAGCACTTTGTACTTCCCGTCAGGCGTCACTTCGATGATCGCTCTCAACACGCTCGCGCAGTCGATCAACCGATGCTGGCGGTCGAAGGTATTTCCGTCGGGGTCGCCGAGCGCGATGACTTCTTCTTTCCTACCGTTCGGATAAACGCGGAAAATCTTGTTCAGTGTTTCGTCACTGACGTAGAGAAAGCCTGATGGATCCCACATCGGCCCTTCCGTGAAACCGAAACCCGTGGCGACGGTTTCCAGTTTCGCATCGCTGCCGACTAGTTCCGAGAACTTTGGAGAGAGGGGTTCGAGCATGAAACTCCGTTTTTCCTGCGCCGAAGTCTTGGCTGCCAAAAGGAAAATGGGAAACAAGGCGAGCGAAAGAGCACGCAGAGTTTTCATTCGTCGTCATCGACTTTCTTGCGAGGAGGCGCGGCTTTGTTGGGCGATGGAGTGGTCATCAGGTAGCTGGCCAGATCATTCAGTTCGCCGTCACTGAGGCGGTTGCGGTAATCGGCCGGCATCAGGGAGCCGTCCTTACGATCAAAGTTCCGCAAGTCTGTCTTTTTGAAAAAGTGGAAACTCCCGTCCTCGGTTTGCAACTGCACAGAGAAGTTGTCTTCGTTTCGAACGAGTCCCTCCATGCGCTCACCACTTTCTGTCGTGAGAACGGCCGTCCGATAGCCTATTGATGGCACTCTCGGTGTTCTAACGATTTCGTCGCGAATCCCATTTGCGGATGAAGTAGCTCCGTGTTCAGTGAGGTCGGGACCCAGGAATCCACCCTGGCCGGAAATGGTGTGGCAGGCTGAACAATCACCCTTGCCGAAGAAAATTTCCTTACCGCGGTTCGGATCGCCCGGCAGAGTGCGCCCCTCCGCCTTACCCTGCAACGATCGCAGGTAGTCGACTACTGCGCGAACCTGTCTTGCACTGAGACTACGAAAACCGGGCATGCCGGTTCCCGGCACACCATTTGAAATGATGCCCGACAGTTGAGAATCGGAGAGATGCCGCACTCTGGCACTTCCTGCAATGTTGACCGCTTTGTCGCTGCCGGTCCCATCCAGTCCGTGACATCCCGCGCAGGAAGAGTTAAAAGTACTTCGACCGGCCGGAGGTGTTTTGGAGTCATGGTCTGGAGAGGGATTTTGCCTTGCATGCAAAATAGAAATTGTAAAGGCTGGCAGAACGAGAAGGAGTCCGAACTGATATAAAGACTGGCGAATGGAGAGCATAGCAAACGGCCACATTCTATCGCATCGAAAAAGCGAGGGCGAACAACTGCTTTCCTTCGCTTTCACTGGATGGGAAGTTGTCCGCCACGATGCATTGATCGGCTAGAACGCGGAAGTTCAGAACTGAGGAGGAAGCAATGCATCTGAATCAGCTGTTCTCGAGAATACGTATCCTGATACTTGCCTTTTCAGCACTCACGTTTATTTTTGCAGGCACCGTTTACGTTCACCTTGCGCGCGCACAATCCAGTTCAGCAACTGCGACGCCGTTGTCGGACAGCGAACTGGTTGCGCAATTTCGACATGTGGAAGTAGCCTCTGTTTCCGACGCGCTGGAGCAGATTACCCACAAAAAGATGTACATGAGCCACCGCATGCAGCCGATCTTCACCGCCAAATTTGCGGGACTTGCGAGAACGGTTCAACTTAAGAAAGACGAGGGGAACAGCGATCCTGAGGCGCTCACGGGAATGCTGGAGGCGATCGATCAGGGATCGACCGATTCGGTGTACGTGATGGTGGTTGAGGACGGCGAAGACATCGCTGGAATGGGCGGCCTGATGGGGACTGCGATGGCGGCGCGTGGCTATGCCGGAGCGGTGATCGATGGAGGTGTGCGGGATGTCGCCTACCTGCGCAAGATTGCATTCCCAGTCTTTGCCACTGGTATTGTTCCTTCCACCTCGGTACATCACTACCGTTTTGCGGGATCACAGATCCCAGTGGTGTGCAATGGAGTTTCCGTGAACGCTGGGGATCTTGTCGTCGCGGACAGCGATGGCGTTGCGGTGGTTCCAAAAGCTCAGGCGCAGGCGGTGCTCGCCGTGGCTCAACAAATGGACTACAAAGAGCATTCCATGTATGCGCTGATCGAGCAATTCAAATCGATAGTGCAGGCCGTGAAGAAAGTAGGGCGGCTGTAGGTTGCAAAAAATCCATTTTCATCAGATAATCCAGCGTTTTCATTTTTGCCCGATATGACAGCGCGACCGAAACGCAATTACGACATTACCGCTTTGCAGCGTGGGCTGAAGCTTCTGAACCTCTTCAGTGAATCTCCACGCGGACTCACCGCCAAACAGGTCGCAGCTTCGTCGCGACTGCCTGTGAGCACCGTCCACCGTTTCCTGGCCAATTTAGTCACCGCAGGATTCTTGAACCGCGATCTTGAGGGCACCCACCACCTCGGGATCGCCTGCTTTGCCATCGGGCAAGCTGCCGCAGGGCAACTGGACATTCGCCGTTTAAGTCTGCCGCATCTGCGCGAACTAAACCAGCAAACTCGCGAGACCATACACCTCACGGTGCGGCACGGCATGTCTGCAGTGTACGTAGAGAAACTAGACTCGCCGGAGCCCTTGCGTATCCATTCACGTATCGGCGCGTCCGTTCCGCTCTACTGCACCGCCGTCGGAAAGGTGATGCTGGCTTACCTGCCGGCAGACGAACAGGATCGTGTCCTCTCGCAACTCGAACTGAAACGCCTGACGCCGAACACGGCTGGCAGTCTCCAGGAACTCAAAGCTGAATTGTTCCGCGTCCGCAAGAACGGATATGCCTCGGACCTGGAGGAGCACGAGTTGCACATCCGCTGTGTCGCTGCTCCCATCTGGGACCACACAGGGAGCGTGCAATCGAGCGTCAGCATCACGGCACCGAGTCTTCGGATGCCCGTGGCGCGCCTTCGCCAGCTCGCGCCGCTTATCCAGACAGCCGGATTGCAGATCTCGGCTGAACTGGGCTATCAGCCAGTTGCCCCTCGTTCCCGTTCGTCCGCGGAAAGCCGGAACGGTAAAACCGCACTACAGCTTGCCAGAATGGCTGTGTAAGACACGGCTTGGCGCACTAGCAATGACGGATCTAAAAATCGCAAATTGAAAGGAAGATGAACATGGATTTCACTTCGACACGACGGGCATTTGCACTGAAGTTAGGTTCAGTTCTCTCGGCCCTCGGCCTTACGGCGGCTGCCGCCACGCGCGGAATGGCGCAGGGTTCTCAGGATGCCAACGCCATACGGAAGCTGAACGCAGAAGGCAAGCCGGGCAGCGAAAAAGACGTCATCATGCCCGTGATTGTTCACAACGGCCTCCTCTATGTTTCCGGGATAGGCGCCCACGATTCCCGGGATCAGAAAGAATGGACGATCGAATCTCACACCAGCATGGTCATGGACAAGTTGAAGAAGATGGTTGAAGTCGGCGGAGGAACCATGGATACCGTTCTTCAGGCCAATGTGTTCCTGGTGAAGATCGAGCACTGGGACGGCATGCACAAAGTGTTTGGGACCTATTTCCCTCATGGCGGACCGGCCCGCACCACGGTGGCGGTCGCTGCATTACCAGGCGATTCGCTGGTCGAAATCAATTGCATCGCCGCTGTGGCTCACAAGTAAGGGGCACTGGTAGAAACGAGGAGAATTTATGCGGCTGAACTCGACTTGGAACCGGCGCGGATTTTTGGGAACTGCAGCCGCGATGACGGCGTCGATCTTTGCGCCTCGCAAGCTCTTTTCGAAAGTTGTTGCAACGGCTGGAAGCAACGCTGTGAGTGGTTTTGGCCAGAGCGGAAATCCATATGACGAACTCGGCGTGACCACCGTCATCAACTGCGAGGGCACAATGACCATGCTTGGCGGCTCCGTTCTTCGGCCGGAACTCGAAGTTGTGATGGCCATGGCGGGTCGCCACTTTGTGAACATTCCTGAACTCGAGGTGGCGGCCGGAAAGCGCATTGCGGAGATGTTGAAACTCCCCGAAGGCTACGGCGCGCTCGTCACTTCGGGCGCGGCCGCCGCCATTCAATCGGGACTAGCGGGCATTCTCACCGGGGATAACGAAAAGCTGATCCAACAACTGCCCGACCTTACCGGCATGAAGTCGGAAGTCATCATCCAGAAATCGCATCGCAACCCATTCGATCACCAGTTGCGATCGACCGGGATCAAGTTGATCGAGGTCGAGACTCGCGATGAACTCCGTCAGGCGGTTAACGACCGGACGGCCATGATGCATTTCTCAAATTTTGCCAATGCCGCTGGCCAGATCAAAGTCGACGAGTGGGTGAAGCTGGCCAAGCAGTATAACGTTCCATGCATGAACGACGCTGCAGCGGATACACCGCCTGTGTCGCATCTTTGGGACTACACCAACATGGGATACGA
>DATEHP010000252.1:0-8820 GCA_035279505.1 Candidatus Sulfotelmatobacter sp. | reverse complement strand
CCCACAGGCTCAACGAAGACAATCTGATTAGGATTGAGGTACATGCGGTCGGGCTCGTGTAATTCCTTGCCGCGTTTGACGAGCACGTTGTTGGTCTGCTTGGTGTTCGCGTTGGTCTCCGAGATGACGTAGTAGACCTGCCTCAAGATGGGACGGTTTGTGCCGTAGTCCTGAAGCTGCCCGAAGTAAACCGTGCCGTTGGCCAGGAGGATGGCCTGGTAGGGAGTACTGAACGATGTCTGCGTATTGCGCAGATCGCGAACGATGTGGCATGCAGCAGCGGCGGCAACCAGTAGCCCTGCCAAAACCCACGTGATTTGAACTGCTCCGAAGCCTCGTTGACGACCCAGTCTGAGTCGCTTCATAGAAAAGTCCTTGCCCTTCATGAGATCTGCGGTCGTTGGCCCGAAATTACGTCCTCGCGAGGCGGACGCAGCTCTTACCTTGCTCTTGCGGCTTTTTTTCTTCTCTTGAGGCACTGCCCAATCATGAGTAAGATGAAGCCGCCGGCCAATTGAAGCAACGCGGGAGGTTCAGGCGTCGGTTGTGTGGATCCACTGATATCCAGGGACAGCATGCCGGCGCCAAAAACTTCCGAGCAGGTATCCCCAACGGGGCAATTCCAATTCGTGAAGACAACATTGCTGAAGTTGCCTGATTCGCCACCAAAGAGCAGGAACGTGAAATTGTCGCCCGCATCTGGAGTGAAGCCATTCACAACTGTAAAATCGAGAGTACCGCCAAGAAGGGCGTTTCCGCTGACGTCGAGAACGCCATATTGGCCGGAGCCCGTTCCCGCCAGGTCGATCAGCAGCGTTCCTGTTAAGCCCTGCGCATAGTTCCCGGTAACGGAGAGCGAAGGCGATGCTCCCGGAGTAACGGTGCCGTTCGATGTGACGTTTGCCATGATGGAACCTGTCCCACTGAGTGAGCAGCTTGGGCAAACGGTGAGGCTAAGAGGATCGAGCGTGCCGTTGACGGTAATCGCTCCGTCATTCCAGATGAGATTGGTGGCCGTAAGTGTGCCGAAAGGATCGATTTGGGTCGAGCCGCCGTTTTGCGTATAGGTGGAGGTGGTGAGTTGGCCGAAAGATTGGATGTGGGTGAGACTCGAGGCCCCGTTCTGCGTGTAGTTATTGGCCCCGCCACTTCCCGTGGTGAAGGTCGAGGAGCCACCAAAACCGACCGATAGGTTGCCGAAATTCTGGAAGTCACCGGCCGTCGTGAAGTTGCGGCCGTTCTCGATGGTAAAGGAACCGCCGCTGGCGTTGGTGGCAAGGCCGGCGAGGGCATCCTTATTGAAGGCATCGAGGATCTGCGAGGAAGGGCCGTCCAAGATGATGTTGGCGGCGTTCGTGTCGATGGCGACGATACCGTGAGCCGCATTGGTAAATTGCAGGGTGCCCCCCAGCAGGTAGGTACCACCGGTTAAGGTATTCGTGGTCGAGTCGTAGTTGGTGAGATCGCTGTTGCCGCTAAAATTGACGGTTGAAAAGGTGTTAACTTGAAGCGTGCCCTGATTATTGAAGGTGGAACTAAAGATATTGAGGGTGGCGCCGTTTCCGGCTTTCACTGTCCCCTGATTTGTGAATCCCGCGTCGAACAAGCCCAGCGGATGGGCGGCGACATTGGCGAGAATGGTTCCCTGGTTTAGAATCGTAAGATCGGCGTCGCCGATCGCCCCTGTCCCTCGGATGATCTGTTGGTTGGTAAGCTGCGACCCAGGGGTGAACGAAGTGATTGTATTGAAAGGATTCGCGGAGTCGACCATGGTCACCGACCCCCCGCCGGACAGAGTGACCGGGCCATTGATAATGATTTGCGAGCCGCCAGTCGTGGAACCGATGAGGAAGCTGCCGGTATTGTGAATTGCACCGACGAGAGTGGTGTCCCCGCCGGGAAGGATCTGGTACGTACCGGCGTTGGTCAGGTTTTCCAATGTCGGGTTGGAGCCGACCGTCTGGATGATTCCGGTGCCGCTGGTGGTCAGCGTGCCGCCCATGATGATGCCTGCCTGATTCAGGACCGTAGAACCGTTCAGAGCCTGGATGGTCCCGCCGGTGTTGTCGAAGAGGATGTTGCTGAAGCCGCTGACGATGTTCAACGTGCCGCCGTTGCTGGCTTCGAGAACGCCGCTATTGGTCAAACCATTTGCACCGGGCTGGACCAGCAGAGTGGTGCCGCTGATGTTGGCGTTGATGGTTCCTTGATTGGTAATGAAGCCGCTCGCGAGAATGAAACCTTGCCCCTGGATGGTTTCCTGATTGATGAGGTTCGCGCCACTGCCGGCAATATGTGCGAATGCGTTCTGCATGTTGATGGTCCCGCCACCCGCGATCGTAAGTGTGAGGATGTTCGGGGAAGGGATGCCGACAAATGTGATCCCGGTAGTGCCCGTCAGGTTGATAGTGCCGGCATTGTTGAGCGTGGAGGCGGAACTACCGTCAAACTCGACATATCCGGTACCAATGACAGTCAAGGTGTCGCTTGAAGCGAGAGTGAGGTTGGCGATGCGCGCCCCACCGGCCAGCGTGACCGTTGAGTTGGGCGTGTTGATGAACACGTTGTCGGTGAAGCCGGACTCACCGGGATTGGTGCCCGGTCCGGAGCATACGTTCCATGAGACGCAGGCATCGGACGGGCCGAACCAATTGCCCGAGCCGCCGAGCCAGAGGGCATTTCTTTGCGCCAGCGTGGTGCCGGCGGACGCGGCGAATACCACCATCACCAAAGCAATCTGCAACAAACCATGCTTAATTGTGCTCATGTTTGTGTCTCCTACCCTCACTCAAGAACTAGAACCGAAAGCGGACAGAATATCAGCGTCGCGCATTTGAACAGAAACAGGCTTGAGTGGTCACCACCAGTGCGGGTAGGCTTGAGATGGGCGTGAGATGATGAGCGCCGTCGGTGCAGGGCCGGCTCAGCGCACGATGCGACTTCGCAAAGCCTTCGACACTGCCTCTGACTTGGAATGGACTTGCAGTTTTTCGTAGACGCGCTTCATGTGGAAACTGATTGTATTCACGGAGACGCCTAGTTCGCCGGCAGCGGTCTTATAATTGTGGCCTTCGACAAGCAGCCGCAACAGACGTTTTTCGTGCGGAGTCAGTTCGTAATCGGTTTTCTCCGGCGGGCGAATTGTCTGAAAGAGCGTCACGACTCGCCGCGCTATCTCCGGTGACATTGGTGCTCCGCCTTCGGATGCTTCTCTCAAACTCTCCAACAATTTCGCGGGCGGAGTATTCTTCAGCAAGTATCCGCAAGCTCCTGCGCACATCGCTTCGAATATCCTATTGTCATCGTCGTACACAGTTAGAACGAGCGGGATGATTTGCGGGAATTTCTCTTTCAACAACCGAATGCCATCCGTGCCTGACATTCCCGGAAGCCCAATGTCAACGAGTACTATCCTCGGGACATTGGAAGCTATTTCTTGCAGCGCCTCTTCCATCGTACTGTATGCACCCGTGCATCGAAACCCAGACCACCCATTTATGAGCATCTCAAGACCTACACGAATGGCACTCTGATCTTCCACGATGGCTATTTTCAGGGCTTCCTGTTGCGATGCTTGCCGCGCTTGGCGGCTTTTCCCCGGGGTTGCATTCATCGTCATGTTTCTCTGGAACATCATGGAGCGCCGCCCTCGAACCGTCCCCACCTAGTCAGGTAGTCTTCTCGGGAGAGCGAAAGGCGCGCGGACTTACGGGCATCCTTAGGAAGACGCGGGTTCCCCCCTCGGAATTTGACTCAATCTCCAGCGTTCCACCGAGACCTGCCGCTCGTTGCCTCATATTCCCGAGCCCATGTCCTGCATCGTTAACATCACTTCTCTCGCTTTTGCTTATGCCATGGCCATTATCGAACACGTTCAGCCTGAGTTCTCCTTTTCCCACCAAGATCGAAATATCCATTCGCGTACATCCCGAGTGGCGCACGCTGTTATTAATCGCTTCCTTGAAAATGAGGAAGACTTGGCGGCGGACGTCGGATCGGAGAGAAAGGCTCAAATCTGTAGCGGGGGAATGAAAGCCAAAGTCAATTCCGCGTGTGACAAGGATGTCGCTCGCAAAGCGGCGCATGTGCTGTAACAAGTCTGCCAGCTGATCGCGCTGAGGATTCATGGCCCATACGATTTCCCCCATTCCATCGATCAGTTCGCGCGAAAGATCGGCGATTCGGGAGAGTTGCCCTTCTTTTCTGTCGTTTGAGCCTTCCTGTCGAACCACTTCGCTCAAGATTGCGATTTGCGTTAGACCCGAGCCTATGTCGTCGTGCAAATCGGAAGCAATTCGCGTGCGCACTCGCTCCACTTCCAGGAGTTGATTCACGCGGTACCGGTGCAGTTCGTATGCGACCAGGGCCACGAGGGCGACGATCAAGCTGAGAAACCACCAGCGGGTCCATACCGGACCCAGCATCTTAAAGCTAACAACGGCGGGCAACGCGCTTACCTGGCCTCGGCTAGTGATTGCCCGCACGGAAAAGCGATATGTTCCGGGCCGAATGTTTGCATAGCTCACCGCTCGCGCATCGGTGGGAGGGTTCCAGCCGGTGTCCGAACCATCAAGCTTGTATTGATAGCGGAGTTTCTCTCTCTGCACAAAGTTAATACTTCCAAATTCGATCTCGACGTTGTTCTGGTTGGGCTGTAAGACCAGGTCCGCAGTCCGCGATTCCCCAAGTTCCGAAATTGGGAGTGACACTCCGCGGACTTGAATCCGCCGGATGTAGATTGAAAGTGATGAAGCCTTCGCTGGTTCTAGCCGGGGGTTGAGCCGCGATAGTCCCATAAATCCAAACCAGAGGTTCCCGTGACGATCACAAAATGCTTCCTGATTATCTGAACCAGACGGCACCAGGCCGTCCTCCGTTGTGTAGTGCACCAATCCGCCGGAATCGGGTTCCAGGCGATCAACGCCTTTGCCCGTCCAGAAATAGATTCTCCCCCAATGATCTTCGGTGATGGCTCTTATGTTGTCGCTCGACAGACCGTCTTTCGTCGTATAAACCTGAAAATGGACTCGGTCTGCATCAGGTTCATCGATCCGGACAAGTCCGCCGCGGTCCGTCCCCGCCCATATCCGCCCCGCTCGGTCGAGCCAGATGGAGTTAACCCGGCCATCCGGAAAACCGTCCTTTCGACGCAATGTCTCGAATTGTCCGTGGCGATATCGAACCAGATCGTGTTCCCACGGACCTAACCATATGTTCCCGGTGCGATCTTCCCGAATCGCCGCAGCAATGCCCTCCCAGCCTTCCTGTTTATCAAAGGCATGGAAACGGCTGGTCGCTCGTTCCCAGCGTGTCAACCCTCGGCCACCCCACGCGGATATCCAGACGTCACCTCGGGAATCCTCATAAAGCCTGAAAATGTCGTCACCACCGAGTCCATCGCGGGTCGTGTAAATAGCCTTCGGAGGTGTGTGCGCCAGATCCTCAAGCCTCTTCACTTTGGGGTAGCGAAAGAGGCCAAAGCCAGTCGCGCACCACCACTCACCGTTGTGATCTTGGAGGTGAGTTTGCTCCCATCCCCAGCCGCCCCAATCCCAGGAAGAGTCATGGCCGGGGACGAGCGGTACTACCGCAACAAACCGCTTACCGTCAAACCGGTGTATATAGCGCCCGTGGGTCCCAGTCACGACGTAGAGTCTTCCGTCATGTCCCTCAAAAATGGACCGGATATCGTCAGTATGAAGTCCGTCCTCGGGGCCATAGGTGACAAAGCCGTGAGTTGCCAACCGCGTGTTTCCCATCCAGAAGTTCCCGTCCGAATCCTCAGCAGCAATGGCCCCAAAGCCTTTATCAGCGGTTCCGTACAGTTTGAAAACCACTTCATCGTCTTTGCCCACCACTTCGAGCAGGCCACCGCACCCTACCCACAGTCTCCCATCGGCCGACTCAAACATTCCCCCGAAAAAATCGCCTGAACCCCCGTCCTTCCTGTGAAAAACCCTCGCAATCAATCCTGACGCGCTGGGGTGCGGAGCAAGGAGCGCAAGGCCGTGGTAGCTGCCAAGCCAGATTCGGTTATGTTTGTCGATAAAGAGGGAATTGATTCTATTGTGTGAGAGAAACGGATCTCTCAGAATTTCGCTCCGCCCATCGGGCGCGCGCCGAACAATTACAGTGCCTTCCTCACGCCCCATCGTTATCCATAAATTGCCATCTCGGTCCTGGCCAATGAAGTCTGCCCCTTTACCCGCAGCAGCAGGTCCGGTCTCCAATCGTTGAAAACCACCACCCTTCCCCGCGGATTGGGCAAAGTGAAAAACGCCGGCATCGGTGGCCGCCCAGACGACACCATCCCTATCCTGGAACAAGCTATTTACGTGCTGGCTCACATCATCGCCGGCCAGGCGATATACGTGGAACAGAGGCGCTCCTACTGAGGGCTTGGGATCGAACCGAGCCACTCCATGAAACGTCCCCACCCAATACTCGCCATTCCGTGCTTCAAGAAAGTCGGTGATCAAGCGATCGGGCAGCCCTACCTCAGTGCCGTAATTAACGAAATTGTACCCATCGAACCGTGACAGTCCTTCGGCCGTGCAGAACCAAAGGAATCCATGCGAGTCGCGTTTAACACAATTCACGGAGTTGCTTGGCAAACCATCCATTGTCGTATATCGCCGCAGCGGTACTTGATCACCACTGGCTAGTCCGGCTGCGAAGAGAAATATGAGCGACAATTGGGAAACAGCCAGCCGTAAACGCCGGTCGGCAAAAACAATCTTGAGAAGAGTCCGTTTGAGTCTATTTTGTTCGTCGAATTTCCGTGGAACGGAGGCCATACGCAGCGCAGTCCAATCGCCTGCAACTTGATTGCGGTCATCTTATTACTTTTTTGCTCTCCGGGAGTAGCTACAAATAAATCCCCCCGCTGCGGGGCACGCTTATTCACCCGAACCTCGTCGCGCCGGGAAAACGGCATCCGCTCCTCGAGGCACTCAGTATCGAGAGCGTCGGGTTTCGCACCTTTCGGCACAGTCATCGTTCGCAGCTCGTTGAAATTCCATCGAGGCTGATTCCGGCGACGAGGACGATCTTGCGCATGGCAACGGGAGGTAGACGACCGCGGGCGGCTATGCAAAAAGGCCGGGGAAGCCAGGGCCGAAGAATTTGAACCGGAAGATAAGGAATAGCACGTTGCTAGTCTGTTTGCAGGTGGGTGAGTTGTTTCGGTGGGAGTTCGTGCAGTAATTCGAGGAAAACGCCATTGGTCCAGCCGAACCCAATTTGATTTGTGGCGTATCCGGCGCGAATATGCGTTACCGATTCACGCGCAACCACATCATATTTTTCGCGGATATGCTTCTCGATTTCAAAATCTTCGAGGATCATGCTCAGGAATTTGTACGAGATGCGATCAGCGTCGGCAGCATAGCCATAGCGCCGAAGTCCTTCGACCGCGAGCAATTGAAGCGGCGCCCAGCCGTAGGGATAATCCCACTGCGCGCCGCTCTCTTTGCGGCTGGTGGCAAGACCGCCGGGCTCTTCAAATCGGGAGAGCTTCGCGGCGACAGCGTTGGCCTGTTCTTTGGTGGCCAGTCCCGCCCACAGGGGATAGAACGTGGTGGCAAAGTCATACGACGAGCGCGTGCGCGTCTGAAAGTTGTAGTCGTAGAAGAGGGCCGCCTTCGCATCCCATAAATATTTGTCAATCTTCGTCCCGCGCAGCGCCGCCTTCTGTTTCCATTGTTCGGCTTCTGGGGTTTTTCCCAGCAAGTTGCTCATTTCCGCCAAGTCCAGTTCGGTTTTATAGAGCAGGCTGTTCAAGCAAACGGGCGCGTAGTTGTGCGTCTCATCACCATAGGACCCGAAGCGAAACGTTACGTCAAAGCCCGATTCGCGCATGCTGCGGTCGCCTTTATAAAAATCGGGTGTCAGGGCGACGCGTTCTTCCTTGCAATCCTTCGTGTCCGCAACAGTTTTCACTTTAGAGCCGCACACAAATAAGCTGTAAATCTGACCGGTGACTAATGTCGGAGGTCTCGCGCTTACGCGAACCATTTGTCCGTGGTTATCACCGGGATGCATCAAAAAATACTCCGCAACTTCACGGTAGTAATGGCTCGGATCATCCAGAATTTCCGGCACGGGACCGCCATCGCGGTCGAAATATCGCGAAAGGCCCGTATCACCGGCAAGATGCAGCGGAGAAATCCACTGCTCGTGGTCCGTACGAGCATAAGCATATGCTTTCTCGAGCCATGCTTTGTCGTCGTGCCCCGAGGCTTTTTCGGCGTTATACACCGCGAGAATCATCGAAGTGAGAAATGGCGGCTGGGAGCGCGTGAGGTAATAAGTGCGGTTCGCGTTCAGCACTCCGCCGTAATGCTCGATTTCGAAGAAAAAGTTGTCCACCATTCCTTTTGCGAGCGCGAGGCGATTGTCGCGCAGCAGGCCGAGAATGATGAAATAACTGTCCCATCCATACATTTCGTTGAATTGACCGCCGGGAACGACATACGGATTGGGAAGATAGAGCAGTCCTTCAGGGCCGATCTGTTTCGAATTGAGTTGGCCCGGTTCCGTGATCTTGACGGGCAAATGCTTCACGCGGACTCGGCATCGCTTGGCCAGGCCTTTTATATCCGGCGGTTCCTCAAATTCCGCGGGAAGGTAGAGGATCGGCTCGCCCTTAATCTTCACATCTTCTAACGTTTTGCACACGTCGACCGAACGGCTGAGTTCGTCCCACCCGGCATGAATGTATTCAAGGACTTTGCTGAATGGTGACGCCTTTGCAGCCATACGGGATTGTTCGCTAAGAGATTCAGATGCCAGCATACACCGGGCGACACACTTCGGGAT
>DATEHP010000251.1:0-7020 GCA_035279505.1 Candidatus Sulfotelmatobacter sp. | reverse complement strand
TTGCGTGCAGCGGGCTCGTTGTGGGTGACGAATGTCCTAGTATTTGCGTTGTGGTATTGGAGACTCGATGCCGGCGGTCCGCACGAGCGTGATCGCCATGTCGGACTCTTGAATAGCTCTTTTCTTTTTCCTCAAATGTTGAAACCAGGCAATCAAGATCGGGATATCGGACCAGAATCATCCACTTGGGCACCACATTTTGTCGATTATCTTTTCCTCGCTTTCAATACAAGCACGGCATTCTCTCCGACCGACACCGCAGTTCTATCACGATCGGCAAAGCTCGGGATGATGACCCAAGGCTTGATTTCGCTGGCGATCGTTGTGTTGCTTGCGGCACGAGGAGTGGGGATATTGTGACCAGTGTGCCACCGATCGAAACGCCCTGCTTGTTGAGTCGGCCAGTCGGCATTTCCAGTCTTCGATGTGCAAGTAATCGTGACAGACTTCGTTGAACCATTGCACCTGAAGGCGACGACCCGCTTTTGGCGATTGTCCTCGGCTAAGAATGCCGTCTGAAAGCCTTTCTATGGAACGGGGAACTTTCTTTTGTTTTCCTCCCATCTCTATATACATGCCATGCGTTTTCCGTCTCGTCGTCGCACCGTCATTCAGCTGCCGACGGCTCGCATCGTGTTTCTGAGTCTCTAGTGTTCATTATCGTGGTGATGATGTTTGCCAAACGGGGTCCAACCAAGGGCAGGCACCAGTTCGTTGAGGAACAGATCAAAAAGGACCACAGCGCCTACTCTTCGACTCGGCAGATAACCACGGAGCGGAACATCTGCCGCCGCACTGATCTGGAAATACTTGCCGACGTAAGCAGCCCCCGGTCGGAGAAAGGTCGCGCTCGAACCCGAAGTACCCCCAAGCGGGGTCGAACCGTTGAATTCGACGAATGGGTACATATTTCCGAAAATTGCTCTTGAGTGACCCGGCCGCAGGTTGTGCTCCACGTCAAACCCCGTATCGGCATTTCGAATGAAGCGGTTCAGGTACGGCACGCTGTACTCCAATACCATGTCGTATGTCGCGTGTCGCTCGCGTTCACCTGTTACTGCCGCTTCGTAACCAATGTCCCCCTGCAACGCCAAAGGACGCAGCCAACCCCATTTTAGGTCGCCAAATCCTTTGGCAAATACGAGGGCTGGTTTTAACTTGGTGCGATGTTCTGCCACGCTGTGGGACCCAGTGGGAGCGGTCAAGAATAGCGCAGGGGTTAGCACAAGTTCATGCTCTGCACTGCGATAAAGTGCGAATTTGGTTCCGACCTCAAGGTCATCGAACCCGGCGATGGTTGATCCTCCAACACGACGGTAACCGCGCGATTGTTCGATCACGACCGACCAACGGTTCGGGTAAAGAGCTTTCTCGAAGGAGGCACTGAAACTACGGGAACTCCCATCTGGCAACATAAGGAACTCGGCGCGTGGCAAATGCAATTCGTTCTTGATATTCGCATCCTCTGTGAACAGCGGCTCGATGAACCTTCTTCGACCGACAGTGCCGTGCGCCCAAAGATCCGAAGGGATGCATGCGAGCATGACAGCGATAATCAGGAACCTTCCACGGCGAGCTCGCGTTTCCATTCAGACTCCCAACTTGACCTTTCCCTCTTGACGACAGCACGACGATCGCCATAAGTGATAGCCCGGCGAGCGCTTCCAAGATTGATTGCAATTCTCTGGGGTGCATCCGCAGGTGGGGTCGACGAATGAAGCGAATCTCTATACCGCAACTTTGGGCCGGCTCTTTACCGGCATCCCGGTCAGAACCGAGTTTGCAGGACTCTGGTGGCAAGACAGGGGCGTCGCGATTCGGACAAGGTGTCAAGGAATCGACAGGCTCCGCCCCCAGAGTCTCTCATTCGTGCTCCGATGCCAGATCGAGTTGATTTCGAACTAGTGGCACTATGCGGCGGGAACATGTTCTCTTGGCTCACGCCGATACCTTTCTGGAGGCCAATGATCGGATCGGATCGGATCGATCGCCTCGCCCGCTGCCCAGAAAGCGCTAGCGAAATATCTCGGGCCAACATCTCAGATTGAAAAGAATGGAATTCAGATCCCTCTATCCGATCTTGCGGCATAGATTGGTCGATGTCACCACTGGAAAATCAATCGAGGCATCATAGTGGAGGACAGCAGCTCTTCTTTCACATCGAGTCTTATCGAGTCGTGACAACCGGTCTGGAAGCTGGCGTGCATCATGGTGGGAGTGTGACCTCCAACTGTCCACGTTTCGCGCCGGGTGGCCCTAGAATTGAACCCAGATGAACACGCGGCGCGACAAATTACTGTTGGTAGGGCATATTCGATTTCCAGCCGGGTCTGATACACGCTCGACCACGGCTGTGTGACCGAAGAGCAAACGGAGGACGTATGGCTTCACTCAAGAAAAACGAGCAACACATTCGTGACAGTGCTGGCAGAAAGAAGCATCACTCTGGTGCGAGTGCAGCACCAGCTGCAAAGAGCGGTATGTTTGCAATAAGCGGCGACCTTCCCGTCCGTCGGCTTGGGTTTGGCGCAATGCAACTTACGGGCCGCGGGGTGTGGGGCGAACCCGCAAACCGCGCCGAGGCCATCGCCGTTCTTCGCAGGGCCGTCGAGTTAGGAATTAACCTTATCGACACGGCCGACTCTTACGGGCCCTATGTTGCCGAGGAACTCATTCGTGAAGCCCTTCGTCCCTACCCTGCCGGGCTCGCAATCGCGACAAAGGCAGGACTAGTCCGAACGGGCCCAGATGCATGGATCCCTTTGGGCCGCCCCGAGTATCTCCGGCAGGAGTGCGAGATGAGCTTGCGGCGGCTAAGGCTGGAGCGTATCGATCTGTTTCAGCTGCATCGTATCGATCCGAACATACCGGCCGAGGATCAATTCGGCCTGCTGAGGGACCTTCAGCGGGAAGGAAAGATTCGCCACGTCGGACTTTCCGAAGTCGGCGTCGCCGAAATCGAGGCTGCGCGCCGGATCGTCCCCATCGCTACTGTACAAAATCTGTACAACCTAGTTGAGCGAAAGTACGAGGAGGTGCTGAATTACTGCACCCACGAAAATATCGGGTTCATCCCATGGTTTCCCCTCGCAACCGGCAATCTCGCGAAACCGGGCACTCCACTGCAGTTTATCTCGGAGCGACTGAAGGCCCGCCCCTCTCAGATCGCGATCGCCTGGCTGCTGAGGAAATCTCCGGTGATGCTGCCGATTCCCGGTACCTCCAAGGTCAAACACCTTGAAGAAAATACCTCGGCGGCTCTGATTAATCTGGATGATGCGCTTATGGAGGAGCTGGATCGACTCTCTAAGAGCGCGCACGCCGAGGCAGCTTGAGGATTGAAGGCAATCCTTGTTCGCGAATTTGGCGCGCCCCCCTTGAGTCGTGGAGCTCGAAGAAGTTCGCACGCCGCTTCATGCGGCACAAACTTGTCGTCGATGAGAGGCCGAACCGCCGTTTAGCTGTACCCAAGGACAAACTCGCTGGTCATCCTTCGCAAGTTGAAGGGTATCAACAGCGAACGGTGATCAGTGCCGGTTACCTGATGAGTATAAAAACTCGCCAGTTTTAGGTTGAGCATGGTGATTGGACCCTGATCCGCCACGAGATGAGTCCGCCTGATTCTTCCGCCGAACCAATCCGTCGATGCTGAACGGGTAATCTGCAGAGGTTGCCAGGAGCAGCGCACCGCCGGCAGCCGAAAAGACCGACAGATCAAGGGGCGCTTTCACTCCCAAAGCCACCGTCATCGCAAGCGCAAAGGTGGTCAGAAGAACTCCACTTAACAAAGCAGTGATGCGAGTTTTCCAACCGAGAACAAAGAGAAGACCGAAGAGAGTTTCAGCAGCTGTGGAGAGATTCGCTAACGTTGGTATTATCCCAGCAGGCAAAAACCAATTCAGCTTAGCAGTGTAGGCCACAAACCTAGCATAATTGCCCCACGCCACATTGGGCTGTCCATAAATGCCCCAGAGGCCAAATCGGTCTGCGACTGCAGACAAAAAGGAGACCCCCAGAGCGAACCGTAGAAATACCGCGCTGACCGCAAATGTCTTCCATCGTGTGTTCATCATTGCTCGCTCACTTGGCAGGCACCAGTATCGGAGCGCCTTTGCTTTTCACGAAGAACGCGACAAATTTCGCCGGTTTGGTTTTGCTTGCATTCCGCCCAACGAGGTGGATATCATCCGGGCCTTCGTAGAAGGTCTGACCAGGCGTTAGAGTCACTTCCTTTCCACCTCTGACCTGCATCACGACTGAGCCTTCCAGCACATAAACAAACGTATAGGCGTTGTGCCGATGTATTTCGTCCGAATGGCCCGGCGGATATTCCACCGTGATCATCACACCTTCTTTGCCGGGACACTCTGCCAGGTCTTTGGACATGAGGGGCGCTACCTCAGCCTCCTGTGCTACGAGCGTGGTGGAGATGAGACATACCAGCAACAGAACTATTTTTGTGAACGCCATACGTTAATCCTTCGCTTGACCGACGCCGTTTCAATGGGTCATGTATTGGCGCACTTCGCGATTACGCGTAGTGCCGCATGAGTTCCTGTTCCGCACGCAACCAATCTTCGACGTGGTGTCCGTCCTGCCGGCCACGTGACTCATACAAACTGAAGGCGAGTTGTGCGATCTCGTCGTTTGTCGGGAAGAGGCGACTGCCAGTGTACTTTCCCATCGTTCCCTCACCCGTGATGTCTGCGATGACTATGTCAGCTATCTTCTTCATGACTCCTTGATCTCCTCGGTATTTCTTATCCGTTCTCGTTGACGCAGCTCCGACGCTTCCCGCGGACTGAGTGAGCCATGTTTCGAAACGGGTCTCCCTGAGTCGTGCGCTATTGCCCGGAAGGACTGTTTTCTCGCTGACTCTCGCCGCGCAAGGCGCGTTCGGATCAGAGATGATCTTGCGAAGATCAAACTTCACAACTCCAGCGCGCCGATCTGGCTCCTACCACTAACGGGGCACAAACATTTGCCATACATCATTTGTTCCCTTCGTATGAACCCATACTGGCACCCCGGAGTTGAATCGCGTAGTACACGGCGTCAGGTCCGGGGGCCTGAAGGGTGGTCTGTGATTCCATCTTCAATCTGCCGACGCCACCGTGCTCGTGGATTCGTATTGCTTTCATGGATGCCCCGAGTCCTCCATCGGGTTTCAAGTTGTGGTGCACTTTGCGCTCCACTCATCGCTGATCTCTTTACTTCTGCAACCACTCTCAGTGGCTCATTAACGGTGTCGCGCTCGGATGAACCAAGCTTTATTGGCAAACGCGACGATCATCCGCGTCGCTATTTGGACAGAGTGTCAACGGATGGCCATGCTCCTCGCCGAAGTTCCGCATTTTCCGATGCCGACGGAATACAGAATCGATCACTCCGGGCCTCGCCGCACGAGCACAAAAACTTATAGGCAATATGAGCTGTTTTGTTCCTCTCTCGCACACGTGCCAGGCTTGGCATTCGCTGCAACAAAGAATTGTCTGCAATCTGGGAACCACGGTCTCTAGGATCGCCGTCTGGTTGGTGGCAGCCAGCGTGCTCACTGCAGAAATGGTGATGTGACGTTTGAGAAGCGAAGGATTTCGGCTTTCCGCTCAGCGACTGTGACTTGAGACAGTTCGCTCTTTCACGGCTAGGAGAAGCTTTAATGGATACCATCTCACGAGGTTTTTTTGGTAGGCGAAATGTGGCAGATGTGAAGCTGCCGCCAGGGCAATACCTAACGACTGATTTCCCGGTCCTCTCAGCGGGGCCGACTCCGCACATTGCGCTCGAGAAATGGGAGTTTACGATCGATGATGGAGAGAACGTTTTGCGACGATGGAATTGGAAATCGTTTCGGGAGTTGCCCACCGAGAGCATTACGGTCGATCTGCACTGCGTGACGCGATGGTCGAAGCTCGGCACGCATTGGGAAGGCGTGTCTCTCGACACCATCCTTGGCGAGATTAAAACCGACGGCGAGTATGCAATGGTGCGTTCCTATGGTGACTACACAACAAATCTGCCTCTTGCGGATCTCAGAAACAAGCAGGCATGGATCGCGTTCCGATTTGACGACGAAGATCTTGCCCCTGAACACGGTGGCCCCGCACGACTTCTTGTCCCGCATCTCTATCTATGGAAGAGCGCCAAATGGGTACGGGGCATCAGACTCATGCACGAGGATCAGCCTGGCTTCTGGGAAAGCCTCGGGTACCACATCTATGGAGACCCGTGGCGCGAGCAGCGTTACTCGGGCGACGAATGATGTGGCGTGCGGGAACAGTGGTTGCGCTTCACGACGAAACGCCGACGGCAAGGACGATCACGCTTCAGGTAGCGGATTGGCCTAGCCATATCGCGGGCCAGCACGTCGACGTCCGGTTGACGGCGCCCGATGGATACTCCGCTGTTCGATCGTACTCGATCGCTTCACCTCCGAACGCGGCAGGGCGAGTTGAACTGACTGTCGAGCGGCTCTCTGACGGCGAAGTCTCACCCTATCTCACGCAAGAACTTGCGGTCGGAGATCGTCTGGAATTAAGAGGGCCGATCGGTGGTTGGTTCGTGTGGCAATCGCGACAGGAGGAACCAATCCAATTAATTGCGGGCGGTTCGGGCATCGTTCCGCTTATGGCGATGATTCGCTCGCGTGCATCGGCGGGTAGCACTGAACCCTTTCGATTGCTGTATTCGATGCGGGAACCAGGAGCGGTCTTCTACCGTGATGAACTGCAGGCCTTATCGGATGGGGTTAATTCTGTAATTCTTACGTACGCGTATACAAGGGCTACCCCGAGGGGCTGGCCGAGACCGCCCGGCCGGATCGACGAATCTGTTATCGCCGAGACAACCTGGTCTTCTAAGCTAATGCCGACGTGCTACGTGTGCGGTCCCACATCGTTCGTAGAAAGTACTGCTGCCCTGCTTGTGGGTTGCGGCAACCGCCCTGACAAGATCAGGACTGAGCGTTTTGGCCCGACAGGAGGTCGGAAATGAGTTCCCCTAACTACGATTACCTCGACG
>DATEHP010000250.1:0-2588 GCA_035279505.1 Candidatus Sulfotelmatobacter sp. | reverse complement strand
ATTATGTGGAATAGGGGCGGTTCTCCAGTCTGACGTATCGTTGAGCGCCTCTTTTCAGAGGCTAGCTCTTACTGGAGGAACAAATGCCCCTGGAGTTTTCGATCTGTGAGGTGAAGTGGGACCGATATCCGAGAGTCTCGGCAAATGTCCATGCGAGAGAGTGGCTGGAGTTTCAAGCCACACGCGGCCTGGCTGCAAATACGATCGAAGCCTACGGCCGGGACCTCGACTCGTACCTCAGCTTCCTAGACACACGAATGATTCCGTTTCACTCCGTCATTCGCCCAACGATCGGAGCTTACGTTCAGAGCATCGCTGTGCTGGCCGAGCCGAGGGTTCTGAAAAAGGGGGCGGAAGCAAGAACCACTCTCGCCAATGCCACTCTGCAACAACACCTCACCGTGGTCCGCCTCTTTCATGACTTCCTGGTCGAAGAAAGAGTCTGCACGAGAAACCCGCTGCGCCCGCCTATAGGCGGGCGCGGGCTGATCCAGCGGCATCACCGGCTTCCGTGGATTCCGAGCGAGGAACAGTGGCAAAGCATTCTTCAGGTCTCGAAGCAGGAGCCGCTGCGAAATCGCGTGATGCTGGCGATGTCGTACGATGCAGCGCTTCGCCGAGAGGAAATCTGCTCGCTGGAGGTGTCTGACGTCGATCCCGCACATCGGTTACTGCGAATTCGACTTGAGGTGACGAAGAATCGTCGCGAAAGGGTCGTCCCATATTCGCTTGCGACGAGCGAGCTGTTCGGCCACTATCTCCGCATCCGCCGAGAGCTGAGCCGAGAACGCGGCCCGCTGTTCCTCTCCGAGTCCTGCCGCAACTATGGGAAGCCAATCTCGATCTGGACTTGGTCGAAGACCATCGCTCATATCGCCGAACGTTGCAGCCTTCCCCGGTTCACTCCCCACACGTTGCGCCATCTGTGTCTGACGGACCTCGCGCGCGCGAACTGGGACATTCACGAAATCGCGACGTTCGCTGGACATCGCAGCGTTCAGACGACAACGCTCTACATTCATCTGAGTGGTCGTGACCTGGTGGAGAAGCTCGCTCGGGGGATGAACGAGATCCACGCTCGTCGAGTGATGGCGATGAGCGAGGCCCTGGCATGAGCGAGAAGTCGGCGTCGTCACAGTGGGTCTGGCCGGTAGAGTTCGAGAACTACGACCGCAACCCGGAACTGAATCCAGAGGAGAAGCAAATCCTGAATGCCAATCTGTCCTGCTTCGCCGAGGGCATTCCCTCCATCGTGGTTGAGAAATGCGGCTTTCCGCGCCTCATGAAGCCGCTCGAGGATGTCGCGACGCACATCGAGCTTCACAAGAAATACTGGCCGCATTTGAAGGCTGTGATGCTGCGCGATGTGGCGACACGCGGTAGGAGTTTTTGGGGCTGGACCGAATCAGAGTGGATCGAGAGCATTAACAGCGGCGGGCATGAAAAACCGTCCGTCGCTGCCGTCGCTTATGTTCTCTGCGGGTTCGACTCCCTGCACAAACTGGGGCGATACAACCATCTGTTCTACGGGCTCGCGATCCGCGTCTTCGGACGTGCACGTGTCCGCCAGCTGTTCGCCGAAGTCGAAACCATGCTTCGGGAGTGGGGCTATCGCGACCGAACGGCAAGAACCTACGTTCCTCGCGCGATGTGTTCCGTGTTGATCACCAACCGAAGTCCGCGCCTGGAAGACCTGACGGTCGAGGTGCTCGAAAAAGTCATGCAGCGGCGAATCAGAAAAAATAACTCCCTGTATCTTTCGGCAATCTCGAAGGTCCTGGCGCATCGAAAAATCATCTGCGCTCCGGTCATGCGGATGGAGCGTCGACGGTATCCGAATCCGAATCTGCTGAAAGGAGTACCGAAGGAGTGGCTCGAAGCAGCGAACTACTGGCGCGAAAATACGCACTATACGCCGCGCGTCCGGCAAGCGACGTACTACCTCCTGCTCGCGGTGGGGCGGTGGCTGGCTGCAAAACACCCGACGATAACGAGGCCGGAACAATGGGACCGCAAGCTCGCGGTCGAGTGCCTTGCGATGATCACGAACATGCGCTGCGGAGACTGGAGAGCACAATGGGTGGGACACAAGCCACGAAATTACGGAAAACCGCTGACGCCGAATGGGCGGATACTCAACTACACGGCGCTTCGCGTGTTCTTCGCGGACCTGCAAGAGTGGGGTCTTATTCCTCCGCGCTTTGATCCGTACCGGAGCTTGAGGCCGCCCCGCTCGGTCAAGGTTCTCGTCCCTACGACGCCGCGAGTGATCGCCGACGATGTATGGGCAAAACTTCTCTGGGCGGGACTGAATATCACGCCGAAGGACTTTGCGAGCCGGCGAAACCTGAACGGGCAGGTGCACACCTACTATCCGATGGAAATGATCCGCGCCGTAACTGTCGTGTGGCTGTTCGCCGGCATCCGCGGCGATGAAATCCGGCGATTGCGCCTTGGCTCCGTGCGTTGGCAGGAAGGCAACGGATCGTCGGTGTGCTTCCTGGATGTTCCCGTCAACAAGACGGCGACAGCCTTCACGAAGCCGGTGGACGGGATCGTCGGTCAGGCCATCAATGCCTGGGAGAAGG
>DATEHP010000249.1:0-7253 GCA_035279505.1 Candidatus Sulfotelmatobacter sp. | reverse complement strand
TCTCCGCCCAGCCCACGAATCCGCCGCACATCCTGCTCGGTTGCCGCAATCGGAAGGCCCTCGGAAAACACGCGCACCACGGAATGATCCTGCTCCGCGCTCTTGTCTCCCCCAACGATGTCGTTATTGAGCACGGCCTCCAGACTCCATCCCTGCTCCTTCGCCATCTTCGCGAAATGGCGGCTGCCATTCAGCCCCTGCTCCTCGCCCGCGACCGCCAGGAAAACAATTGTCGCCGGGAACTTCATCTTGCTGAGCACGCGCGCGCATTCCAGGCTGACCGCAGTACCGCTGGCATCATCGTTTGCCCCCGGAGCGTCGCCCTTCACATCCAGCGTGTCGCTATTCCGCGAATCGTAATGCCCAGTCACCAGCACGATCCGCTTTGCCTGCGCCGGATCAGTCCCCTTCAACACCGCATAAACATTGGTGATTTCGGTCGCCGCTGGAATCCGGTCCGCCGCCTGTTCGATGAAGCTGTCGGTCTTCACCTCAAGGCATCCACCGCAATCTTTCGAATACCGCTCGAACTCCACCTTGATCCACTCCCGCGCGGCTCCGATGCCGCGTCCCGCCGCGATCGACGAAGGGTCTTGCGCCGACAGAGTTAATCGTGTCCCAAAGCTCACCAGCTTCTCAATATCCGCTTGAACGCGTTGCGCCGAAATCTGCTGCAAAGCGACGGCAATTTGCGCATCTTGCACCAATTTCGGAGCATCCTGAGCCGCGCCGATTTGGGTCGTCAAGCTCGCCAAAGCGATCAAAACAAGCCTGCTCATGGTCCTTTTCTGGTTTCGTTGATTCATGGCATTCAGAAATTCATCCGAAAAAACCAGTAGACCCACGCCAGCCCGCGTCGGAAAATTCTCGCCGCACGGCTCGCCCCACTTGACCAACCGGCGGGGAGAATCTAAATATTAACAGGAGGCTCTAATTAGGCGAGGGAGGCCGTATGGTGCTCTGTCCGGAATGCGAAAACAATCTTGACTTCGAAGAGGAAGAGGTCGACGAGGGTGAGGTCATTTCCTGCCCTGAATGCGGCACCGACTTCGAAGTGGTTACCGTTAGTCCGCTCGAGTTGAAGGCCGTCGAAGAAGGCTATGAAGAAGATGACGACGAAGACGAGGAGGAGACCGAGGACGGTGACTACTCCTAACCTTCGGTGTGTACAGCTATATCGGAAGCTGTTTGTAATTGGAATCGCCGCGTTGTTTCTCCTTCCAGTCCTCGGTTCTCAGAGTGGCTTGCTCACTGCCCAAAAATCCCGAGGGAAGCCCTACGCGCTGATCGCCGGAACTGTCTGGGGGCCCGATGACCGGCCCGTGTATGGCATTACAGTGAAAATCCGCAAGAGCACCGATAAGCCGACGAAGGTCCGTTGGGAGGTCTACTCCGATCACATGGGCGAGTTTGCCCAGCGCCTTCCTTCCGGTGAGGCTGATTACATTATCTCCGCTGATCTGAAGGGGCTCAAACCTGCCGATGGCAACCCTCTCCACCTGGTTCAAGAAGTCACGGTACACATCTACAAGGACGAACGCCAGGATATCGGCCTCCATCTGGCCCGCTAAACCTTCCTCCTCAACACCTCGCCCGTAAGCTGTTCAGAAATTCAGTCTGCGGAGCTTGCGCTGAAGCCCCACGAAAACAAGGGCTTTAACCCCAAAGGGTCGTCCGTGAGACAATAATCACAGCATGAATCACCACCGCTCCGTGATGAAAGCTGCTACCCTCTGTCTGGTTCTGATTTCTTTCTGTGCCACCCTTTGTGCCTCCCCCGACAAGAAGGGCGAGAAGCCTGTAGGCAAATTACTGTTTGGCAAAGTCCTCGACAGTGACGACAATCCACTACCCGACGCCGTTGTCTATGTGACGAATACGCGCACTCGCGCTGTTAAGACCTACATTGTCGGCAAGGAAGGCGACTTCCGCTTCCCCGCACTCGCTAGCGCAGTCGACTACGAGGTCTACGCCCAGTTCAACGGCCACAAGAGCGATACCAAGTCCGTCAGCCAGTTCGACGACCGCTCCCAGGTCTCCCTGGTCCTCAAAATCAACACCCACTGAACCAGTGTAAGGACGGGCGCCTTCGTCCGTCCCGCGGGCAAAGCCCGCGTGCAGGCCGCATGGGGTCGAATCGATTCCACGGGCCACAATCGCCGTGAAGGGCCTTGGAAGCGCGGCGCTTTTGCGCCGCATTAAGTCTTTTGGCACGTCCGCACCTTTTCGTGCAACTTTTCTACCGTCACACGGGTTCTAGATAATGCGGATATCTGTCTGGAGGGCACTGTGAACGGATCGCGCACTTCTTATAATGCACTTCTGGCCTGCGTTGTTCTTCTCGGTGGAGCTTTGGCTTTGGCGCAGGGCGGCTCGATGAGCCCCTATCAAAATGAAAAAGATGGCGTAAGCGCCGGCGGTAGCTGGATGATGTTTCAAGGCGAAGACAAAATGACTGGCGCCAAGCGCGTACGCTTCGAACTCCTCGCCGAGAATTACTTCCGCGAAGATCCCGACTACAAGCCCAGGGTCGAGCTGGTCTGTGAAAACGGGAAATATAAGCTGGCGAGCTTCAACCCCGCCGTCAAAGTCCCGCCCAATCGTCCGGGATTCTGGGGACAGCCGCAATTGGAAGCGGAAGTCCGTATCGATGACGTCCACTACTTCAAGGGCTGGAACTGGGAGGCAAGAGGCCGCTTCCTCTCGGTCGACAAAGGCACCGCTCGCGGCGTTATGCAGGCGCACGTCTTTAACATCGCCATCCCGACACGCAGCGGCCGCCAGATCGCCGAATTCCAGCCGGAGGGTCTGGACGTTGACCAGGTCCGCAAAGCCTGCGACCTGACCCCAAAGAAACCCAGCAAAGACTAATCGCCGGCATCAATGCCCACGTAGGGACAGCCGCCTCGGCTGTCCCGCGAAGGCCAAGCCGACTGCAGGTGTAGGGACGGACGCCCTCGTCCGTCCCACGGGCGAAGCCCGCGTTCCGCCGACCTAAGCCAACACCCGGGCCGCATCCTTCGCGAAGTAAGTCAAAATAATGCTAGCCCCCGCCCGCCGAATGCTGAGCAGCGACTCCATCATGACTCTCTCGCGCTCAATCCATCCGTTGCGTGCAGCCGCCTCGATCATCGCGTATTCGCCCGACACCTGGTACGCCGCCAGCGGCAGATCGAATCGATCACGCGCCGCCGCGATCACATCCAGATACGGCATCGCAGGTTTCACCATGATCATGTCCGCGCCTTCTTCGATATCCGCTTCAATCTCGCGCATCGCCTCGCGCACATTCGCCCCGTCCATCTGGTACGACCGGCGGTCTCCAAACTGCGGCGCCGAATCCGCCGCCTCGCGGAACGGCCCGTAAAATCCGGAGGCAAACTTCGCGGCATAGGAAAGAATCGGCGTATTGATGAACCCGGCTTCATCGAGCGCGCTTCGGATTGCTGCCACTCGTCCATCCATCATGTCAGAGGGAGCAATAATGTCGATGCCGGCCTTCGCCAATGACACCGAGGTCCGAGCCAGCAACTCCAGCGATGCATCATTGACGATCTCATACTCACCCCGCGCCCGCTCGGCGACGATAGACGCGAACTCCTCCATCGCCGCCTCTTTCTCCTCGCGGTTGCGCACTGCGACGGTGCGAACCTTGTTCATCGTGTCTCGTGCCGCTGCGCCCAGCGACTGTGGCGCAGCTTTCACAATTCCGCAGTGTCCGTGCGACATGTACTCGCACAAGCAAACATCTCCCATCAAAACTAGCCCCGGTACTTCGCGCTTGATCGCGCGCGTCGCCTGCTGAACGATCCCGTTGTCCGCCCAAGCGCCTGTCGCCACTTCATCTTTCTTATCTGGCAACCCAAACAAAATGACGGAGGGCACGCCCAAAGAATGCACCTCCCGCGCCTCTTTCACTGCCTCATCCACCGACAGGTTGAACACGCCCGGCATCGACCGCACTTCCTTGCGCACCCGTTCCCCAGGGCACACGAACAGGGGATACACGAACGCATCCGGAGTCAGACGGGTCTCAACGACCATGTTTCGCAGTTCTGCGGTGCGACGTAAGCGGCGAAGACGTGTAACCGGAAAGGCCATGGAAGATCACCCTAAGGGAGGTTTCATCCGCTCCCTCCCTTCCTCGATTCTAGTCCATTCCCCCCGCTTTCTTGGACAAAGGCGTCGCAATCCAGAAACCGGTAACCCTAAGCTTCATAGGGTCCAAAACTGAGAACTGCATAACAGGCTGCAGAAAGACGTAGAACCGCTTCTCTACAGCAGATTCTTCCCGTCAGTCGGAGTGACAACCACCGGGATACCAAGACGACCAAATAACTTTTGGCAGGCGGTTGCGACATCCGCCACTGCAAATTTCTGAGCAAATCTCTACAGTTTTCCTCATTCCGAAACAGCGTTAAAGCTGTTCGGCGCGATCCTGGTTTGAAAGGCCGCTGTCGGCCGCGCCGCCCAAAGCCAAGAAGACGCAGGTTTAGGCCTCCTGTGGAGCGCTGGCAAACTCGCGTATGACTAAAGTAACCTTCGTGATTCCCATCGATCCTCGGTTTCCCCGATCAACTCCCATAGAATGAAGGCAAAATGGGTCTCGTACGTCAGCACCGCTGGTTCATCGCAGCGGCCGGAATCACTCTGGCCTTCGCCGTGGTGTGCTTCAAGTCTCATGGACCCAGCCCCGCGCTCACCGCGTTCGCCGATCTTACCGGCTTGGCCATCATGCTTGTCGCGCTCGGAGTCTGCGCAGGCAATGCCTTCTCACGGCCCCGACCGGAACGCAGCTTCTGGGCGCTGATGGTACTCGCATTCCTCTTGTGGACCAGCAATCAATTCGCCTGGTCGCTTTTAGAAATCGTTCTTCACCGGTCAATTCCCGACCCATTTCTTTTTGACATCATCCTTTTTTTCCACACCGTGCCGATGATCGCCGCCGTTGCCTGGCGGCCAGACCTCCTCACTAAGCGCGGAAAGATCCTGCTCAGCCTGCTGAATTTCCTGATGTTGTTCGGATGGTGGATCTTTCTCTATGCATTTATCGTTTTCCCGCACCAGTACGTCGTATTCAACGTCAGCAAATATAACGTCTACTATGACGGGCTCTATGCAGTTGAAAACGCCCTGCTGGTCGGCGTTCTGATTCTCGGTGCCGTGACCAGTTCCGGGGGATGGCGGCGTCTTTACCGTCATATTTTAGGCGCGTCTGTGTTGTACGGTGTCAACTCGCAGCTTCTCGACCGCGCCTCAGCCCAGAGAATTTACTACTCGGGCAGTTTCTACGACGTCCCTCTCATCGGAACCGTAGCTTGGATCGCCGCTGCTGCCATCTCGTCCCGCGATTGGGAACTAAAATCTGTCGAGTTCCATCTGGACAGCCGTTGGAGAAACCTCTTACCGCAGCTCGCCATGTTGGCTATCCTGTCCTTACCGGTGCTCGGGCTGTGGACAGTTCTCATGGATCCCTCGCCCGCGGCCTCGAGAAACTTCCGCATTTTCGCCGTCCTTGGCGCCATGTTGCTGCTGGGATCTTTCGTATTCCTGCGTCAGTATCTGCAGGACCAGACGCTGATGTCCCTGCTTCGTGAATCGCGCCGTGCCTACGAAAGCCAGATGCAGCTCCAGAGCCAGCTCGTGCAGAAAGAAAAGCTCGCGTCTCTCGGTAACCTGATTGCCGGCGCTGCGCATGAAATCGACCATCCTCTGACAGCCGTCATGAGCTACTCGGAACAGCTCTGGTCCAAAGAGAAGCTTACCGACGATCAGAACGCTCTGCTACGCAAGATCGTGAATCAGGCGCGGCGTACGCGTGACCTCGTGGCCAATCTCCTCAGCTTTGCGCGGCAGGCGCCGGGCGAAAAAATTGTCGTCGATCTGGCCCTTCTCCTGAATCGTGCGGCACAGTTGATGGAACCCAGGCGCCAGTCGAGCAAGGTCAAGTTGCAGATTTCCGTCGGACAGCATTTTCCTCCCGTACGCGGCAATGCCAACCAACTCTTCCAGGCGTGCGTCGAGATCATCGAAAACGCGATGGACGCAATGGCGGAATCTGGCGGCGGGATTCTCGAGATCTCCGCGCAACGCCAGGAGGGAGACGTGGTCCTCCAATTCTCTGACACTGGGCCGGGCCTTCGCGATCCACAGCGCGTCTTTGACCCGTTCTACACAACAAAGCCAGTCGGCAAGGGTACAGGGCTCGGCCTCAGCGCAGTCTACGGTGTGGTTCAGGACCACGGCGGACAGATCACCTGCCAAAACAAGCCCGAAGGTGGCGCACTATTTGTTCTGAAGCTGCCCGCGCTCACCGAGGTCGCGGCCCAAACCGCCACCGCCGCCGGCTAACACGACTCATGTGGCGACGGCCGCCTCAGCTGTCAGCGAGGCGAAAGCAAGCCGCCCTCCTCCAATTGCCGAAAGCCCCTCCCACGCCGCGCCTGCTGTAACATAAAAAATGCCGTGTCGAACGAACTCCTCCACAACTCCGCGCGCGTCCTCGAGTTCGACTCCTTGCGCGAACTCCTGCGCGGATACTGTTCTTCCCCGCTTGGTCAGGCCCGGGTGGCAGCACTTGCTGCTTCGACCGATGCGGCATGGATTCAGACGCAACAGGCCGTCGCGACCGAAATTCGCGAGTTCCGCCGCGTTGGTGGGCGCTTTGATTTTTCCTCCCTCACCGACATCGGTTCGCTGGTCGAGAAGGCGCGCATCGCGGGTGTAGCCTTGGAAACAATCGAGATTCGCGACGTCATCTTTGTCGTCGATCGCGCCGCAGAATGGCGAGAAATTTCGCTGCACCCGCCCGCCGCCATGCGCTCGGAATGGAAGGGAGTGCATGCCCTTTCCTCGCGAATCGCGGATTTCGGCGAGTTCCTTCGTTCCTTCCGCAACAAGATCCAGCCCGACGGAACGTTTGAAGACAAGGCCTCACCCGAGCTCGCCCGCATTCGCCGCGAGATCGAAAAGCAGCGGCGCGCCATCCAGCAGTCGTTGCAGGGATACCTTCGCCGCCTCGCCGAAGGCGGAACGGTACAAGACGAGCTCATTACCATCCGCGGCGAACGCTTCGTGATTCCCGTCAAAGTCGAGCAGAAGCGCCGCGTGCAGGGCGTAGTCCACGGCGCCAGCTCCAGCGGCCAAACCGTCTTCGTCGAGCCTCTCGAGACCATCGAACAGAACAACGAACTCGTGCGCCTCCTCGAAGAGGAACTCGCGGAGATTCACCGCATCCTCATCGAAATGACACA
>DATEHP010000248.1:0-4375 GCA_035279505.1 Candidatus Sulfotelmatobacter sp. | reverse complement strand
GCAGATTCGAAACAGATCACCAGCGTGCATCCCGACCTGGTAATTGCGGCAGTTCCCTTCCAGGAGAAGGCGCTCGCTGAGATTCTCAAGTCCAGTGCGAGATTTCTTGGACTGGCTCCGAAAACGTTAACCGACATCTATACCGACATCGCGACGATAGCCGGCACGGTGGGTGTTTCCGACCGCGGAGAAGCGGTAATTCGGGCCATGCAGCGACAGATCGAAGAAGTCCGCGCGCGAAGCGCGGCGGCAAGACGCCCCAAAGTTTTCTGTGAAGAGTGGGGAAAGCCGGTGATCGCGTCGCAACCATGGGTGGCTGAGCTCATCAATGCTGCAGGAGGAGAATTCGCGGGAACGCCAGGCCGTCAGTGTTCCAATGATGAAATTGTTGCCCTTGATCCCGACGTCATCATCGCCGCTTGGTGCGGAGCAGGAGATCGCGTTCCGCTCGAGAAAGTCATCGTAGACCGCGGATGGGAACGAACCTCGGCCGCGCTCTCGGGCCGCGTCTTCTGCATTCGCGACGAGTTTCTGAATACCCCTGCGCCCACGCTGCTGCAAGGCCTCGGCGCCTTGGCCTGGGCGATTCATCCTGATGTGTTTCCCTGCACGAACGGAATCCGGCAGATTACCGGCGTTCCCGGTCCCTACGCTGAGAATCCGACATGCTAGGCTAAGATGGATGAATCCCGTGAGCACTCGACTGGAAGAAGTACGCTCGGAAATCTGTGCGTTGGCAGAATCTTTGCCTGCGCACGATCTGATGCGGGCGATGGTGAAGCTTCTGCATGACAAGATGCTCAAGTACAACTGGGTCGGCTTCTACATGCTCGAACCAGGCGCGAATCCTCCTGTTCTGGTACTGGGCGCCTTTGAAGGCGCGATGACACCGCACACCCGCATCCCTCTCAACCAGGGCATCTGCGGCGCAGCCGCTTCCAGTGGGCAGACCGTTGTAGTGGACGACGTCGCCAAAGATCCTCGCTATCTCGCTTGCTCCCTTGAAACCAAGTCCGAGATCGTGGTTCCGGTATTTGCGCATGGCAAAGTCGTCGGCGAACTCGATATCGACAGCCATTTCCCCGCCGCGTTCACAGCCGAACATCAGGAATTCGTGCAGCACTGCGCCACTCTTGTCGGAAAGAAATTGGAAGGGGCCAGAGCATGAGAGTCGAGAAAGGCAAGGTACGCGGCCCCGTAATAAGCCGCGTGTGGCTGAATTCCAGTCCGCTGAACTTTCGCCAATTGCGCGGGCGCGGCGTCCGGGTCGATTTCTGGGACTACACCTGCGTCAAGTGCAGGCGCGTGGCACGAACGCTATCGCGATAAGGGACTCACCGTCATCGTCGTGCACACACCGGAGTTTAACTTCATTCAGTATGAGGCGAACGTGGAGCGGGGATTCGCGAGTTCGGGGTTGACTTAGCCGATCTTTCATCGACAGGAACCACCAAATCTGGAAGGCCTTTGCCAACCGCGGTTGGCCGACAAAGTGTCTGCTCGACAAAGACGGATACTTGCGATATGCGCACTTCGGCGAGGGGAAATATGAGGAGTGTGAGCAGGTGATTCAACAGTTGTTGCGCGAGATCGATCCGTCGGTCGAGTTACCTCCAATCACGCAGCCGATGCGGGAGGAGCATCATGCGGGCAGCGTCTGCCATCGCGCTACGGGACAGTTATATTTGGGCCACCAGAGTGGACGAATCGGCAACGGGGGCGGTTTCAAGGAAGACCAAATCGCGGATTACGCTTTCCACCGGTCTCTCGCAGATAGCTTCTTCTATGCGAATGGATGCAGGGCTTCGACCGCGGAACACTTCGAGCCCATCGAAGAAGGTCCTCACAGTTTGCGGTTGAAATATGAAGCCTCCGCCGTAAACTTAGTCATGGCTAGCCCGCATGTACCCCACGCCGAGGTTGTGATTCGACAAGACGGCCAGCCTCTCACACAGAAGCTTGCCACCCGCGACTCGCGCTTCCCCGGCTCAAGAGAGCGGCGAGAAAGCTACCTGGTAGTAAATTCTCCTGGGATGTACTTCCTGGTCGAAAACCACGAGTTCGGAGTGCATGAACTGGAACCGCAATGCTCCGCCGGTGTTGCGGCATTTGCCTTCACCTTCACCAGTCGCGTCGATCAGGTAGCGAGCGCGCTGCAAGCCGAAGATCCGGCTGAGCCATGAAACGAGTAGTGGCAGCGCTCATCACGTGCGACGGCAAACTACTAGTGTGCCAGCGAACGCGGCATCAGACCATGCCATTGAAATGGGAGTTTCCCGGCGGAAAGATCGAAGAAGGAGAGCAGCCGCGCGCTGCGCTGCGCCGCGAACTCGATGAAGAATTGGGAATTCAGGCAACCATCGGAGACGAACTCGCGCGCATTCAGCACGAGTATCCAAACGGCGGCATGGTGGAGCTTCGTTTCTACATTGTGCGGGAGTATAAGGGCGAACTCGAGAACCGCATCTTCAAAGATATTCAATGGGCCGAACCGAAGGATCTACCCACTTTCGATTTCCTCGAAGCTGATCTAACACTCGTCAAGGACCTCGCCGCTGGAAAGTTGCTTTAACCGGAGCGCAACGTCCAGAACCACGCCAGAGTCAATCCAACCATGATCACGGTCGTCGCCCACGCGATCGCGTTAAATAGTGGCTTATTCACATACTCGCCCATTAACTCTTTCTTGTTGACCAGCAGCAACATGAAAATCAGTACAAAGGGCAGAACGACACCATTGACGACCTGCGAGAGCACGGCAATCTTCACTAAGGGCAGGCCTGGAATGAGTACAACAGTTCCACCCGCCACTATCAGTACTGTATACAGCCAGTAAAAAAAGGGCGCTTCGCCAAATTTCTGCCCGACCCCCGATTCGAATCCCAGCCCCTCGCACACGGTATACGCGGTCGAGAGGGGGAGAATCGATGCCGCAAAAAGCGAAGCATTGAACAATCCCACGGCGAAAAGGATGTAGGCATACTGTCCGGCAAGCGGCTTGAGTGCAGCCGCCGCGTCGGCCGCATACGTGATGTTGCGAAAACCGTGGATCCATAACGTCGCAGCGCACGCCACGATGATGAACCACGCCACCACATCCGTGAAGATGCAGCCGGTCACAACGTCCAACATGGACGCTTTGTATTGGCGGCGTGTAACACCTTTCTCAACGATGGAGGACTGCAGATAGAATTGCATCCAGGGTGCAATCGTCGTTCCCACCACGCCGATGGCCATGTAGAGATAGGCCTGATCGCGAAACGCCTTGGGATCGGGAGGCTTGAATGTGGCGATCGTCGCCTCTTTCCAAGCGGGATGCGCGAGCACGCCAGCGAAGATGTAGGTGATGTAGAAAAACGACGCAGCCAGGAAGACTTTCTCCACGCTCTTATACTGGCCTTTGACGACGATCAGCCACACGATCACGGCGCAGATCGGAACGGTATAGATGCGCGGCCACCCGAACAACTCCAGGCTCGTCGCGATGCCGATGAACTCGGTTACCACATTTCCGAAATTGACAATCAGGATCCCAAGCATCATGAAAAACGTAATGCGCAGGCCGAATTCCTCGCGAATCAGATCGCTCAGGCCTTTGCCTGTCACCGCTCCCATGCGGGCACACATTTCCTGGACCACGATCAGCGACAGTGTGATCGGGATCAAAGTCCACAGCAGAAGATGTCCGAATTGCGCCCCGGCTTGGGAATAGACGAGGATGCCGCCGGCATCATTGTCGACGTTTGCGGTAATGAACCCGGGTCCGACGACTGCGAAGAACAGCAGGATCTGGGTCTTCCAACGCTTCAAGAACTTCATGCGCACTCTTCGCAGACATAGGGGAGCAATTTAGATGCAAGCGACGGGACAGGATAAATGCATGGCAGGAGTCTGGCCAAACAAAAAGTGCATCGCAGGAAGCTGTCCGGCCAACCATTCAATGGTGCGCATAATTTTTGACTGATCCCGGCTGCGGCCGGCGGTTCGGTGTGGATAATCATCCATTCCGGTGCCTGCAATCCTTCGAGGTTCGAGGATTCCCGGTGAATCCAAGCCTTAATCAGCTGCTGCTGAACCCCTTCCAAGGCAGAACGACGCTCAGCCCATGTAATAGACTCTGGGGAGCCTGTGTTATTTGCACTCAGGTTCCATCATGACATCCGAGCTAGAGCTTCGCTCTCAGCATGCTGATTACGTCGTCGGAGGTAATCACGCCCGTGAGCTTGCTTTGTTTGTCCACGACGGGAAGCGTCTGCAGATTGTACTTGTCAAATAGTTCGGCCACATCCATTTCAGTAGTAAGTTGATGGGCCAATACAAGAGGCTCTTGCGCCAGCGAAAGCATTGGTGCTGACGATTCTGCCAAAACGATCCT
>DATEHP010000247.1:0-25033 GCA_035279505.1 Candidatus Sulfotelmatobacter sp. | reverse complement strand
TGTCACGCCCATTGGCGCGCTCGTCGAGTTCACTATTTGCGAAGGAAAGCTCAGCGTGCTCGGCGACAAGACAGCGGCAGGCCCAACACCCGTGCCGCTCAGCGAAACCGTGCCCGTTCCCGTGGTGGCGTCGCTCGAGACGGTGAAAGTTCCTCTGAAGCTACCCAGCGCGCTCGGCCGGAATACGACGCTGATGCTTGCTGTTCCTCCAGCAGGAATGGTAAGAGGTAGCGATGACTGCGAGGCAACAACAAAAGGAGCACTTGCCGTAATTCCACTCACGGTGAGATTTGCTTGTCCCTGATTGCTGACCACAATAGTTTGGGCCGCGCTCGTGCTCCCCATATTCACGCTTCCAAAGGTCACGCTTCCGGGATTCACACCAACGACCACTGGTTTGGATGACGAGCTGACTGCCGCCGTCAGTCCGGCGCACCCGGACAGCAGTACGCTTCCAGCGCCTAAGAGTGTGCACAAACTCGCGATGCGACAATTCACGAATAAGTTCCCTTCGACTGAATAATGGAAGGAAAGAACCAGCAAGGCTTGTCGCCCTCTTTCCTCGGCGAATGGCCTTGACAGATTCCCTGCTGCAACTAATTGGGCGGGGAAAGCAGTTGCCGCGTCGCGGGCTGGCTGCAATGTTCTCAAGCCCCTGCCCACGCGATGAAGGATAAGAGAGTCGTTTCAAGGAAACAGTCGGCTGAACCATGAAGTTCTTGTGGGATTGTTTGCCGAGCAGGTGTCGGGCTTTTTCCTACGAGGGTACAGCTCCGACAGAGGTGCGCGACTTCGATGCTATAGGATAAGTTGTTCTCTAGAATCAAAATGCTGGAAGACAGACTGTTCACGGCGTGTGCGGACACTGGCGGCCGTGATGGACGCCCGTCAATAAGAATTGGTATCCTCATGGTCCTCGAGAGCGGCTGCATTATCATGACGAGTCCAGGCGCACGTGGATTTTCGCCAGTTTTTTTATAATCACGCCATGCTGCAGGAGTTGGTTTTGTGACTGGATTTCCCCGCGCATCTCGCATTAGGCCGATCGCGACAGCTTGCTGCATCGCTATCGTGATCATCGCTACCTTGTGGACTCTGCGCCGCGGTGGCGGAACTGATTCGGCAGACGGTTCCTCCCGGAAACAAGAGCAGTCTCCCGGCGGCCACTCTGCCGCTCTAACGTGGAAAGCGAGTACGTCAGTGGTAGCCGGCTATAACGTATACCGGGCGGATAATTCCGTAGGGCCATACAAGAAATTGAATTCCTCTCCCATTCGAGAGACCGGTTATAAGGACTCAGCAGTTCAATCTGGTCACGACTACTTCTACACGGTGACTTCAATAGATGGCCAAGGTCACGAGAGTGGGTACTCGAATCTCGTCCGCGCCACAATACCCTCATCATAAAGACGATCCTATTACGGGATGACTGCTTGCACTTGGTTTGAATAAACGCTTTGGGTACCGCTGCTGTCCACTGCCGCCGTCACGTAGAAATAGGTTTGCCCACTTTGTACTGTGGTATCGGTGTATGTTACGCCTTGGACTGGCGAAGAATTAAGCAAGACATAAGGCCCACCAGGCGTCGTCCCCCGGTAAATGTCGTAGCCTATAACTGTTGTCGTGCTCGCCGTCCAGCTGAGGGTTGCCGAATGCGCTTGTAGCGCCGCAGTACTGAAGTTTACGGCCGTGGCGTCGGAGGTGGAAATTGTCACACTTTGAGAGCTGGGGCTGAATGTAAATCCTGACTTGCTCGGGGTAACAGCATAGGTTCCGCTCGCTAATCCCGTAAAGACGTAATTCCCAGACGCGTCGGCCGTTGCCGTCTTGCTCGTTACTCCGCTTAATGTAATGGTTGCGCCACTGCCATCTACTGCTGGCGCGATTGTGCCCGAGATATTGTAGGTCTGTGTCTGTGGGGGAGGATTTATGCCTTGGGTAGTTGCTGTCACACCTGCACAGCCTGCGGCCAAGCTGGTCGCTAGAAATATTACAACCAGCACGAACGCGGCCCTGCTTGGACTAGTCTGAGATTTTGGGAGGGCTCTGTTGCGTCTTGCGTTGTCCACGATACTTTACTCCACCCTTTTCTCCGTAATAGTTTACGAGGCCATGCCTGCGCTAAATACTGGTTTGGAGTTCAATTTAGGTACAGGTGTTCCCCCTGAACCAAAGACTAGGATTAACCCCGAAACCTGGCTAGGTTTGGACTAGGACAACAAGTTCTCCTTTTGCAGGCACTTACCAGAAGGGTGCACGCGTCCGAGCTCGCCGGAGCTGCTTGGTCTGCCTAAACGTTCTCCCAAGACACCAATCCCATCGAAGCCCGTGGGCTCTGTCCCGCCACCAACCGTGGCGGTCCGATTGCGCGCGGGCCCTGGGTGTCCACCCTCGTCAAGGTATGCTGGCGGTAATTTGATTCGAATAGACGCTCTCGTTCCCGCCAGCGTCTACAGCTGTCATCACATAATAATACGTGGTACCAGCCTGCACGTTCGCGTCGGTGTAGCCGAGCACGGCAACAAGCGAAGAGTTCACCTTTGTGTAGGAACCTCCGCTCACAGTACTGCGATAGACGTTGTATCCAGAGACCGACGAGGTACTAGGATTCCAGCTCATAGCTACAGAATGCGGAACCGAGGTCACTCCCGTTCCTGATAGCGAAATTGTGGAGGGAGATCCAGTCGCGTTACTTACGATGGAAATTTTGCCGCTAACACTTCCGGCCACGGTCGGATCAAATTGAGTCTTAAGACTAAGAGTCTGTGACGGTGAAATTGTGACCGGCGTGCTTCCGCCCGTGACTAAGTATCCAGCGCCGCTCACTGCCACTTGTGAAACTGCCACTGTGGAGTTGCCCGTGTTGGTGACGTTGACATTCTGCGAAGCTGAAGATGTGCCCGTGGTGACGTTGCCAAAATTCAGGCTTGCCGGACTGACGGTAAGACCGTAGGTGGCGGCAATCCCTGAGCCGGTCAGAGTAACCGGAATGCCAGTGGTGGACGCGTTGCTCACGATGGAGATAGTGCCCGAAACGGCGCCAACCGACGCGGGCAGGAAACTCGCTGTGATCGTAGTCTGCTGCCCAGCGCCAACGTTTACGGGTAGCGAGAATCCACTCAAGGCGAATGCTGGTGAGCCTGTTGCTGTTACTTGCGTGATGCTCAACGCTGCCGAGCCCGTATTGGTGATAATCAATACTTGCGATAGTTTGGTTCCCACGGGGTCATTTCCAAAGCTCAGAGAACTGGAGCTCAGCTGAATGCCAGGTGCCGCAGCTGCACTGACAGTTAGGGTCGCGGCCTTACTGGTTGCTGTCCCCGCCGAGTTACCGACCACGACTTGGAACGTCGCTCCACTGTCCGCTGAGGTCGTTGCCGGAGTAATGTAACTGGCCGAATTGGCGCCCGTAATGTCTATCCCATTTCTCTGCCATTGATAGCTCAGCGGGGCTGTGCCACTCGCCGCTACCGTGAACGTCGCCGGCTGGCCTGCTATCACTGTTTGGCTCGCTGGCTGGGTCGTGACCGTTGGCGCCACCTGCCCTGAGCCTGCCGGATTGAAAACTATGTCTACCCAGTAGTTGGCGGATTGTGTGCTATTAGTCGGAAAAAGCGTCCCGTTCCCATAGACATAGACTCCATTGGCTGCGCCATTCGCGTTGGCGAGCGCATGCAAAGGCGGATTGTCTACTCCGTTGGTTGCAAAGTAACTCCAGTTGGCACTCCAGTGTCCGTTCGTGTAGTACGAAGCTACGTAGACGGTGTTGGCCGTAATGGCCACGGGATTTGAGAAGTTCACCTGCTGCCAGCCGGTAGCGGTTTCGCCAGCGAAGGTGGCTGACGCCAACAGGGTGCCCGTGCTGCTCCAGAGGTGCCCCAGATGCGTGCCGGTGTTATTCGCGCCCTTATAAAAGCGAATCCCGGTGATGTAGCCGCTTACGTCAGACTTAAACGAGACACCCAGTTCCAGGGGCGCATTCCCGCCGCCCACATCGAGGTCAGAGGGAGTCGCCGTGCTCGGCCATATCGTATATTGTGCTGCCGCGTGTGTGGCGGAGCCGAGAAAGAGAATCAGTAAGACTAGAATATTCCTCGCGTGCGTCAAGCAATTCGTAGCGGGAGTTGTCGGTTGGTCGTTGTGCGTTTTGGCGAATGAATCTCTTTTGTCTCTCACCTGGAACAAGAATCTGGCGTTCAGCTTCAACACGGAGCCTCCGGGGCCTAATTTTTGGCATTACAGGGTGCACGATCGCAGTGGGGGGGCTTGGCGATCTGAAGGTAGAGTGAAACCGTCTTACTATCGGGGGGACGGGACCTGAATTGCTTGGTCTGTCTCGGGCGGGGACTCGAGTTCCGTTCTCTACATACCCGTTGCGCGTGACAGGTTATGGCAACTGTTTTTTCAGCGCTGTCGGCGGTAAAACGATTTTGGTATCAGACCATCTACACGATGAGCATCGGCCACTGTCCTACACGAGTACCAGAGCGTCTCGAAGCTGGAGCCACTCTCCTCTGTTATTTGCAATGTCTTCCGGAGATCATCTGAAGCACTTGGTAGGCTCGAGGCAACATCTGCATTGGCTTGTCTGCAAGAGGTCACTGCCAAATCGGCTTGCTCAAGAACAAAATCCAAAATCATCTTGCGTCTGGCGTGATACAGGTCTTCACCTGAGCCTAAGATAAAGTGTTCGCTCACTTGTGACGACGTTTGCGCCCTCTTAGGATAGGTTCGCAAGAACTTACCTTGCTCATGCATTTTTGGGCTCGCCGAAGTTATTGAAAAGGCCCCACTTGGACAAGGCCAAACCATTTGTTCAAGAAGGATTTTTAGAAAGTTGAGGAGATAAACAATGTCCTTCGAAGAGGGCAACCCAGCCCCGTCAGACCTAGCAACCTTTGTTGGGAGCAAGTCCGAACTGGTCCAGGACTTGGTGTCCTGGCAAGCATCCAGCTTTCCGCAAGCCGTGGCCATTACGGCGGGTTGCCAATCACTCACTTACTTGGAGCTTGAGGCGCGCGCCAACCGCCTAGCCCAGTATTTGCGATCTCTGGGGGTTGGCCCTGATGTTGTCGTTGGTCTTTGTATAGAGCGTTCCATAAGTCAAATCGTCTGCGCTTTGGCAATCCTAAATGCCGGGGGAGCTTATCTTCCCCTGGATCCGTCCTACCCCACGGAACGCTTGAATTTCATACTGGCGGATTCCCAAGCACGATTTCTAGTCACCGAAGATCATCTCGCCGAGAGGCTCGCCGCGAATAAGTGTCAGGTCATTTCTGTTGATGGCGCTGACAGAATACAAATCGACTATCAACCCTCCGAAAGGCCTGCCAACACAACGGGGTTGGAGAGTCTGGCCTACGTCATTTACACCTCAGGGTCCACGGGTGCCCCCAAAGGTGTTGCGATCACTCACCGAAACCTACTAAATTTGGTCCGCTGGCACCAGGCCGCCTTCCACGTCACTTCCGAAGATCGAACAACCTATTTAGCGAGTTTGGGCTTTGACGCATCAGTGTGGGAGCTGTGGCCTTATCTGACTGTCGGCGCCAGTCTTCATCTGGCGGAGGAATCGATTCGCACCGATCCGGAGTCTCTCCGGCGCTGGCTCTTGCGGCAAGAAATCACGATCAGTTTTGTTCCCACGCCTCTCGCGGAGCGATTAATCACCCTATCATGGCCCCCCAGCACACGAGTTAGGATTTTGCTAACGGGAGGCGACGCTCTTCATCGATTCCCGCCTCCTGAATTACCCTTTACGCTCGTGAACAACTACGGTCCCACAGAGTGTACTGTAGTGGCGACCTCCGGACCCGTTGTAGCCAGAACGGAATTATCGAGCCGGCCAACAATCGGGCTCCCCATTGCCAATACTCAGATATATATTCTGGATGAGAATTTGGAGCGTGTTGGAGATGGCACTCCGGGAGAACTATTCATTGCTGGCATGGGAGTTGGACGGGGCTATCTGAATCATCCCGAGTTGACCGCCCAGAGATTCCTTCCGGACCCCTTCGATTCCAGGCCTGGCGCGCGCATGTATCGGACCGGAGATGTAGCCCGCGTCCTGCCGGACGGCCAGGTCGAGTTTCTGGGGAGAATCGACGATCAAATCAAAATCCTTGGTCATCGCATCGAACCAAACGAGATTACCTCCGTCTTGGATGAAAATCCGGCCATAGAACAGAGTGTCGTTGTGGCCTGCGAGCGCCAAAATGGAGAGAAGAGCCTGGTCGGTTATTTCGTTCCCACTCCCGGAGTCCGGGTACGGGCAAGTGAGCTGAAATCTGCTCTGCGAAACCGCCTGCCTGAGTACATGGTGCCCGCTGCTTTTGTGCAACTGGAGTCCTTGCCGCTTACGCAGAGTGGAAAAGTGGATCGGGCAGCCCTGCCACCAGCAACATCAACAAACACCTTAGCCGACAACCCATTCGTCTTGCCGCGCACACCTGTCGAGGAGAAAATCGCGGGAATCCTTGCGCAGTTGCTCGGACTCGATGTTGTTGGGGCTGAGGACAATTTCTTTATGCTCGGCGGCCATTCACTCTTGGGAACTCAGGTGATCATTCGTCTGAGGGATACTTTCGGGATCGAATTGAGCCTGCGCACTATTTTTGAGGCCCCCACCGTTGCTGAGCTCGCCGCGTGCGTTGAGAACTCTCTGATCGCGAGACTGGAAGCGATGAGTGATCAAGAAGCCCGGCAAATTCTCGAAGCCTCTGCAGATGGATTGCTTGAGGCAATTTAGATTCACAGGCAACTAGCGAATGGCATCGGGAACAAAAATCGCGGACTCAGCTCCGAGCCTTGTGCGCTTGCTCGAACCGGAAGTCCTTGCTAATCCCTATCCACTTTTCGACGAGCTTCGGACGAAGGCTCCCGTTTACTGGGATCCCTTTCTTCATGCTTGGGTGGTAACGCGCTACCGGGATGTAGTCTCGGTCTTGCATGACTTTTCGGCGGACCGAACGCCGAGTCCGGAACATCTTGAGAAAATTGGCCTGGGCGATCTTGCTCCGATCGCGCAGGTCATGGTCAAGCAGATGTTGTTCCTGGATCCCCCCACCCATACGCGGATCCGAAGTTTGGCCTCCTACGCGTTTACGCCCCAGCGTGTGGAAGTCCTCCGCGGGCATATCCGCGACGTAGTAAAGAGGCTCATCGATGACGTCGCGCCACGAGGGAGGATGGACGTAGTCGCTGATCTTGCTGAGCCCCTCCCCTACGTGATCACAGCGGAAATGTTGGGAGTCCCGGTTGAAGATGCTCCTCAATTGAAGATGTGGTCGCAGGATTTCGCCGAAATGCTCGGGAACTTTCAGCATAATCCCGATCACTTTCCACGGGTTCGTCGTTCTGTCGAGGAAATGACGAAGTATTTCGAATCGGCGATCCGGGATGTCAAGAAGCATCCGCGAGAAGGACTCATTCACTCCTTTATAACAGCGGAAATTAATGGAGATCGCTTTACCGAGGAAGAGATCATTGCAAACACGATCGTCACCATGGTTGGTGGTCAGGAGACAACCACAAATTTGATTGCCAATGGCGTGCTCACGCTGTTGCGGCACTCGCATGAACTTGAACGACTGAAAGCCGATCTCACCTTGATACCCTCAGCCGTGGAGGAAATGCTCCGTTATGAGCCGCCGAGCCAGCACACCGCGCGTCTCGCGCCGTACGACGTGGAACTTGGAGGTAAGAAGATTCGCAAACGTCAAGCCGCCATCGCCGTGATGGCCGCCGGAAACCGCGACCCAGAACGCTTCCCGGAGCCCAATCGATTCGACATTACGCGCAAGGACAACCGTCATCTCTCTTTCGGATGGGCGGCGCATTTCTGCTTTGGCGCGGCGCTTGCCCGCATCGAAGCTCAAGTCTGCTTTGAAGAAATGGTGCGCAGACTCCCTGATTGGTCGCTCGACGAGAATCCTCTGGTCTGGCGGACAAATCTCGGACTTCGTGGTTTGCGCACTCTGCACATCAAGTTCGCTAATTCTGAACGAAACGAGAGCTGCATGGCAGTTTCGGAGCGCATAGCCAGGCCACACGCGGGGGACTAGAGCTTTGGAACCAGTTGCATCCATTGGACAGCTTTCTGAAACAAAGCGACGCCTCCTTGATTCTCTTCTAAGTCGCGAGAAGCCTGCTAGACAAGCAGGTTCAGGGCCGATCAGTCGTCGCAACCATTCCGGGCTTATCCCGTTGTCGATCGCACAAGAAGAAATTTGGCGTCGGGATCTTGACGTCGTCAGCAAGTTTCCTTTTTTCAATGAATCGATAACCATCCATCGACAGGGCCCGCTCGACGAGGGCGCGTTGCAACGTAGTCTCACAGAGATTGTGCGGCGACACGAAGTTTGGAGAACAACATTTGAAATTCTAGATGGTCAGCCGTCTCAGATGGTCCGCCCGGCGCCGGAAGCCTTTCCGATTAGCACCTATGATCTCAGCACTGTGCCTGAATCAAGAAAGGAAGACGAAGCACTCCGATTGGCATCAGAACAGGCCCGCGAAGGGTTCAACCTCAAAACAGGTCCGCTACTCCGGGTCAGCCTCGTCCACTTGGACGACACCCGTCATCGAGTGCATGCAACCATGCATCAAATCATTGTCGATGGCGTCTCGGTTTTCCGTGTATTTCCCTTTGAACTAATCAAGCTATATGAGGCTTTCGCCAAAGGCCGTCCTTCGCCTCTCCCGGAACCGAATATTCAATATGGAGATTTTGCGAGCTGGCAGAAGGAGTTTCTGGGGCGAGAGATTCTTGAGCAGCAACTGAATTATTGGAGAAAACGGCTGTCGGGACAGCTCCCGGCTTTGCAGTGGCCCCGTGACCGTCCGGGCCTTGCAATGCAGACCTACCGAGGATCAATAGTTCCGGGCGAATGGCCAAGGGATCTGGCGGAAAAGCTGCGGATAGTTTGCCGGGACGAATCGGTTTCACTATTCATGGTTCTCCTCGCTGGTTTCATCCTCTTGTTGCACTACTACACAAAACAGAACGACATCATTGTCGGGACCTTGGCTCCTGCTGGCCGGGAACGGCAAGAAGTTCAAGAGCTACTAGGTTGCTTTCTGAATCCAGTACCGCTTCGGTTTAGCATTGAGCGGACTATGACTTTTCATCATCTGCTTCAGCAAGCTCGGGAGGTTGTTTCCGGTGCGGTTGCGAATGACGATGTGCCATTTTATCGCATTGAGGAGCGGGTCAGCGGGAGCTCCAGTCGCGAGAAACCGCTGTTCGATGCGGTAATTTCTTTGGCGCCCCGTGTGCCCGATTTTGGACCTGGTTGGGATCAAACATTCATGGATGTCGAAAGCGGGGGAGCCCGGTGGAACCTGTATCTTGAGCTTAACGAGCGGCCCCAGGGCTTGATATTCCGCACTCAATACAATCCTGATCTGTTCGATGTCGAAACGATCCGCCTTATGACTGACGACCTGAAGTTGCTCCTTGAGGCAGCAGCCGCAGAGCCACGGAAGACTATTTCTGAACTCCTCAGGAAATGACCTTGGAAAAAACGCAACCAAATCTCGAAACCATGCGCTTCTCCCAGGCCAAGCAGGCGCTGCTTGAGAAATATGTCAGAAGACATGCAACGCGCAAGCCTGATGCAAGACCTACAATTCCAGCTCGGCCAGCCAATGCACCTGTTCCGTTATCTTTTGCGCAGCAACAAGTGTGGTTGCACTCCCAGATGGCTGGCGACACTCCCATTTACAATGAGGCGATCACCATCTACAGGTTGGGACCGCTTGATGTGAACGTGCTCGAACGTTGCATGGTTGAGATACTTCGCCGGCACGAAATCTGGCGAACCACTTTCGACGCGATCGACGGGAGTCCCATCCAGGTTGTTCAATCGGCCCCCGATAGATTCCCCTTGGAGATTACCGATCTTCGGCACATGCCGGAATCCGAGAGAGATACGGAAGCGAGACGACTGGCCGCGGAGAATGCGCGAAAGCCCTTCGACCTAAAGAACGGGCCACTCCTGAACGCCATCCTTGTTTGTCTCGGTGAGGCGGAATACCGCTTCTATATGACCTTTCACCAGCTAGTGTTTGATGCGGTTAGCGCTTATCGTGTTTTTTTACCGGAATTGTCGGCGCTGTACGAGGCTTTTTCTGTCGGCAAACCGTCGCCCTTCACGGAGCCATCCCTGCAATATGGAGATTTCGCCTATTGGGAGCAAAAAACATTTGCCGACGAAACCTGGTCAAATCAGATCTCTTTCTGGCACGAAAAGCTTTGCGGTGAGTTGCCCGTTCTCCCCTGGCCTAACCACCGCCCAAGGCCAATTTATGAAACGCATCGTGGAACCGTGCAGCGATTCAGTTTCGATCCGGCAGTCATTCCGGCTTTAAGAGCCTTCTGCCGGCAAGAGGGCGTGTCGTCCTACATGACTTTGCTGGCGTCCTATGTTGCCTTGCTGAACCGCTATACCGCACAAGAGGACATCGTGATTGGCAGTGTTTCGGCAGGCCGAAGGTGGCCTGAGGTTGAACCACTCATCGGCGATTTCGTCAATCCGCTCCCTCTGCGCGTGGATCTCTCCGGCAATCCGACGTTTCGAGAGCTAACGAAGCGTGTCATGTTCGTGGTGCTCGATGCTCTCACCCATGAGCAAGTCCCCTTCGAAAAGGTCGTCGAAAGCTTGCAACTGCGGCCCGATCCAAGCCGCAATTCAATTTTCCAAATCATTCTGTCGCAACAACCGCAATTGGCAGCGGTCTGTCCGGGCTGGAGTCTCGCGACTGAAGAGGTCTCGAATGGCACGTCAAAACTGGACATGATGATCGTTATCGATGAGCGTTCCGATGCCATTTCGGGCCCTATCACGTACAACACCGATTTGTTCGACGCATCGACCGTCACCAGGATGGTGGAGCACTGGCAAGAGCTTCTCGCGGGAGGACTAGCGAACCCCGATTCCAGCGTTTCAGAACTTCCCTTGCTTACAGAAACCGAACGCAGGCAACTCCTGTCGGATTGGAACGAAACACTCGTCGACTATCCGAAGGACAAATATCTGCATGATTTCGTGGAGGCACAAGCCGAGAAAACTCCAGATGCTGTGGCGGCAGAGTTCGAGGACCTGCGGTTTTCTTATCGCGAACTCAACGCGCGGGCCAATCACCTCGCCCATCACCTTCGGACACTGGGCGTCGGCCCAGATATTTTGGTCGGCGTTTTCATGGAGCGCTCGCTGGAAATGTTAGTGGCCCTGCTTGGGATCATGAAAGCAGGGGGCGCTTATGTGCCCTTGGATCCTTCTTTCCCACCAGACCGCCTCTCCTACATGGTAGAAGACAGCGGGATGTTTCTGCTGGTCACTCACCGCGAAGTCGACAAAGATCTATCGGTCCGCCCGCGACTGGTCGTCCGCATGGATTCTGACTGGCCAGAAATCGCAAAGCAAGGTGCCGAAAACCTGATAGTGCTGAACGCCAGCCCGCAAAGCCTTGCCTATGTTCTCTACACTTCTGGTTCGACTGGCAAACCTAAGGGCGTAGAAATCCAGCATTCCGCGCTCGTGAATTTTATGCTTTCCATGCTACGCGAGCCGGGCTTCACCGCCAAGGATGTGTTGTTGGCTGTTTCTTCCGTGTCCTTCGACATTGCGGGGCTCGAGCTTTATCTTCCACTCGTCAGCGGCGGGAAGGTTGTGATCGCCAGCCGTGAAGAGGCTCGTGACCCCCTTCTGCTAATGACCCGAATGCGTGATTCCCGCTGCAGCGTGATGCAGGCCACTCCGGCTACCTGGCAGGCACTGATCGATGCCGGCTGGCGAGGTTCACCAAACCTGAAAGTTCTTTGCGGCGGCGAATCTCTGTCCCGTCCTCTGGCACAAGGGCTTCTCGCCCGCTGCGCGGAATTGTGGAATATGTACGGCCCGACGGAAACCACGATCTGGTCAGCGATTCACCGGGTCGCCTCCGCCGACGGGGCGATTCCTTGTGGTCGCCCGATCGCCAACACTCAACTCTTCATTCTCGACCGGCATCGCAATCCTGTTCCCGCGGGAGTCGTAGGCGAGCTGTACATAGGTGGTTCGGGCCTGGCGCGCGGTTATTGGCGTCGTCCTGAGCTGACCAGGGAACGTTTCATCGATAGCCCTTTTGAGCCGAACTCCCGTCTGTATCGCACGGGCGATCTATCGCGATGGCTCCCTGATGGGAGTGTCGAATGCCTTGGCCGCAGCGATACTCAAGTGAAGGTCCGCGGATTCCGGATCGAGTTGGGGGAGATCGAAGCTGTGCTCAGCCGCCATGAGGCGGTGAGTCACTGTGTCGTCGTCGTTCGTGAGCGAGCCCCTAATGACAAAATCTTGGTCGCGTACTTCGAATCGCGGCCCGGATCGGCGCCGGACAGCAATGATCTACGGACCTATCTGAAGAAAGAACTACCAGACTACATGCTCCCGTCAGCCGTCGTTCTCATGGACAAATTACCGCTGACTCCCAACGGCAAGATTGATCGAAAAGCATTGCCGCCCCCGTCCGGGCCATCCATCGAAACCCAGGGTGAGTTTGTGCCGCCTCAGGATCCCCTTGAACATGCGCTCGCCAAGATATGGGCAAAGATCTTAAGAGTGAAGCGAGTTGGGCTAAACGACAATTTTTTTGAGCTGGGTGGACACTCGCTGGCGGCCGTCCGCATGGTTTCCGAGGTCCAAAAGCTGACTGGCAGGAACCTGCCTCTCGCGGCCCTTTTTCAGGCTTCGACGATCGAAACATTTGCCAAACTGATCCGCAGGGAGGGCTGGAGCTCATCGTGGTCATCGCTTGTGCCCATGCAACCCCTCGGGTCACGTACCCCGTTATTCTTGGTCCACGGTGCCGAGGGAAACGTTTTGTTGTACCGGAATCTAACTCGCTTTCTCGGACCGGACCAACCAGTTTATGGCCTGCAATCACAAGGTTTAAATGGTGATGGACGACTTAACACCACGATTCACGACATGGCCTCCGAATACATAAAAGAGGTAATGATCGTACAACCGGACGGTCCGTATTTGCTGGGGGGCTACTGCCTTGGAGGAATCATCGCCCTTGAGATGGCACGGCAGCTAAGTACGGCGGGTAAGAAAGTCGGACTCGTGGTCATGCTCGATACTTACAATCCATGCACGATTTCAAATTCGAAGTTGTTGCCGCCCTTGCACTTCTTCCAGAATTTGTGGTTTCACGCCGCTAACTTCGCTTCGCTTCCATGGAAAGACCGCGGAAAGTTTCTAAGAGAAAAAGTCGATATCGAACTGACCAGGCTGCGGATCCGGCTGCAAGCCGCAGGTCACGTTCTCCGGCGTGCCTCTGGCTGGAAGACGCAGAACAGCTTTCCGCATTTGGTCATAAAGAAGGTCAACGATGAAGCTGCGCTTCAGTATCTGCCCCAGCCTTATGACGGTCGTGTGGCTGTCATCCGGCCAAAAGGACATTTCTTGGGCCTGGCAAATGCAAGCTTCGGGTGGAGTGAAATTGCGCGCCATGGCGTAGAAGTTTATCAACTCCCCGTTTATCCCAAAGGCATGCTAGTCGAGCCTTTCTGTCATTCGTTAGCCGAGACTTTGAAATTGTGCCTGCAGGACTCATGAACTTGTAGGAGCGGTGGTGCCACATTTTGCAGATGAAAGCAGACGAGATCCACGTATGGAATGGGCGTATCGCTGCAGGAGAGGACTGCTTCCGCGAATTGTATGAGTCCTTGTCCCCGGACGAAACTGAAAAAGCCACTCGGCTGCGTTTTGACAAGCACAAACAATCCTATGTTATTTGCCGCGGACTGTTGCGTTCTATCTTGGCCGGCTATCTTGGGCTTAGACCTGCCGAGATACAGATCGAATATGGGCCGCAGGGTAAGCCTTTTTTGCAGAACAGCCCTGTGCACTTTAGTGTTAGCCACTCGGAAGATCGCGTGCTCTTTGCTTTTTGCAAGAATCACGAACTGGGCATCGACCTGGAATACATGCGCGATCTACCCGATGCTGAGCGACTCGCTAGGCGCTTTTTTGCTCCTTCCGAATTCCTCGAGTTTTGTGGCACCAGCCCGGCCATTCGCACGGAGGCCTTTTTTTGCCGGTGGACTCGTAAGGAAGCCTACCTTAAGGCCACGGGACTAGGATTGTCACTCCCTCTGGACACCTTTCAGGTGCCTGCAGTGCCTGGACAAGTCGCGAATCTCAAAATTACGACAGGGCGAGGCGCACCGTTTTCCGGTTGGAGTCTAAGACACCTGGATCCTGCGCCAAAGTATGTTGGAGCCTTGGCTGCCCCGTTGGTGTCTTTTCCTTTGGTACAATGGACTTTCGAGAACGCCGAGGCATGTATCGACTGCTTTTGAACTCCGCTGGAGTCCATTTTCCGTGGAACCTGCCAACACCAAGATTCCCAGGTGGTGCTTCCTGAATCTGGAACGCCATGCAACCAAGGTCTAGCTACAACGCCAGCGGGGAGGACAATTCCAGCCCGACAGCAAACTTCTTCTCTCGCAAACGCCGACAGTAAACGATCTGCGCTTGCGATTGGATGCCCTCCTCGAAAAAAACAACCAATACGCGCTGCCCCGGCCGCCACTTTCGGTCCGTAAGAACTCGTGCACCACGAGGACTCACGTTTTCCGTTAGTGTCTTTGCCTTCTTAGGCATTCCTTCGCCCTCGAGACGAATGTCTACCGTCACCGCCCTCGCAATTCGCTTTTCAAATCGGCCAGTAGGTACCGGCATAGTTTCCCCAGGCTGCCCCGAACGAACGTTTTTCTTTTTCTACAGCTGGGCGGCGCGTTCATGGACAGCTCGTTTACGGTTCCGGAGAGCCGCGTCCTTGCGCGTACCTGGCGCAATCTGCATATTCCACCAGCCAGAGCGGAGCCTCTGGCGTACTTGGATTGAGGAACCGTCTCGCCAGGTCATACGCAAAAGCGTTCCCATCTGGGCATCTCCAATATTTGGATAGCATTAATCAGATTGGCTGCCAATTGGGGGGACGCAGTAATTCCTCATCGGGTAAACTGCGTAGGGAACTTGAATGCCTGCCCTCTTGACTCCTACAGTTTCAAACAAACGGTGATGGGTGTGGTCTGTTACATGTGTAATACTTGAAGGCGCTGGTAACCTGTAAGGAACCACTGTCGTTGGACGGCGCAAGCTGCAATGGAACCATCTTCAAACTCGACCGCACCGGCAATGAGGCCGTTCCGTACACCTTTACGCGAACTAACGGGGATGGCAAACCAACGCAATCGAGCCTGGTCATGGACAGCGGCGGCCGCGGACAAGGGATGCCAGTATATTTAATAGCATGTAGAGCGTAAGAGTTGGGTTCGATCGCATCGCCCGCTCCGAAAACGCCTAATCCAACAAGGCAAGCATTCTGGCGCGATCCGGGCGGACGAGATCCGCGTGTCTGCTGGCATTCAAAAAAGACACGAAACAAATCGCTTGCACCACGCTTCCGAACTGCGCAAACGCTCGTGGCTCTTCCGGCTGGATTCTGCTTGAGAGCAGAACCCGGCCAACTCGCGCAAGACCGCTTTGCCAAGGCTATGGAGCGATGAAGGTTGTACTGGCCGAGCTGTAGAGAATGTTGCCGGCCATATCGCTTACCCCTCCGTATTTGACAAGAATCGTATACGACGCGCCGCTCGTAAGAGGCCCAGACGGCGTCAGCGTCACGGTCTTAAAATCAGCGGAGATGTTGACGCCTGTGGAGACAATCGCACTGGTGCTGGTCAGCTCGAGCACCGCGTTTCCGGTTGCCGTGTCGAACGTCAGCGGATTCATCGGCGAGTCGAATACAATCTGAATCGCCGGCTGACTAGAAGGCGCAGTTTGTCCGCAGCATGGAGAAAAGGACAGGAGCTGCGGAAGAGCGAGCTTTATGGCTGTTCCGGTCATGAAAGTCTGCGTATACGTTCCGGAGAACACATTGCCGTTCGTATCGGTGACTCCGGAGATCGAGAGCGCATAGGACGTACCTTGCAACAACGGGACGTTGGGCGTCAACGTCACTACCTGGCTGAGCCGCGAGAACGAATACGTAACGGGCACGAGCGTGCTCCCGCCTTGCAGCAACTGTATTCCTGCAACCGAGTTCTGTGCGATCTGCTTGCTGAACTCGACCTGAACAGATACGTTCAGCGGTATGCCAGTGGTAAGGCTTGCGGGCGGATTTGTCTCCAGAACGACGGGAGGCGTGGTGTCCGAGGTCGAGCCGACGGTTTGATAGGCGGTGTTGAATGGTGTCTGCACGTTGCCCTGCAGGTCTTGCGCACCAGCACTGTAGGCGAACACCAGGTGGCCGGCAATCAGGGTTCCGGGCGGCAGGACCAAGGTTTCCGTCTTCATGTCAGAAGCGAGCGTGACGGTTCCGACTCCCGGCATGTAGCCCACGGCGGTGTCGTATAGGTAGAACGTCTGGTTGTTAACCGTGCCGGGATCCATCGGCCGGTCGAATTCATAGCTGTAAGATGCGTTCGTCGCGATGGTGTCGCCGGATTGAGAGCTGGCCAAAACGACAGTGGGCGCTGTCAGGACCGGGCCTGACCCAGTCGTGAACTGCGTGGTTTGCGTGGTAACGGCATGGCCCTCTGGATCGGTCACGCCGCTGATTGTAAAGGTCATTATCTTGCCCAGCGGCAACGGCGCCTGTGGCGTGATCGTCGCCGTGGTGAACGCGTTCGTGCCGGTGTTGAAGCTGATGGTCGAAGGCACTACGGTCTGGCCGCCGCCAGTGATCGTGACTGTCGAAGCGTTCACGGTGATCGGGTCAATGGCGCTGTTAAAGGTGATGACGGCTGCGGCATTTATGCCTATTCCGGTCGCGCCGTCTGGAGGGCCGACCGCCACGATTGTTGGAATGGTCGAGCTACTTGCTGTACCCGTGGTGAAATACATGTAGTAGCCGTTACCCAGCGGCGTTCCCAACGTGTTCGTCACCCCGTTAAAATTCAAAAAGTAGGTTGAGTTGGCAGTCAATGCGGCTGACGGCTTAAACTGAACTATATTGCCATTCACTAGTGACACAGCGCCCGCGACAGGTGTCCCAGGGTCGTTATTGAGCAGCAGCGTGACATTGGTCCCGTTAACAGTCGAAGGCAGTAGCGGTTGATCGAAAGCTATCTGCGGGACCACGTTTGTAAACACATTTGCTGCGGCGTATTCAGGATTGGGATTAACTGCGACTGGATTCGGTCCGACCGTGGCCGGGTCTCCCCCGATCGTGAAGGAGCTGGTGTACACCCCCGGCAGCGGAACACCGTTCACGTCGGTGACCGTCGTATCCATGTAAACCTGCACGACTCCACCGAAACTGAAATTGGAACTGGGCGTGAATTCGATGGCCTGGTTGTTTCCGGTCACCGCGACGGCCCCGGGGATCAGTACGCCATTTTGCGAGATCCGCAGCGAGTTGCTGGTAACGGTCGCGGGATCGAGCGGGCTGCCGTTAGTAAACAGAGTAATGACCGTAGCTGGCGGCACACCGGTCGCCCCACTGGCCGGGCGTTGTGTCACCACGACTGGACCGGTCGGGGAGATTTGCGGAGCGGTAGTGAACTGGCTCTGGAAGTACGTCAGGTGATTGCCGGATAGGTCAGTTACGTCGGAAGTGGCCACGATTGTATACGTGGTTGAGGGGTTGAGCGGGAAGTTAAAGTAGGCGGAGCGAGCGTCGTTAGAAATCGTCGGCCCGAAGTTCGTGGGAGTGTTATTCACAAGCAGGGTGATATTGCTATTGCTCATCGTATTGGGGTTAAGCGACTTTGAGAAGTTGAGGGTTATGACCGTCTGTGGTCCAAGGTTCGTCGCGTTGTTGGGCGGCGTAACGGACGTGACGACAGGCGCGGTGGTATCCGCAGTGGCGCCGGTAGTGAAACTGCCAGAGGCGCAGTTGTCGGTGTTCCCCGCAAGATCGCGCACCTGACAGAACGTGTACCAATTGATGGTTGAATTGGCGGGATAGAAGCCTGCCACCGTGAAGGTAGCTTGATTGCCGTTCGCAACCCAGGTCCCACCGATGGGAACGGAGAAATTATTGAGATACACGTGGATATTGGGCACAGTCGTGGGATCGAGCGTTTCGCTGAAGGTCAGATTGATCTGTACGTTGTTGGGTTGACCAACAGCGCCTTGCGCAGGCGAGGAGGAAACAAATGTCAGCGAACCGGATCCAACAGGCAAGCCATTGGTTCCGGTGGTGAACGTGCTGGGGAAGGTAGTAGCCAGATTCTGCTCCGCGTCGCGGAAGCCGCCCACGCTGACGTTATAGAGTTTCGAGACTGCAAGATTCGACGAAGGCACCCAAGTCAAAGTCAGCTGATCGCTGGAGAGCGTCACAGTTCCAGGCACAGGGATGGTGCTGCCGCTGGGTGTCACGGTTATAGAACTGTTGGTGACGGTGTCCGGGTCAACGGGATCGTTTACAACAGCCACGACCTGCGTGTTCACGGGCGCGCCGGTAGTGCCGCTCGGCGGACTGATCTTGGTTACCGCCGGTCCAGCAGTGTCCGACCCTGTGCCGGTAACAAATTGTATGTTCGTCGAATTGAAGTAGTTCCCGGCAATGTCGTAGGCGTTGTGGTTGCCCTGGCCAAAGTATGCAATGTAGTACGTGTTAGGTAGCAGGGGCGCAGAGGGCGTAATCTTCACGCTCATGCGATCCGCGGACACGGTTACGGTGCTGGGTATCCTTCTGCCTGTGCTGAAGTCACTGATGGAAGCGTTCCCCGAATCAACGGTGAAGGGATTGACGCGCTTGTCCAAGTCGAACGTCGGGACGACGTTTGTGCCAACCCCCGTTTCACCAGACACAGGGTCAGTCGATATCACCGAGCCGTGAACGAGATCAATCGTCGGCCCAGTCGTGAACGTGCTCGTGTAGGGGCCGGACTGCGTGTGGCCGGCGTAGTCTTGCACGCCGCTCACGGAGATGGTGTACGTGTGGTTTAGCGTCAAGAGCGCGTTCGGAGTCAAACTGACCACCAGGCCATCTGCGGACAGCGACGGGGTCATAGAGACTGGAGTGCCACCGTCGAGCACCTGAACCAGGGCGATGCTCTCCGGCTTGATTGGTTCGTTGAACTGCACCTGGACCAGGGTGTTTGTCGGGACTCCCGTCACGCTACTTTCGGGGTTGGTGTTTACGACCGCCGGAATTGTCGCGCTCGTGGTGAAGGAGGTGACGAAGTATTCGAAATCGCTGCCAACGTTCCCCTCGAGGTCATACGTGTTGTAGGCATAGAAATAATACGCACGACCCACTAAGAGCGGCGCGTTCGGCACAAACGTGAGCGTCGTGAGGTCCGCGCTGAACAAATAGGTGCCTGGCACGTGTAGACCGGTAACAGTGTCGTACAGATAGGTCCCCGTTGTCAGCGGGTTGTCAAAGATCGTCGCCGTGTTCATTGGCTCGCTGAATTGCACGGTGATTGCCGTGTTGGTTGGGACATTCAGAGTGCCGTACGGCGGACTGAAGTGCAGCACGGTTGGCTGATCCAAGTCCGGCCCGTTCCCAGTATTGAACGTGCTCGTCCAAGGTGTGACCGCGTTTCCTTGCGGATCTGTTACGCCATTGATCTTGATGGTGATCGGCGTGGTTGCTGGGAATGGCGCCTGCGGCGTGATCCACACCGTATCGAACGTCGCGTTGAAGCTCATGGTCAGCGGGATTGCCGTCTGGCTGCCTCCGGTAACCTGGACGCTCGCTCCTGAAACAGTGATCGGATCGATGGGCTTGCTGAACTTGGCAAAAATTAGGCTGTTGATGCCAACGTTCGTTGTCCCGCTGCTGGGCGAAACCGTCAGGACGGTCGGAACCGTCGCGACGGTGGCCGTGCCCGTGGTGAAGTACATATAGTAGGTGTTGGTACCTTGGGCCAGCGGCTTTCCTGCGGTATTCGTGATGGTGTCGAGATGTAGATAGTAGGTCTGGGTTGTAGCTAATGGGGAGGACGGCGCGAACTGAATCGTGTCGGTTCCAAGCAGAGACACGATCCCAGCTACTGGAGTGCTGTTGTTGAGCAGCAGGGAGACGGTGGAAGAATTCACGGTCGAGGCCAGGAGAGCCTGGTCGAACCGGATCTGCGGGATGATGTTGAGAGGCACATTGGTCGCGTTGTATTCCGGGTTCGGGTTGGACGCAACCGGATTCGGCCCGACGCTCGCTGGGTCTGGCGCGATTGTGAACGTGCCCGTGTAAACCGTGAACGGGTTGCTGTCGACGTCCAGGATCGCGCTGCTCAAGAAGATCTGCACGATGTCGCCGTAGTTGAAATTCTGGCTGGGCACGAACTCGATGGCGTGGCCGTCGCCGAAGATGTTGATTGTTCCGTTGATGAGCACGCCGTTATGAGATACGAGCACGGAATTGGAGGTGATGGTCGAGGGGTTGAGCGATTTGCCGTTGGTAAATATCGTGATGGCCACGTTCGGCGAGACACCCGTTGCGCCGTTCGCAGGCCGCTGTACCCCGACAGTCGGCGAAGTTAACGTAAGATCCGGCGCCGTCGTGAAGTGGCTCTCGAAACCAACGAGTGCATTGCCGCTGAAATCGGTCACGAATGGTGTTGCGACTACCGCGATGTTTGCCGCGGGCGGCAGACTGCCTGTCAGCGTGACGCTGCGATTGTCTGAGGACAAGATCAGGCTGAATGCCACCGGCGTGTCGCCAACGAACAATTGAATGTTGTTGCCGTTGACCGTGGCTGGATTGATAGACTTGCTGAAACTCAACACTACGGCCTGATTGCGCCCGACGCCGGTAGTGCCATCCGGAGGCGTCACGGTGACCGTCGGGGCCGTGGTATCCGTGAAGTTGCCGACTGTGAAGCTTCCCGAGTTGCAAGTATCCGTGTTTCCCGCAAGGTCCCGCACTTGGCATTGCGTGTACCAGTTGATCGTCGCGTTCGCCGGATAGAATCCGGCCGGATTGAACGTCACCATGCCCCCGTTGACGGAATCTACCGTCCACGTTCCGGCGATGTTGTATCCAGTGTTTAGATAGACCCGGATGTTCTTAACTGTCGTGGGATCGACGACTCTGGTGAAGTTGAGCACGATCGGCACATTGTTAGCTTGGCCTGTTACTCCGTTCGGCGAGGGGGAGAAGGAGCTGAGGCCGAACGTGCTGGCAACCGGAGTGCCATTGCTGCTCGTTGTGAAGGTGCTGGGGAACGGCGTCACAAGATTCTCTTCAGTATCCCGGAAGCCGCTGACGGTAACGTCGTACTGAGTTGATGGCGCGGTATTCCCTGTAGGTGTCCAAGTCAGGGTTTGCTGATCAGCGCTGAGGGTTACTGTCCCGGGGAAGGGTGTACCGCCGCTATGGGGCGTTACGGTGATGGATGTGTTGTTCACGGAATCTGGATCCAGCACATCGCTCACCACAGCGGTAACGACAGTATTCACCGGAGTGCCGGTTGCGCCCGTTGGCGGGCTGATCTGGGTGACCGTCGGCGGGGTGGTGTCGGAACCCGTGCCAGTTAAGAAGTAGGTGTAGGTTGCGCCGATGGCGTTTCCGGCCAAATCGAAGGACTGATGACCATAGCCGAAGTAGGCGTAGTACTGGGTACCACCTTGAAGCGGTGAATTCGGGGTAATCGTCACGTGCATCCGGTCAGCGGACACGGTGACCGTACTGGGAATGGTCTTGCCGGTGTTGCCATTCTGGATAAAAGCGTCCCCGGAATCGACGCTGATCGGGTCGATGATCTTGTCGAGGTCGAAAGTGGGCTGAATGTTCGTGCCGACGTTGGTCTCGTTGAACACCGGATCGGTGGAGGTTACCGTGCCGGCGGTTGTATCGGTGGCCGTGCCCGTCGTGAAGACGATGCTGCCCGGGTTCACGAGAGGATTCTCCGCAACGTCAAGCAGTTGCGAGTTGTAGGTGACCGTATACTGCACGCCCGCGGTCAAAGTGGTGCCTGGTGTGAAGACGATGCGCGCGAAGTCGCTGCCGAACATAGGCGCCCACGTTCCCGGAACGGGCGTGCCACCCGTGGAAACCACAAGTCCGTTCGCCACGCTAAGCGGATCGACCGGTTTGTCGAGCTGTAGGGCGACCTGGGTGTTGGTTGGAACACTCGAGTCGTTGTTGACGGGGCTCGTCCGCGATACGCTGGGCCCTAGTGCAGACGGCGAGAACGAAGTGGTGAATTCGTTGAAGGCTGACAACTGGTTCCCACAAGCATCTTTAGCCACCGTGTTGTAACCGAGATAGACGTATTGCAGTCGGCCAACGGCCATCAACTGGCCCGGAGTCACGGTAACGATCTTGCCGGAGGGGTCTACGTTAACGGTGCTGGGCACCTGTAGCCCAGTCACACTGTCAATGATGTATGTGTTTGCCGAGCTAATTGTGGTTCGATCGAGCGGCCCATTGAATTCGAACCGAGGCCGTGCGTTGAGCGGCACGTTCGTCGCGGCGTTCAGGGGCTGGGGATTATAGTAGAGCACCAAAGCCGCTGTGGTCGTGCAATTCTGGACGGTGAAGGCGCCGGCAGAGAATTCCTGTTCGGAATTGGTCTTGACAGTGATGTCGCGCGGGCCGAGCACTGCCGTCGAGCTAATGGTCAGAGTCGCTGTAAGCTGGCCAGCGTTGTTTACAGTAACTGGGCCGAATCCTCCAGCGGTTCCGCTGCCAACGCTGATATCGTTGCCACTGACCTTCATAACGGTCGTCAGGTTGGCCCAGCTCGTGAAGTTAGCATTGACGACTACTGTTATTGCCGTGTTCTGACCGCCCACGTTCGGAGTGACAGACACAATCGCCGGCGCGCCCTGGGTCACAGTAAATGTTCCTGGGGCAGATTCACTGCCGGTGTTGACCGTGATAGTTCGTGGTCCGAGCGCCGCTCCAACAGTGATCTGGAGCTGCACAGTTGCCTGTGTCGGACTGTTGACGGTCACCACTCCCGCGACGATATCCGAGTTGCTGCTGAACGAAGCTGTCGTGAGACCCTGCGTGAAGGTCGTGTATGAACCAGTTATCGTGATGGTTGGGTTGGTGCCTTGCACGCCGAAGTTTGGACTCAGCGTAACAGCCGGCACTCCACGCAGCACTGTGAACTTGCCGCTTCCGGGCGCGACTTCCGATCCCGTCGTCGCAGTGATATCGCGCGAACCCAGCGCTGCAGTCGCCGAGATCGAAATATTGACCGTCAGGCTCGTCGCACTGTTGACAGTCACTGAATTAACGGTGATGTCGGACGTGCCAAAGCTCACAGTGGTGCCCGCCCCGAAGTGCGTGGACTGGCCGGTGATTAAGATATTGTCACTGGTGTCGCCTTGGTTGCCAGTGGCTGGGCTCGCGCTCGAAACGACGGGCGGACCAACGATTGTAAAGGTATACGATTGGCTCGTGTTTTGGTGCGTGGGAGTGCTGGAGTCCGTCACGCCGATGGTGACCGTAAACGTTCCGCGAACAGTCGGAGTACCGCTGATCGCACCGTTGGTGGTGTTGATCGTGACACCAGTCGGGAATGCTCCGCCTGTGACTCCCCAAGTATAAGGTGGGGTCCCACCGGTCACTGTCACACTCGCCGAGTACGCCACTCCCTGCTGGCCATCCGGCAGTGACGTTGTCTGGATGAGGAGTGGCTGCGATGAAACTGTAAGTGTGTGTGTAGCGTCGCTGCTGCCGCTGAATCCGCCGCCGCCGCTGTATACAGCCGTAATCGTGTACGTGCCGACTGCCGTGCCACCGGGCAGTACGAACGTGGCGCTGGCCGTCCCGGAACTAACGGTGCTGGAAGTGACCGGCGAGCCAATAGTGGTGCCGCCTTGTGAAACCGTGAAGGTCACCGTTCCCGCACTCACCGTTCCGCCGCCGCTAGTGACGGTGGCCGAGAGCGTAACGTTCTGACTGCTGGAGCTAAAGGTGGTCGACGCGTTCGCCGCCGTCGTGGTGGTAGCGCTCGCGCCCACGGTGAGTGTGTGCGTATTGTCGCTGCTTGTCGCGAGGTTTGTTGTCCCGCTGTACACCGCCGTGATTTTGTACGTGCCGACTGCTGTGCCACCGGGCAATACATACGTAGCGCTGGCCGCACCGGAAGTAACGGTGCCAGAAGTAACTGGTGTGCCGACGGTCGTGCCACCTTGCGAAACAGTGAAGGTCAGGGTTCCTGTATTCACCGTGCCCGCGGGGCTCGTGATTGTCGCAGAGAGAGTTACGTTCTGGCCGACAGTGCTGAAGGTTGCCGAAGCATTGGCCGCTGTGGTGGTCGTGGCGTTTGCTCCCACGGTCAGCGTATGAGTGTTGTCACTACTCGCGGCAAGGTTCGTCGTGCCGCTGTAGCTCGCCGTGATGGTGTAGGTTCCTGCAGCCTGGCCGGCGGGAACGGAGAATGTGGCGCTGGTCGCTCCGGACGCAACGGTGCCGGAAGTAACTGGGGTGCCGATGGTGGTGCCGCCTTGCGAGACAGTGAACGTGACCGTGCCGGAGTTTATGGTGCCCGAAGCGCTAGTGACCGTCGCGGAGAGAGTGACGTTCTGACTGCTGCTGCTGAACGTTGCCGAGACGTTCACCGCTGCCGCTGTCGTCGAAGATGTATTTACCGTCAACGTGTGCGCGTGATCGTTGCTGCTAGAGAGGTTGGCGGTGCCGCTGTAGACCGCAACGATGTTGTATGTGGCTGCTGCTGTATTGGAGGGGAGTACGAACGTGGCGCTAGCCGCACCGGCTGTGACGGTGCCGGAAGTGACCGGCGTGCCAATGGTGGTAGCGCCTTGCATTACCGTGAAGGTCACCGTTCCGGTGTTCACCGCGCCGCTGCCGCTGGTGACGGTAGCCGAGAGCGTCACGTTTTGATTGCTGGTGTTGAAGCTGGCTGAAGCGTTGGTTGCCGTGGTGGTCGTGGCTGCGGGCGAAACGGTGAGCGCATGCGTGTTGTCGGTGCTGCTGTTGAATCCACCGCCACCGCTGTAGGCCGCGGTGATGGTGTAAGCGGCCGCACCTGTCCCGCCGGGGAGTACGAACGTGGCGCTGGCTGTACCGGAAGCAACGGTTCCGGAGGTGACCGGCGAGCCGATAGTGG
>DATEHP010000246.1:0-3968 GCA_035279505.1 Candidatus Sulfotelmatobacter sp. | reverse complement strand
TTGAGCAGGTCCGGGTGAACTCCGGTGTCAGCATTCACCAAGACGCGCTCAGCGGTGAGTCCCTGGGAACTGTGACTTGTGACCGCGTAGCCGTGGTCAAAATGACGGTGCTCGCTGGCGTTGAAGTCTAGACGCCGGCTGTTGTCGAGACGAGCCGTAATCTGCCCCGCAGATCCGATGGACTCTATGACGGCAAGGTCGCGATTGGCGACGCCTAGACTTCGGTCGGGAGCCGTGAACTGAATCCGATCGCCTGGAGAGAATTCAAGGGTCACTTTGGAGTGGACCCCAAAAATGAGACAGGCGAATAAGACACACTTCTCAGCGAATGGAGAATTGTGTCATGGGTCTGAATCGACGGAAGTTCACGCGCGAGTTTAAGGAAGCCGCAGTTCGGCGGCTGGAGTTGGGGGCATCGATGGCCGAAGTGGCCCGTGCCTGCGAAGTGAGCCCCAACGTTTTGCACCGTTGGCGGCGCGAGTTGCGCGAGTTTGGCGCCAAGGCGTTTACCGGGCCGGGCCGGATTCGCGCCGATGAAAATCGTATCGCTGCGCTGGAACGAAAGGTGGGCCAGCAGGCGGTGGAGATCGATTTTTTGCGGGGATGCTTGCAGCATGTCGAGGAGCAGCGGAGGCTGCAGGCATTGACTACCCGCGGCTTGTCTACCCGCACGTCGAAAATCAAATGAGCCTGGCCATCTCCATTCCGGTTTGCGAACTCTGCCGGCTGACTGAGGTCAGCCGCGCAGGCTTCTATCGCTGGAAGGCCGCAGCGCCAGCGACGGACCCGGATATGGAACTGCGCGATGAGATCCAGCGCATCGCCCTGGAGTTCAGCTACTACGGCAGCCGCCGCGTCACGCGAGAGCTCGACGCGCGCGGCTGGCGGGTGAACCGCAAGAAGGTGCAGCGGCTGATGCGCGAAGACAACCTGTTGTGTCTGCGCAAGCGGCGGTTCGTCGTGACCACCGATTCCAATCATGCTCTGCCGGTGTATCCCAACCTGGCGCGGGACATGGTGCTGACGAGCATCGATCAGCTCTGGCGGGCCGACATCACCTACGTGCGGCTGGAGACGGAGTTTGTGTATCTGGCGGTGGTCCTGGATGCGTTCTCGCGCAAAGTGATCGGCTGGGCGCTCGGCCGCACGCTGGAGGCAACGCTGGCCGTCGAGGCCTTGCAGATGGCGCTCAAAGCACGCAAGCCCGCTGGGCTGGTGCATCACTCCGACCGCGGCGTTCAGTATGCGTCGGGGGATTACACCGATCTGCTCAAAGCCAACGGCATCCAGATCAGCATGAGCCGCCGCGGCAATCCGTACGACAACGCCCAGTGCGAGTCGTTCATGAAGACACTCAAGTACGAGGAAGTCTATCGCAACGAATATCGGGACCTGGCCGAGGCTCGCGCCCAGATCGGCGTCTTCCTGGAAAAGGTCTACAACCAAAAACGACTGCACTCGGCGCTGGGCTATTTGCCCCCGGCCAGGTTCGAGGCCCAACTGGCGGCAAGAAATATGGAGGCGGCTGCGCCGCAGCTGACCGCATGAGTTTTCCAAGGCATCGGCGATCTATCCATCCGATGGGTAAAGAACAAACCGGGAGCAGGCTCGGCGCCTACTCCCGGCTCTCATCGGCACGGATGAGTCGCAGCCGGCTATTCCTCGGCGGGTCGGTCTCCACCGGAGCCCGCTTCCGCTTCATCGGCTGCGCTCAGAATGCTGTACAGTGGTCCTGCCGGTCGACGATTTTGCAGCGAACGGCGTACAGTGTCTTATTCGGTTGTCTCAGCCGAAGGGTCCACCCCAGTCCGATCTGATGTGTCACCTGTCGGAACGAACAGGATCATACCCTGCCGGGCACGAGTCAATATCACCCGATATGCGTTCTTTAGGTATAGCCGCCTCGGAGCGTCATTAATGGACTGCCACTTTGTGCCTTTGAAGGATTGGAAGCGCCAAGTTCCGGCCTTGTGATGCAGATCTCCATCCCAACAGACTCCCACCCAATCCAGTTCCAGCCCCTGGACCAAAAACTCAGTCGCCACATCCTCCAAATAGAAGGAGGACCGAACATCCATACTGGGATTCAGAAACCAATTTGCCGGCTCGATCTCATTTGTGATGTGTATCCCCTCTGGACGGAGCCGCTGAGCACCTGAGGATGCGACTAGGCCAAATCTTTCCGTGCCTCTTGCATGGCCGCGGAGCCAATCCCTGGCTCTACTGAGGTTGCGAGTCAGAAAGATCGGATATGTAGATCGTACGCTTTCGTAGATTGATCGCGCATCCGCTGGCTCGTTGGCTATAAGGTGGCCGACGAAATCCGATAGTGCCTCGGCGCGGAACGAACGTATTGAGACTGCCAGATGCAGGTATTCATCTAGACGAACCCGCGGGGACGCCAAGAACCTCTCTACCTGCTCCCGGGCTCCATATTCTGGGAGCACCATACGCGGCGAGAGATATACCTCCCAAGCGGGGAAGCGGGTTTCAAGGGCACTAATCCATTCGGAGACGCCCGCCTCTCCGGTGTTGATCTCCTGACCGCCACCAACAAGGCATACGACCGCGCACCAGTCTGGATGCCTATCCATCACGCTGATAAGGAACTCAGGCTCCGACATGTCGAAATCGGCCTGCCCCCGCTTGCGTTGCATAAAATTCGCGGCCTGATCGCGAGTCCAGGCTCGTTGTGCTTCGTCGAACACGACAACTTTCTCAAGAGGGATATCTTCGTTGCCAACGTAATGGTCTCGGAAATGGTGGATGTTCTGAATGAAGCTGCGCACGGCGCGCTCAGCCGTCTTCTTCGAAATTCCTTCCCGCCGAGCTTTATCGCGGGCGAGAGCTTCTCGTAGCACTTCAACAAGCGGACCGTTACCAGAGAGGAAGACTGCGTGTTCGTCATGATGCTCGTCCGAGCGTCGCGTTGAAATATTCAAGCCGGCTAGAGTCTTGCCCGAGCCGGGTACACCAGTCACGAAACAAATGGCCTTTCTACAGCCCAAGCGTGCTTTGTCAATGACAGCGCTGACGCTGGCGCTCGTCTCCTGCAGATTCTTGGCGCCAGCATCTTTTCGAGAAATATCGGTTACAGTATGCGTGCGATAGAGAACCTCTGCCGCCTCAACGATCGTCGGGGTTGGCTTATAGCCTTTTGCCATCCAATCATCGACGCTGAAGGCAGGAAAGTTCCATTTAGCGCAAATGCAATCGATAACAGATTTCAGATCAGCCTTGTTCGTCCCTACTGGGGTGGCGACGAGGTCCGGAGCAAAGTCAATCTTTTGAATGGGCCTGGATTCGGCGTTTGTCGAGACCAGCACGGGAACGATTCGAACTGAATGGCTGCCCTCGTGAAAGTTCTTTAGATCAAGTGCATAGTCTTCAACTTGATCGAACGCGCTTGATGTATGTTCGCTCGCTCCGACCTTAAATTCGATCACAAAGACGATGTTTTCGATGACCAACACAGCGTCAGCGCGCTTACCCATTCTAGGGATATAGAACTCCATAAAGATCCACCCGGTCGGACGATCGGACAAAGCAGTCTTTAGAATCGAGATCTGCTGTAGCCAAGCCCAGCGTTGTTGTTCGTCGAGCGAGTGATGATGCTCCCCAGTTAGCACGCCGAGGATGCGTTCATTATCGTCATGGACAAAACTGGGGATATTAGTGTTGTAGTAGGCCCTGATCGGCATTCCGATTCCTTACGTAAGCAGCTTGTGATTTGTCCGAATCCCCAACTGTCCTGGAGCGCATTGCGATTCGAAATTGTGTCCCTAGCCCGGCAAAAATGGTAAAATTCGACACTCAAATCGGGACCGTTATCCCAGGTTACTGCACAGCCCATGAATCGCACGGAAGGGAGGGTGGCCCGCCCGTGGCACACACTTCGAAACGCTTCACTCACTCTTTCAACCGCCTAACTCAAACCTCAGGTTATCGGTCAAGAGTCCACGCTCACC
>DATEHP010000245.1:0-2024 GCA_035279505.1 Candidatus Sulfotelmatobacter sp. | reverse complement strand
CGCGCGACTGCCGGCCTGAGTTATCTCGGAGACCACGATGTACCCCGATCTGCAGAAAGAGCTCTCGACATTCGAGCGCCGCACGCCCAAATCCGCTGAAGCCCACAAGAAGAATCTCAAACGCATTCCGCTGGGTGTGGCCAGTAACTATCGCGCTTATGATCCCTGGCCGATTTTCGTGAAAGAGGCCAGTGGCAGTAAGTTCCGCGATCTCGATGGCAACGAATACATCGATCACAACCTGACCTTCGGTGCGTTGATGGCAGGACACTGCCATCCCGCAGTGATGAAAGCGGTGGAAAAGCGCCTCTCGACCGGAACGATGTTTGGCATGCCTCACGATATGGAGTGGGAACTGGCGGAAGAAATCTGCAACCGCTTTCCGGTTGAGATGTGCCGCTTTGGCAACAGCGGTACCGAAGCGACCATGCACGCTATTCGTCTGGCCCGCGCGGCAACCGGGCGGGACAAGATCGTCAAGTTCGAAGGCGCGTATCACGGGCTGCACGACAGCGCACTGGTCAGCGTGAAGCCGCACGCTCCGGAGTTCGGCGATATCAATAATCCAACTGCCGTTCCGGGCGGTCTTGGCGTACCGAAGGCGGCGATTGAGAACGTGAAGATTGCGACGTTCAACGACCTCGCTACGGTTGAACGCCGATTCAAAGAGAATCCGGGCGAGATTGCGGCGATCATTCTTGAGCCGATCCTTATGAATGTTGGCCTGTGCATGCCGCAACCTGGATTTCTCAAAGGGCTGCGGGAGATTTGCGACAAGAACGGCGCGCTGCTGATCTTTGACGAAGTGAAGACGGGTGCAAAACTCTGTTGGGGCGGCGCGAGCGAATACTTTGGCGTGATGCCTGACATGATTTGCCTGGCGAAGTCGATTGGCGGAGGATTACCGCTGGCCGCCTTCGGCGCGCACAAGTCTGTGATGGACCTGATCAGCCAGCACAAGGTATTCCACGGAGGAACCTACAACACGAATCCGGTCTCGATGGCTGCAGGCCTGGCCACGTTTCGCGAAGTGCTCACCCGGGACAACTACACGCACGTCGAGAAGTTGAGCAAGAAGCTTGCCGAGGGCTATCGCAAGATTATCGCGAAGGTTGGATTGCAGGCTTACATTGCGCAAGCGGGAGCCAACGGTGCACTCATGCTGTATCCGAAGGAAATCGTGAATTACCGCGACTGGACAGTGATTGACATCGATTTATGGCGTCATTACTGGTTCGGCATGGTGAACCGCGGCGTGATGGCGCAGCCCTACTGGTGGGACGAGCAGTGGACGATTTCTGTGCAGCACACCGAGGCCGACATCGACAAGCATTTAGCGGCGTTCGATGACATCGCCGCGTCACTCACCAAAGCGCAGCAGGAGCGGAGCGAGCAGGTGCCGGCCGAAGTGGCGCATTAAGAGAGCCAGCTTTCAGCTATCAGCCGTCAGCTCTAAGGGACGGTTGATGGCTTATTTTCGAGAGCTTTGTCAAACGCAAATCAATCCGAACAGCCGCACCTGATCCGCGCTCTTGGGCGCCGCGATCTCGTGCTGCTTTTTGTGGTCGCAGTCTTCAATCTGAACGTCGTCCCGTCGATCGCGGCCAACGGTGGCGTTACCGTCTGGCTGTGGATCATCTCGCTGCTTCTGTTCTTTTGGCCGCAGGGAATCGCAGTGATCGAACTCGCCCATCGCTATCCGGGGGAGGGTGGTGTTTATCTCTGGGCCAAGGAAGTCTTCGGGGATTTTCATGGATTCCTCTCGGGCTGGTGCTACTGGACCAACAACATGCTCTACGTGCCGACGGTGATGCTGTATTTCGTCGGCGTATCGGTCTATGTGCTCGGTTCCGGGCATCAGGGACTGGCCGATAACAAACTCTTCGCTTCCATAGCTTCACTCACTCTGTTAGCTCTGCTCACCCTGTTCAACATCCTCGGACTTGGCGTGGGGAAATGGATCAATAACCTGGGTGCGATCGGAACTTTCGTGGCCGCGGCCGTACTGATCGGACTCGGCGTGG
>DATEHP010000244.1:0-3026 GCA_035279505.1 Candidatus Sulfotelmatobacter sp. | reverse complement strand
GGACGGAAAGGCCGCGGTCTCGGCTACAGTGACGGAGTTGAGAGGGGCTTACGATGGTGCGCTGGAGGCGGCGCTGCGGACTGATCCGGAGTTAGTGGGGGTCGATTAGTTTCAAAGGCTCTCACCACAGAGGGCACAGAGAAACACAGAGAAGAACCGTTTTGAGCTAGGAGCTAGAGGCTCGAGGGCTAAATGCAGATTCCTGACAAATTTCATGATGAATGCGGTGTGGTGGCGATCTTCGCCCATCCTGAGGCGGAGAAACTTGCCTATCTGGGGCTGCACGCGCTGCAGCATCGCGGCCAGGAATCAGCCGGGATCGTCACGTCCGACGGTCTGACCGCACGGGCACACAAGGCGATGGGCTCGGTAGCAGACATCTTCACCGAAGAAGTTCTAGCGAAGCTGGGCGGGACGCTGGCAATTGGACACACGCGCTATTCCACGGCGGGCGATTCGGCCCTCTTGAATGCGCAGCCGATCCTGGTGCAGTCGAACAAAGGCGCAATCGCGGTCGCGCACAATGGCAACCTGGTAAATGCCACGACAGTCCGAGCGCGACTGGAGAGTCAGGGATCGATCTTCCAGACGAACAGCGATACAGAAGTCATCGTTCACCTGATCGCACTATCGAAGGAACACACGCTGCCAGAGGCGATGACGGACGCTCTGCGCCGGGTCGACGGCGCGTTCTCGCTGGTGATGATGAGCAATGACCGCATCTTTGCGGTGCGCGATCCGCGCGGCTTTCGACCGCTGGCAATGGGACGCATTCCGGCCGTGGAGGGACAGAAGCGGGATACGATTGTTTTCGCGTCCGAGACCTGCGCTTTTGACTTGATCGGCGCCGAGTACGTTCGCGACGTGAAGCCGGGTGAGTTGATCATTGTCAGTGCTGAAGGAGTCAGTTCAAGGTTCTATTCGACGGCGGCACCGCAGTCGAGCTGCATTTTTGAGCATGTGTATTTTTCGCGGCCAGATAGTCTGGTGTTTGGAAGGCCCGTGCAGACCAGCCGCGAAGAATTAGGGCGACAGTTGGCGCGGGAAGCCGGCGTGGAAGCTGATCTTGTCGTACCGGTGCCGGACTCGGGCGTAACCGCTGCGGTGGGCTATGCGGCGGAGAGCGGAATCCCGTTTCGATTTGCGTTGATCCGTAATCACTACGTAGGACGAACTTTCATTGAGCCGAGCCAGAGCGTGCGCGACTTTGGCGTGAAGCTGAAGCTGAACCCGGTGCGGTCGCTGCTGGAGGGCAAGCGGGTTGTTTTGATTGACGATTCGATTGTGCGCGGCACCACCAGTCGCAAGATTGTGCGCATGATCCGGAATGCCGGCGCGAAGGAAGTGCACATGCGCATTTCGTGTCCGCCGACGATTTCCCCGTGCTACTACGGCGTTGATACTCCATCGCGGAAACAGCTGATCGCGGCCAACAAATCGGTGGAAGAAATTCGCGAGTATATTGGCGCGGACTCGCTCGCTTATCTCTCGCTCGAGGGGTTGAAGAAGGCCTGCGGCGAGGGAGAGAAGATCTCGTATTGCTCGGCCTGCTACACGGGGAAATACCCGACAGACATCGTCGATATCGACGAGATTCAACCGGCTGCGGTGCGGCGGTAAATGGGATCTTAGGTGGTAAGTATCAGGTCTTCGGCTTTCGCGCCTGCACTACTCGCGGGATTGATTGCAGGTCGGGCTTGACCTGCACTTCTTGCCAGCCCTCCAATAATCTGCGCACTTCTTCCGCGATCGTGCCGCTGATTTCGATGATGAGCCATCCGCCGGGGCGCAGGAGTTGCCTGGCTTGCGGGATTAGGCAGGCGATAACCTCTGTTCCTTGCGGCCCAGCGAAAACCGCATTGCGCGGTTCGAACTGGCGGACTTCCAACTGCACCTGATCCTCTTCTGACTCACCGACGTAGGGGGGATTCGACACAACAAAATCAAAATCACCCTTTAGGCCTCCGAGTAAATCGCTTTGATGAAAGTGAATGCGATGCTCAAGTTGATGGCGGGCGGCGTTGGCGCGGGCAATCTTTAGAGCGTCGGGGGAAATGTCGGTGGCGTGAATCTTCGCGTGGGGCAGCTCTTTCGCGAGTGCCAGGGCAATGCAGCCGGAGCCCGTGCCTACGTCGACGATGCGGACCTTGGACTTCGGATCTCGGATTTCAGCTGCGCCGAGCTCGAGGACAGTTTCGATGACGTGCTCGGTTTCTGGGCGCGGGATCAACACCGCGGGGGTGACGATGAGGTCCATGCCCCAGAATTCCTGGTGGCCGGTGATGTACTGCGCGGGGGCGCCGCGGATGCGCTCGGCGAGCGCGGCTTCGTAGCTGGATTCTTCTTCTGTTGAAAGTTTGCGTTCGGGATGCGCAAACAGATAGGCGCGGTCGCAGCTCAGGGTGAACATCAATAGCAACTCGGCGTTCATGCGAGGGGAGGGAATGTTCTCGGCGGTGAGGCGGACGATAGCCCTGGAGAGAGAGTCTTTCAGATGCACACAGCTATTTCACCATAGAGACGGGCAGTTCTCAGTGCTCCGTCGGGAACTGGGACCGCGCAATCGCGTTTTGACGAACCGCGAGGTACCTCTCCGCATTGCGTGACGGCTAGCTGAGCTGCGGATTCAGGCGCCGAATCTCCGCGTTGAGCACTGTGGCGAAGGCGACCCAGGCCGCATATGGGAGGAACGCGTACGCGGCGCCGCGGTCGACTTTGTGCGCGGCGGCGATGTAGCCGATGATGCTGCCTTCCAGCGCGAAGACATCAGCCAAAGCGAGTGTCGGACGACGCTGGCCGAAGAACAGCTTCGACCATTGGGCGTTGGCGGCTAGCTGCGAGATCCGGAGGCGCAGGGCGAAATCCCGTTCGCGCGAAGGAGCGGCGCTCCAGACGCGCCATCCCGAATACGCGATCAGGGCGTACAACGATGTCCACGCGATTGGAAACACTTGGTCGGGTGGAGTAAAGCTCGGTTTGCGGAGGTCACGGTACCGGCCGTTGCGGTTGCCGCGGCTGTAGCGCGA
>DATEHP010000243.1:0-12066 GCA_035279505.1 Candidatus Sulfotelmatobacter sp. | reverse complement strand
CGGTCTGCGACCAGACAAGAGTCGCCAACGAAACCAAAACGAGCGAACACCCTATCAAGGTTCTCCTCATACGGATGTCTCCTCTGGTTGTTTCGGGATTTTGAGAAAAGACTACTTGGGATGCGGAGCCATTGGATACCCAGGGACTGGAGATGTCAAACGAAGCTGTCCGCAGGAAGTGGCTCAGTTTGAATTTCATTCTTCAGTGGCTTCATCCTGCAGCCCCGCGTTTTCACCAGCGGGCGGGGGATCTTCCGTGCCACAGGCGTGTCTTCGCGGGAGATCCTTCGCTCCGCCTGGAGAACGGCTACGCTCAGGATGACGCCTCTTACATTTTCAAAAATGAACCACTACTTGCCTGCAGCGCGGGTTTCGGGTCTGCCGAAAATCTCATGATACGAGCAGCAGGGTACCCGCCCTTGCAAGCAACGCAAGAGCGGGTACTTTTGAGATTGAGTGCTAGCTAGCTAAATCGTGGCGATCATGCCCTGCTAGTTCTCTGCGGGCGCCTCGGCATGATCAATGACTAGTACCTGGATGGGCTCGGTGTGCGGAACGAGTTTCAGGCCTAGCTGCTCTTGCACGGCGACCATCAACGAAGGACCATTGGAATCCGCGACGGGTTCCGGAGCGACCCATTCACCGGATTGCTTTAGATTCTCTTCTTCCGACGGATCGGGTGTCCAGTGAAGGTTGAATGCATAAGTCCCTTTGAGGCCTGTCTTATCCACGACTGGTTTGCCCAAGCGCGCCGACAGCTGAGCGGCCAACAACTCTAGCGGAGCGCCGGAAGAGCTAAGTTCGCCACGCCCAAGATAGAACCTACGAGCCGCCCCTTCGCCTACAGCCTGGAGTTTCGAACCACTTTCGTCCGCAACCAAATCGAAAGCGAGGACCTTTTGGGCTTCCGAGTGCACCGCCAGTTTGAACTGGTCGGTCAAGATGCTCCTGAGCATGCTCTGATCTTCGCCGCCCTTGTGTTCAGACATCTGCTGCACATATTCCGGAGCAAGTTTTGCATCGACATCAAATCTGGTTTTGTTCAGCAGATCCTGAGGGCCAGAGATTTGCGTGGGCTGCACGTGGTAAGCCATCTCGATCAGCCTTTGAAGAGTCACTCCTCGGGCCATGAAGCTGCCATCCTTCAAAGAGAACATCATCTGGGTCCGGTTGTCTCCGTTCGGAATCGCGGAGGGTTTGACCGAAACCGAGGAGTAGACGGGCGCAAGAGAACCGGGGCTTTCAGTCTGCGATTGGGCGCGGCTGGGAGTTGCGTTGAATAGGCCGAAGGTTACGGGAATGGCGATGGCCAATGTTGCAGCCACGGTCAGCAGGGCTTTGCGGGCGAAGTCGAGTTTGTGCAATATGCGGTCGGTCATGATGTGAACCATCCTTTTCTTCAGATCTGCGCCGGTGACACCCGCGACACAAGGTAGCGGCGACCCCAGACAGAATTCGCAAACTTTCAAAATACTTTCGGCATAGACCTGGCGATTGCTGCCGAGGGCAACGACCTCTTCGTCGCAAGAACGCTCGCGCTCTTCGACCAGACGCGCACCGAGCCACCAGACCAGTGGATAGAACCAAAAAATGGCCTCGACCAGCATGTGCAGAGCGGCGAAGAGGTTATCGCGGCGGCGGACATGCCAAATCTCATGGGCAAAGACGGCTTCGAGGTGTGCGTCATCCAGGTGTTGGGAAATTCCTTCGGGCCAAAACAAAACGGGACGGGCGATGCCGAAGATTCCGGGTTCGAGTGAAGTTCGCGAAAGCAGCATGTCGATCGGGCGGCGAATTCCGCCAATGCGCTCCATGCGGCGCAGGGCTTCGATCTCCCGACCTTGGGACAACGGTGTGGCCTGCCGCATGGCCGCAGAAATTCGCCGCCAACGCACACCCCACACAATCAGTACGGCAAAGAATCCAACCAACCAGATAGCGAGCACAGCCAGCGTCAGCTGCGAGAAAATCGTCGAGGCGATCGAGGGGGCGTGCGCAGGGGTGGCGCGCACACCAATCTGGCTAAACGGTTGACTGATTTCCTCGATGGCGAAATAGAGAGTAGGACGAACCGCGGAAGCGCGAGCGGCCGCGGGCGCAGGTGAGAGCCAGCTTCCAATGCTGACCAGCAAAGAAAACGGAAGCAGAAACTTGAGCGAGGCTGCCAGCCAAAGCCAGTGGCGGGCCCTGGCATGGTGCTTGCGCAGAAGCAAGGTCAACAAACCAGCAGCAACCGCAAACAGCGTTGACTGCCAAAGATGATTGGCTACGCCGGGAGCCATCGCAGTCCACACAGAAGAAAAATATTCGCCAATCATGAGGAGTGCTCCTTCTTCTCAAGCTTGCGGAGTGTTTTCTCGGCTTCTTTTACGTCGGCCAGCGTGAGCCGGCCGGATTCGATGAGGTGGGCCATCACGGGTTGGGTTCGACCGCCGAACAAGGCGAGCAGGTCGTCGACCAGTTTTCGCTGGGCGATGTCGCGACTGACCGCGGCTTCGAAGATATGGAAATTGCCGACCTTCCTGACGCGGCGGACGGCTTTCTTACTTTCCAAGCGGTAAACCGTGGTTTGGATCGTGGTGTAAGCCGGTCTGTTTTTCTCGGGGAAACTCTCCTGAATCTCACGGATTGAAGCGCTGCCATGGGTCCACAGGGTTTCCATGATCTGGAGTTCCAGCCGGGTGAGTTTAGGGTCCGCCATTTAATCTCCTATTGCTGTGTGCAGTATTACTACATATGTAGTAGATGTCAAGGACTTTTTGGTCGAAAAATTCGTTGCGGGTTCGACGTGCCCGGTGTGGCCGGGATTAAGTCCTTACCTTTTTCGGAAGTCAAAACCCCCACCTTGCTCCGCAAAAATCGCGGCGACCAGGGTGGGGCGCCCTCGGGTCCTTTGCGTGCTAGGATGCTTAGCCAGCGAGCGTTTGCAGCCCGCAACAACACTATGAGCAAGCATCTGATTCAGACAAAGCAGGCGCCGGCGCCTCTCGGGGCCTATTCGCAGGGATGGCGGGCCGGAGATTTCATCTTTGTGACCGGGACAGGGCCGATCGATCCGGGATCCGGAGAACTCGTCGGGAGCGACATTGAGCAGCAGACGGAGCGGACGATCGACAATATTGCAGCGATTCTAGCCGCGGACGGAGCTACGCTCCATGAAGTGGTGAAGGTGAACGTTCACCTTAGCGATACGAGTTTGTTTGCACGTTACAACGCGGTGTATGCGAAGCGCTTTACAAGGCCTTATCCAGTGCGCACTACGGTGGGGAGCGATCTGGGACATACTCCGGGGATGCTGATCGAGATCGACTGCATCGCTTATCTGGAAACGGAGAAGTCCGGGCAAGGGCCTGCGCGGAAGGCGAAGAAGAAGGCTCGGCGCCGCAAATAGCGGGTGGGGGCGCGGATGACGAGTCGTCTCGCGCGTCCGAACTACTTTTCCATTCTTCCAGCGATCGATTCCACAGTCTCTGAGCCAACAACAGCTTGGTCCAGGAGCGGGCCTTCGTGTCCGCGAGCAGAGACTTCTTCCACAGACACGACGTGGCCGTTGCGCACGATCAGGGCGGCATCAAAGTTGTTCACTGTGGGGCAGACATGCCGGGGAAGCAGATAAAGAATGTCCCCTATTTGCGGAGAGGTGGCGCCTTCTGTCACTGCGAGCGGAAGATGCTCCTCGCTGGGAGATAGCGGCGCAAGTTCCGGATGGCCAACTACGACGCACGTGGGAACGCCGGCATCGGCGGAGACTGCCTTGTGCCCCGCGTCGCAGGTGATGATGTTGCGTTGGGGATGGCTGACCACACGTGTCATGACGAGAGCGGCGGGTGCGTAACCGTACTCTGTGGGGAACTGGGTCAGACTCGTGGCGTCGTGATAGACAACAGTGCCGGGCGAGGCTCTGTGGACGAAATTGGCGCTTTCAAATCCAGGATATGCGAGCGAGGAGGGCAGGGTTGGCGTTCCCGCCGTGACGACCTCAGGTACGTGCACACCCGCCGCCTCCATGTCGCGGACAAGACGCAATAGCTGATCGTATCCGGCGTGCGCGGCCTTGGTTCGGTCGGGTTCGGCGACGGCGCCAAACTGGCCATCGTAGTAGTGCAGCCCACGAAACTCGACTCGCGACTTTGTGACAGTCTGGGCCAGTTCAACGACATGCTGTCTGGAACTCTGCTCGATGCCGGTGCGGTTCATCCCAGGATTAATGTCGAGGAATGTCCCGATGTCTGTGTCACGCCATTGGTGCACTTGCGCCGCATTCTCTGCCAGCACCGAAATCCGCACGCCTGGGTGCTGATTCTTGATCTCCCGCACCCGAAGCGTGTTTGCACCCATCAACGGAAAAGCGACGAGCACATCGGTCGCTCCTGTCTGGCAGGCTTCGAGAAGCTCAAGGGTGGTAGCGCATTTGAAGTAACGCACACCGCGATCGATGAGCATGCGCAGCGTGTAATTCAGCTTGGCCGTCTTGATATGCGCCCGCCAGCGGTTTGCATGTCCGCCGAGCAGGTCGAGAGTGCATCGAATGTTGGAGGCGATCACGTCGGGATATAGCGCGAGCGCCGGCGTGAGCACGCGTTCGGAATCGGAGACACGATACCGTTCGTGCCAGGGGAACTCCTGCAACAGGAACTTGACGGCTGTCATAGCGAAATGATGATAGCGCGGGCTGTCAGCAAAGAGCCAGATCCTGCCGTCCGCCTGAGTGGTATGTCAGAGGTTCAATTCATTGACCTTGCTGGACGCCGATAGTAGGCTCTCTGAATCGTCAATGGCGACCAATCCTGCTAGGCAATCGGAAAAATCTGAATTGGCTCCTGCGCATCTGGTCCGTGGTCTCGGGCTATGGGCGGCAATCGCGATTGTCATCGGCGACACCATCGGGACTGGAGTGTTTCTGGTATCGAGCGACATGGCTCGCGCCGTAGGATCCAGCGGGCTGGTGCTGGTGGCGTGGGTCCTCGGTGGGCTGGTGGTTCTGCTGGGAGCATTCTGTTACGCCGAGTTGGGGGCAGCGTTTCCGAAGGCGGGCGGGCCTTACGTCTACCTGGGCCGTGGGCTGGGACCTCTTTGGGGCTTCTTGTTCGGGTGGATGAGTTCGTTTCTTGACCGGCCCGTCGCCATGGCGGGGCTGGGGGCCGGCTTCATCCGGTTCATGGGATTCTTTTTCCCTGCGGTAGACACGCCACTTTTCACCGGGCGAATTTGGCACGAGGAATTCACGTTCACAGCAGCGCAACCGCTCGCGGCGTTTGTGGTGGTGGTGGTGACGGGGATCAACTATTTCAGTGTGAAGATGAGCGGCGCGATCCAGGTGCTGCTGACTTCTTTGAAAATCGGCACGATCGTGGTGATTGCGTTCGGGGGGCTGTTGCTTGGCCATCAAGCTGTTGTCGCAGCCGTGCCGCATGCGTCGCCCATGGGCTGGGGCGTGATCCGTGCGCTGCTGACTGCGCTGGTTCCCGCGATGTGGGCCTTTAACGGATTCAACGATCTCGGCGATCTGGGGGAAGAGATCAGGCGTCCTGAGAGAAATATTCCGCGGGCCATCCTGCTGGGCCTGTTGATTGTGGGTGGACTTTATCTGGCGGTAAATATTGCGTACTTCCACGTGCTGCCCTTTGCGGAAGTAGCTCGATCACCGCATGTTGCGTCGGATGCGGTGCGGGGGTTCGCGGGCAGCCACGGTGCGGCATGGCTCACGCTGGCGATGGCTGTCTCCGCGTTTGGCGCGTTGCACGTTGTGGTGCTGACGGGGGCGCGAATTCCGTATGCGATGGCCCGCGACGGCGTCTTCTTTCAGTTTGCGGAAAGAATACACCCTTCGTTCCGAACGCCGAGCGGAGCGCTCCTTTTTCTGGGAGCGGTTGCAACTGTGCTCGCGCTGACTGGAACGTTCGAGGAACTGTACTCGTTGTTCGTGTTCGCAGTCTGGATCTTCTTTGCCTTGACCGGGGTGGCTTTGCTACGGTTGCGCCGTGTCGAGCCGAATCTGGTGCGGCCTTACCGGGCGTGGGGCTATCCATTGACGCCGCTGATTTTTGTGCTGGTCGCGATTGCTCTCACGGTGAACTTGTGGATGGTGCGGCCGGTGCGATCGACTTTGGGGCTGGCGGTCATTCTGCTGGGGGTTCCGTTCTTCTATCGATGGCGGAAAGCTCGCGGCGCCGGGATGGACGCTCCCTGAGAATCAGCGTCGGCTGTTGTGTCTGCGGGACTTTTAGTGTTTGCCGTTTGGTAACGGGGCAGCCGGAACAAGGCGATCCAGCCAATACTGCTTTTCCTTTGCCAGATTCGTGCGATCGGCGGCGGTTGGAGCCCGGCCATATCCGACTCCGGCGTTGACCGATACCACTCGGCGTGCGCTGCCTCGGGCAGAAAATAGATAAAAAATGCTCTCGCCCTGAGATTGGTTCTCAACGAAGATCACAATGTCGTCGTGCTTCTCTGCAGAGACCTCAAAACCCCTGACTGTCTGGCCCATCTCGACGAATTGCTTAACGGGAATCTTCTGCTCATCGGGAGAAATGCCGAGCAGGTGGGAAATGTGAGGTGGCAAGAAAGCGTTGTTCCCTTGTGCGAGGGTCTTGTTCACGGCAAGCGCCAAACGTTGCTGCGAGGTTTGCGCCCATGCCTTTTGAGAGTGAGCGAAAGAGAACGCGACGAACCCAAGGATGAAAGTCGCTATCAGGCTGCGCCCTTTGGGCGTATTGCGTGCGGGGGCGTGCCGGAATAACGCAGATGCACTTTCCATGGAGAGCATCATAGCAGCCGTAACGATGCGGTCTATAGTGATCCGACTGGATGACAGTGCTATCGCGGTAAGAGCATCGCCCAGGATGACAAACGGTGTCTGGCAGGCTTCATGGTCGTCCAGCCAGCACGCTTATCGGCTCCAGATGAGCGGTGAAATGGCGAAGGAAGGGAGCTTCGACGGTCAGGCGCAGGCCGGGGATTTTCTCGCGATTCTTCCAGACTTCCAGGATTACTTCGACGACGTAATCGATATGGCTTTGGGTGTAAACGCGTCGGGGAATGGCGAGGCGGACCAAGTCCATTTTTGCGGCGTGAGCGAACATCAGGGTGCCGATTTCTACGCTGCGAATGCCTCCTTCCAAGTAGAGTTCGCAGGCGAGGGCTACGCCCGGGAATTGATCCGGCGGTATGTGCGGGAGGAAGGCACGGGCATCGAGATAGATGGCGTGACCTCCCGGCGGTTGGACGATGGGAACTCCCTGGGACGCGATGTGATTGCCCAGATAGGCGGTCGAGGCGATGCGATAGCGGAGGTAGTCTTCTTCGAGGGCTTCTTGCACGCCCACGGCGATCGCTTCCAAGTCGCGTCCGGCCAGGCCGCCGTAGGTCGGATAGCCCTCGGTGAGGATGAGAAGATCCTTCTCCTGTTGGGCCAGCAGATCGTTGTTAGTGCAAAGGAAGCCGCCGATGTTGGCCATGCCATCTTTCTTGGCGGACATGGTGCAGCCGTCGCCGTAGCGGAACATTTCCTGGGCGATCTCTTTGGGCGTTTTGTGTTCGTATCCCTTTTCCCGCAGCTTGATGAACCAGGCGTTTTCGGCGAAGCGGCAGGCGTCGAAATAGAGGGGAACGTTGTTGCGCTTGCAGACGGCGCTCACCTGGCGGACGTTTTCCATGGAGACAGGCTGACCTCCGCCGGAGTTGTTGGTAACGGTGAGCATGACCAGCGGGATGCGTTCGCGGCCTACGCGCTGGATGAGAGCTTCCAGGTAAGCGACATCCATGTTGCCTTTGAAAGGATGCGTGGAGGAGGGGTGCTTGCCTTCTTCGATTACCAGGTCGATAGCTTCGGCGCCGACGAATTCGACATTGGCGCGGGTGGTATCGAAGTGCGTGTTGTTGGGGACGACGTCTCCCTTTTTGCAGGCGACACCGAAGAGGATGCGCTCGGCGGCTCGTCCTTGGTGCGTGGGAATGACGTGGCGGTAGCCGAAGATTTCCTGGATGGAACTCTTGAAGCGGTCGAAGCTTCTGCTGCCGGCATAGCTTTCGTCGCCTTCCATGATTGCCGCCCACTGGTGAGTGGACATAGCGCCGGTGCCCGAGTCGGTGAGCAGGTCGATGAGGACGTCGTCAGCGGGGAGAAGGAATAAGTTGTAGTGCGCGGCTTCGAGGAGTTGCTCGCGTTCGCGACGAGTGGTCCAGTGAATCGGTTCGACGCTCTTGATGCGGAAGGGCTCGATGATGGTTCTGACGGGCATGGCGGTTCCCCCTCGTGCTGAGAATCGGGAACGCTTTATGCTATGCCGACGTGAGGAACGGCCTTGTGATTCGTCGCACGTTAGGGCGTGCGTTGGGTCGCATTAAGAGCCGGAAAAGTCAAAATCCCCACCCTCTTTCGCTAAAAACGCGAAAGAAGGATGCGGCACCCTGGAACCTGAAGCGGCCGGACTCTTCCGGCCGCCTTGTTCTCGACACTATCTCCAGTCGTCACGATCGCGGTCGCGGCGATACCCGAAGGAGTTGTAGGCCTGGCGATATGCGCGCTCGTAGCCCTCGCGGTATTCGTGTTTGTAGCGGCCTTTGTCGCCCATCCAGTGTTCGTAGCCTCGGGAGTCTTCCCAGTCATCGTTCTTGAACTTGAAGCGGCGCCCGCGATCGGCGTCGTACTGGCCGGCGCGAAAGCCATCACGGTAGCCATTTTTGTAGCCGTGTTCGCTGGCTTCGTCGCGGCGGTTGTAGTAGTCGTCGTTATCGTAGCGGTCATACGACTGGCCCCAGGCCAGGCTGGCGAACATCAGAGACGCGGTTGCGGCAAGCAATGAGATTCTTATCCAACGCCAAATTGTGTTGCGCATCATAATCACCTCCGTGGCGAAGTGGAGCTCCGTTTGTATATGAAATCGGATGCGGAGCTAGTTCGTGAGCGATGCCTGCGCGGGAATACCAATATTTCCAGTGATCTGATTGGGTTGCAGAGAATTGAACGACTCGCAACTTTATTGTGCGAGGCGTGTTCTGGGCACTCCGCGTACCAGAGAAGAACAACTCACCACAGAGGACACTGAGGGACACAGAGGGATATCTCGGTGGTAGACTCAAACGTTTTGATTGCGACAAACATCATGAACATTCAAACAGTGGGAATCGTTGGCGCGGGAACTATGGGGAACGGGATCGCGCATGTGTTCGCGCGCAGCGGATACAACGTCGTTCTGTGCGATGTGGAGCAGCGCTTCCTGGAACGCGCGCTGGGGACGATTGCGAAGAATCTGGAGCGTGAGGTTGCGAAGAACAAGATCACGGCCGCGGATAAAGATTCCGCGCTGGGACGCATTCAGGCGGTCACGTATCGAAGCAAACTGGCGGAGTGCGATTTCGTGGTTGAGGCAGCGACGGAGAAGTTCGAGATCAAGACGGAGATCTTTCGCGATCTCGACCGCCTGACGGGACCGGAGATCATCCTGGCGTCGAATACTTCCTCGATTTCGATCACCAAACTGGCGGCGTTGACCAAGCGGCCCGAGAGAGTGATCGGTATGCACTTCTTTAATCCGGTGCCGGTCATGAAACTGGTGGAGGTGATCCGGGGGCTGGCGACCTCGCAGGAGACGTTTGAGACGGTGGGCGACTTATCGGTGAAACTGGAAAAGACGCCCGTCGAAGTGAACGATGCGCCGGGATTTGTTTCGAACCGGGTGCTGATGCCGCTGCTGAATGAAGCGATGTATGCGGTGATGGAGGGGGTGGCCACGGCAGAGGCCGTCGATGAAGTGTTCAAATTGGGGATGGCGCATCCGATGGGGCCGCTGACACTGGCGGATTTCATCGGGCTCGACGTGTGTCTGGATATTATGCGGGTGCTGCATGCCGGGCTGGGCGATCCGAAGTATCGGCCCTGCCCATTGCTGATCAAGATGGTGGATGCGGGGTGGCTGGGGCGGAAGAGCGGCCGAGGGTTCTACACATATTGATGGTTGATTGTTGAATGAAAAACTCAAAGGCGATGCGTTCTTCTATCTGCTCGCCGCGGTCTGCGGGATTGGCGCCGGGTGGGCTGATGTTGTGATTGATGATCTGCTGTTCACGGCTTTGCTGGTGTTGTCATCTTGCATTTTGCTTGGGATGTTGCGTCCGCGATGGCCTTGGCGATGGGTGGTGGGGGTAGGCGTGTTCATCCCATTGACAGAGCTTGGCGCCTATCTGATCCGGACGGTGAAGCCTTCGCGCGCGCAGATTTATGGATCGTTTCTGGCGTTCTTGCCAGGGATTGCGGGGGCCTATGGAGGGTCCGTGATCCGGCGGGTGGCGGAGAACTTGAGGGCGGGGAAGTAAAGTTTTTCCGTTGCTCCTGGCAGACGCACGCCCGCGCCAAAAACGTGCGCTTGGGGCGCCCCGGACGAAGGCGTCCGGGGCTACATTCTTCGGAGTTCATTCTGAACCGCTCTTAGGTATCGGCTAACCAAAAAGTAACTCCCGTATTCACAGGATTCGCTAGTATGCTGGCGAGCATGGGTGTGAGTGTCTCCATGCTGGCTTCGGGAAGCCGCGGGAACTGCGCGCTCGTCTCGAGCTCAAGCACGAAGATTCTGGTCGACGCCGGCATCTCCTGCCGCGAGACCTTCAAGCGGATGAAGTCGTTGGGCGAAGATCCCCAGTCGCTCTCGGCCATACTCATCACTCACGAGCACTGCGATCACATTTACGGACTGGCAACGCTAGCAAAGAGGCTGCGCATCCCAGTATTCATGACCGGGGCCACGTACCAGACGTGGCAACGCGCCATGCGCAACGAGAAGGGCGAAAGGCCAAAGCTCGAGAAGTTCGAGCGCTTCGAATCGGGGCATAGCTTCCAGGTGGGCGACATCGCGGTGAAGCCGTTCACGATTCCGCATGACGCGGCTGATCCGGTTGGATTCACTTTCCGAGCGGAGGGGATCAAGGTCGGATTGGCCACAGACCTCGGCTACATCCCGCTGAGCGTGCGCGATCACCTGCGTGGCTGTGATGTGCTGATCATGGAATCGAATCATGACCTGGAGATGCTGCGGGTGGGGCCGTATCCGTGGTCGGTGAAGCAGCGTGTGATGAGCCGTGTAGGCCATCTGTCGAATGTCGCGCTCGCGGATTTCTTCACCAGCGACTATGATAATAGTGCAACGTTTGTGATATTGGCGCATCTGTCAGAGCAGAACAATCATCCGGAAATAGCCAGGAGAGAGGCGGAAAGGGCGTTGGCGTCGCGGGGCGGCTTGTTCTGCAACCGCCTGTTGTTGGCGTCCCAGACCGAAGCGCTACCGCCGATTCGTCTGTAGTCGAGCTCTTTGTGGCTGATTTACACTCCCTCATGAGTCAGCAGTGCATTGATCCAATCGTGGGCAAGATTCTGGCGGGCTGGCGGTATGATATTTCCGGCCTGGCGCCGGAGATGCGCGGCGACTATGAGAATCACTTTGCATCCTGTGAACATTGCCGCAGCCGGCAGCAGATTCACCGCATCATTGACGTGGGGCTCATCGTGCTGGCTTCGGTTTCAGCAGGAGTCTTCCTGCTGGCTTTTGGGGTCATCCGATATCTCGGGCCGCGACACGCCCTGCTGCTGGAGATTGCAGCGCTGGCCGGCTTCGCGCTTTCTGCACTGATCTGGCTGGGCGTAGCGGTGGCAACGCCAGCCCCAGTAACAATGCTCGACGCCGCTAAGGAAGGGGCGCGGCGGGTGCATGACAGGTTGCCGGAGGAAATCCGCCAGCGGCTTCCTGAAGAACTGCGCATCAAAATCACCGGAACTTAGAGCAATGCTCCGAACTTCGAAAGTGCTAGCGCGAGTGCTCGTCGTGGTGTTTGCGACCGCGATGCTGCCCATCGCAGGCTGGGCAAATTCGACTGGCCCCGTTGAGCGGGCTGCGGAATGTCACGGCCATATGCCTTCAGCTCCGACGCAACCTAGTCATCAATGCTGTGCGACCGGACATCAATGGGCAATTCCTGGGTCGCTTGTCATCCTGCATCCTGTGATTGTGCAAGTGGGAATCCGCGAAGAAGGGCATGACTTCCAGCTTTACCTGTTCACCGGCCCTACGCACGCAA
>DATEHP010000242.1:0-5834 GCA_035279505.1 Candidatus Sulfotelmatobacter sp. | reverse complement strand
CCCACATCATTCTCCGCCAGCCTGACAAAGCGGATCATCGCTGCGCTCCAAGCGCTCGCTCAAATCACCACGCCATCCATCCGAAACACGCGCTTCCGCGGCACGAACTTCGGGATCGCTTTCGGCTCAATCAGCTTCGCGTGCTCTCGCCAGAACTCGTGAAATTCGCCCTTGTCGCCGGTGCGATAAAAGTGCAGCAAATATCGTTGATCGGCCGCCGTGTAGTTCGAGAACCACTGATCCGTGTCCGTAATGCCTATCTCGTGCATCAGCGCAAGACCGTAACTCGCTGCTTCGCCCTCGTAGGCGAGCACAGCCGGGAATAATTTCTCGTCCACCGGAGGCTTGTACTGCTTGCCGATGTCGAACGAACTGGAATTCGTGTTCCACTGCACCGTGTGCCCGAACAGATGGCCGAGAAGAAATAGCTTCTGCTCGGCGGTCACAGCAAAATCGATGTCGATCTCTTCGCCATTGAGATCGCCAGTGAGTGGATCGGGGATATCCCTCGTCGCGACTCGAATACCATAGTGATGTTCGATGCGCTCCTGCACCCTGGCGGCATAAGCTGGAAAGGGAATTGGCATCGGGCAATTGTAAAGGCCGCAAGCCAATAGCGTTACGAGAATTACCCGGTTCGGTGGCGCTGCAGTCTGTTATCCAACACTCCATCGAGCGTCATCGCGAACATAGCTGTTTCTCAGGCGGAGCGAAAGATCCCGCGCGGATACTGACAGTGGTAATACTTTCCCTTCCATGAATCGATCTGCTGTCGGCGTAAATTCTGTCGCGAAGGTCTCCACAACCTCTCGGCATCATGCGATTTCGCCAGAGCCATCGCGGACCAGCAGAAGAGTTCGAAAATCGTCTGCTAAAGCCGACCAATTACCCCGCCTGGCTCATTGAATTAACGTACTTGCCGAAGGTGGCACTCGACCCGCGCTCGTGGCAAGCCACGGAGCCCTCAACTTCGCCTGAAGTTGAAACCGAAGAGTAGACCAAGAATCTTGTTGAGGTGGCTGGCGCGGCGTACGATATGTCGATTCGTGACTGCTGCTCTGCATGGTTCGCGGCTAAACCTTTCCAGGAAGGAGACACGGCTATGACGTTTAAAGCTACAGGGCCGGGACTAATTGAGATCGACTCCACCTACGCTGGGGCGGGCATGCTCAAAGCGTTGCTACACAACTTCGACTTCGATGACATGAATATCCCCACGTTAAAGTCAGAACACTCTGACTTCCTCCGGACTCGAGCTATCCCGTTGCTTGCCGAAAATCGCGGCAGAATCTGGCTCGAGGGCCACGCCAGCCATATCGGGACGCATGATTACAACGTTCAGCTGTCCAGGAAGCGTGTGCAGAAGATCGTAGATTTTCTGACCACCAACGGCATAGTTGCCAACCAGATTCAGCCGGATGCTGTTGGCGATTCGAGCTCTGCGTCGCGGCTCAAAGACGACGAATTGGATCGGTCGGTTGCATTCGTCATCCTGCAGAAAGGCCACTTCGATCCACCACCGCCTCGGAAGACACCCGCGGCACCGGAGGTGACAACCCAATTCCGCCTGCGCCTTTCCGCAGAGATTACGATCACAGGAGTTCCCCGTATCCGTCCGCCCAGGGGGAAACTCGGCGGCGGGCCAGCCGCGGATGCTCTGCTGTTCGAGATCCAGGACGTGGAGCACAAGATATCAGCCTTCTACGGCTACAGCGGCCTGGGAATGGGCGTCGGAGTTAATCTGGCTTGGCTGTCGGGGACCGACGCTGGTCCGTGGAATTACTTCACCACCTCCGCCCCGATGAACATCGGTGACTTCGGAGGGCTCACTCGCTTTACAAGTGCTGGTGGCGGAAATTACACCATTAACTACCTTAACCTGTTGGGGACGCCGCCAGGTGTTGACGCGGTGTATCTCAAGATTAATACCGGAACCACTTACGGGGGCGGAGCAACCACCACGGCTGGACCGCTCCAAAGAGTTGCTGGGCCGATGCCCGCCGGGCCAGATTGAACACTCGGGATTCACGAATGTACAGGCAGTGGCTTTCTGCTGGGTGACGAGTACCCAGCCATTGCTGGATGTGAGCGTTTCCAAGGGAGCGAATATACAGGTGTAGCGGATTGTTTCGAGGCACAGACCTCGTCTTCCGGTCGAGGCAGGGCATTTTTCTTGACTGCCCGTTGATAGAATTCATGGACTTCGGAGAGGCAGCCAAGCTTCTGGCTGTAGACAACTGGTAAAAAGATCCAGAGCTCCCTCGCATGAGCAACATGAACAAGAAGAGTTCGAAAATCATGGTCTAGGACCCCGACCAATTATCACATTTCCATCTCTCCGCACCTTTTTCCCGACATGCAATTGGAGTTGTGCGAATCTCACCCGAGTTCGGCCACGTAGTTCCCCGCTCGATTCTTCCCTTAACGGTTCTTCCCTAAAGTAAGTCGCAGCAACTTCCTCGTCAGTCGTCGTGGATTCCGGCAAAATCAAGGCCGGGGCCACTCGCTTCCCGTCCACAGCGCGTGGAAGAGCGGCCCTTCAGGGCCGCGTTAACGTCATTGCAGAACCGAAGGGCTTTAGCCCCTGCGAGCGGTGGCAAATCTCCGACACCCGGCGATATCAGCCGTTGTTCGTTGGGTGTTGTTCTGATAAACTGCGCGCCGGTTTTCTTCCCCGTCCCCAAGGTTGTTTCCTTTCGGCGTGAAGTCCAAGTAATAGGAGTGAGTCACCATGCGAACAATCGACAAGTTGGTTTTTCAGTTTGTAGCCTTAGCGGCGCTGGCAGTAGCGCTATTCACGCTGCCGGGGCAAGCTCAAACCGAGAAGATCATTTACAGCTTCGGTGGAGGAACTGACGGAGCCATTCCTGAGGACGTCACTCTTGACGCAAACGGGAACCTGTACGGTACCGTCGAAACTGGTGGCGCAAACGGCGGCGGTGGGGTTTTCGAACTAAGCCCGAACACCAGCGGCGGCTGGACCAAGACGATGCTGTACTCTTTCAGCTTTACCGGCAGTGACGTGGCGCTGCCGGCTTCGAATCTCGTCTTTGACACAAAGGGGAATTTGTACGGCATTTCTGCGATAGGCGGAGCTCACGGCTCCGGAGGAATTTTCGAACTTTCGCCGGGAACGGGCGGAGTGTGGACCGAGAAGGTCATCTACAGCTTTGCTGGAGGGAGCGACGTCGTGTCGTTCCAGTCCAGCCTGGCGATAGACGGTGCCGGGAATCTGTACAGCTACCGCGCGTCAACGTCGTCCTCGGTTGCAGGCACTTATGGTGCGGTTTTTGAACTCGTAGCCGGCTCAAGCGGTACCTGGAGCGAGAAGATTCTGCACACTTTCTCTGGGGGAAATGACGGCAGTGCTCAATACGGGGGCAGGCTTGCGATCGATTCATCAGGGAATCTGTACGGCCAAGCCAACGGGGGGGCGCACGACTACGGTCTCGTTTTTGAGTTAGTGCACAGCGCCAATGGAACCTGGAGCGAGAAGGTCTTGCATACATTCACGGGCGGGGCTGACGGTGCCGCGGGATTTGAGGACCTATTGTCAATCGAACCCAACGGCAACATTTTTGGCGCCTCGTTGTGGAACGTATTCGAACTCGTGCGCGGATCGAACGGAACCTGGACGGAGAAGACCCTGCACACCTTTAGCGGAGGCGGCGATGGGGCGTTCCCAGACTCCGGAATGATCATGGATGCATCAGGCAAGCTCTATGGCATAACGAATGAAGGCGGCGCTCACCACGGGACAGTGTTTGAGCTTACTCCCAATGCGAATGGCACCTGGAGCGAAAAGATCCTCCACAAATTCTCGGCGACGGGAGGTGACGGGCGTTTTCCGAACTTCGCGACGCTGGTCATGGACAAACAAGGGAATCTCTACAGCGCAACTGCGCAAGGTGGAACGAGTAACAATGGTGTGGTTTTTGAGGTCACGCCATAGAAGAGTGCTTTTTCCCTGAAGTGGTGCAGTTATCCGAGAACGAGTTATAGGCGAGATTATTGGGAATAAGGGTGGGGTTGGCTCGGCTGGCTGATCCAGCAGCGAGGAAGTGTAATCCATATCTCCTTTACGATCTGTCACCTATGTGTCGGGGCGCTCACACACCACCTTTTCCCCTTGACACGCAATCGAAGTTGTGGGAATCTCACCCAGTTCGGCCACGTAGTTCCCCCCTCGATTCTTCCCTTAACGGTTCTTCCCTAAAGTAAGTTGCAGCAACTTCCTCGTTTCAAAAGCACTGATCCCCTCACAGGCCCGTGCGTACCAACGCCGGCGCTCGAAGCTGGGCCCATCACTCAATTCAAACTCCAGGAGGAGATTCGATATGAAGTACAAAACGATTTTGATGTTTGTAGTTGTAGCTACGATGTTCGCAGCTGTTGCTCAGGCGCAGTACACGCCCTCTCTGATGCCGCCCCGGACGGTCCATCCGTCCGCTGGCACACCGTCAATCAACGTGAAAAGCGACTCCCTCACTCCCGCCACCGCCACTTGCACCTACTTTTTCACCGTTCCCGGAAAGCTCAACAGTTTCCTGAGTTTCTGCGTGACTGTGAACGGGAATATCGTGTCGTTGCAAAGCCCGAGCGGGTTTGATTCCATTGCCCAAGGCGGAGCCGGCGAAGGCTATGGCGTTTGTGACATTTCGACGGGGGTCTCATACTTCGACTGGGCATACACCGACAGCGGAACCTGGGGCGCGCCGGTTCTGCTTTCGAGCACTGCCACCGCGGTAAAAATCGCCCGAACCACGACAGATGGTTTGTGGACCCTGACCCAGACGATTAGCAAACAGGCCGGAGCGCAACCGTTCGCGAAGATCACGATGGCGCTCAAGAACAACACCGGCATAACCAAGGACGCTTATCTGGTGCGCTATGCTGATGTAGATCCTTCGAACGCTCCCTTTACGGACACCAGTTTCCTTGAATCCTTCGACTCCAGCCAGTACAGCGCCTGGGGTTACGGAGCACTGAACAATTCGGTCGGGGCAGCTTCCCTCGGCTTAATGCTCGAGGAGATTGGGCAACCCAACGTACCCTACGGCTTCGAAGGGATTGCCCAGAATACGAGTGCAGGCCCAAACCCTTGCAACCCAGGTGGAAATTACGCTGGGTATCAAGCATCCGTCGACGGTTCAGTCGAGTTGCTCTGGATTCTTGAACTCGGAGCAGAGAAGACCGGCACCGTGAATGCAAAGTACGAGCCGTTCTGAAGTGCGTTTCCGTTTCGCTTTGCCGCTGCTTTGCTGGACGCTGTCCGGCAAAGCAGGGCGGAGCGGCGAACAGAAAGCCGAATAGGCTCGGCTGGAACCATATCCACGATAATTGACGAGAACAGGCTGAGACGGCGGACAGTTGCACTCCCAGTAGGCCAAATTCCCTTGATCCGCCCGGTGTTATCCTGCTTCCCTTATGGAAGCCACAGGTTTGACTCCGATATTAAACGTGTCCGACATCGCCAGCACGTTCGCGTGGTTTGAGAAGTGGGGATGGAAGAAATTGTGGGACTGGGGAACACCTCCGACCTTTGGCGCGGTGGGATCGGGCAAGGAAGCTTGCATCTTTCTTTGTCAAGGCGCGCAGGGAGGCCGCGGCCGCGGCACAAACACCACCACGTTTCAGCAGGATGGAGACGAAGAGGCCGACAAAGGCGTCTGGATGTCGGTCTGGGTCGACGACGTCGACGAGATGCACAAACATTGCGTCGCCGCCGGGCTGGAGATCACATTTCCGCCCACCGATATGCCGTGGCACGTTCGCGAAATGCACCTGCGCCATCCGGATGGCCACGTGTTCCGCGTCGGCCGGGGATTCGAGCC
>DATEHP010000241.1:0-26599 GCA_035279505.1 Candidatus Sulfotelmatobacter sp. | reverse complement strand
GTGCGCTCTGAAATCGCAAAGCTCGGGCTGGGTACATTGAGACCTAAAGCGCGCGCCGAGAAGGAAATTGTGAGTCCAACAGAAACTACCGAAACCAAGCAGGACGGCGTGAAGCGCGAGATTTCAGTCGAAATCCCTGCCGAAGAAGTTGCCCGCGAGACTGAAACCCTGATCCAGAAGTATCAGAAGGTGGCGCGGCTGCCGGGGTTCCGCGCTGGGCATGTTCCGGCCTCGATCATCCGGCAGCGCTTTAAAGAAGACCTGAAGAGCGATGTGGTCGAGGCGCTCGTTCCGCGCTACTTCCGCAAAGAAGCCGAGAAGCTCGGGATGGTGCCCGTGTCGCAGCCGCGCGTCACGGACCTGCACATTCACGACGGCGAGCCACTGCGCTTCAAGGCCAGCTTTGAGATCATGCCGGAGATCAAGGTCGAGGGATATCAGGAGCTGCGCGCCAACCATCCGCAGATCGACGTCAAGGACGAGGAAGTCGAAGAGGCGCTGAATAACGTCCGCGAGCAGCACGCCACGTTCACGACGATCGAGGGCAGCCCGCTCAGCGAGGGCGACTTCGCCCAGGCTTCGATGAACGGTCGGCCGAAAGATGCCGGCGACAAGACGCAGCCCGTACGCATGGATGAAGTGCTGATCGAGATCGGCGGCAAGAATACCGTGCCCGAGTTTTCAGCGAACCTGCGCGGCGCCAATGCCGGCGACACACGGGAGTTTGAAGTTGTGTATCCCGAAGACACTAATGACAAGCGGCTTGCGGGAAAGACTTTCATCTATACCGTGAAGATTCAAGCCGTGAAACAGAAGAGCTTACCTGAGCTGAATGATGATTTCGCGAAAGAGCTTGGCGACTTCACTGAGCTCGGTCAGGTGCGCAAACAGATTCGCGAGAACATGCTGGCCGAGCGTAAGCACACTGCCGAGCGCGAGGCAAAAGATAAGCTCATCGCCGAACTGGTCAAGCGCAATGATTTCGAAGTTCCCGAGTCGCTGGTCGACCGGCAAATCGATCTCCGTCTCGAGCGTGGCCTTCGTGCCCTCGCAGCCCAAGGCATGAAGATGGAAGACATGAAAAAGATGGACCTTCCGCGGCTGCGCGCAGGGCAGCGAGATCAAGCGGTGCAGGATGTGAAGTCGTCGTTGTTACTGGAGCGCATTGCGGAGCTGGAGAAAATTGAAGTCGGCGATAACGAGGTGAATCATGAACTCGAAGCGCTCGCCGCTCAGTCGAAACAGACTCCGGAAGCGGTCCGCACTCGTTTGACACAGGATGGGGGCCTCGATAGAATCCGGAACAGAATCCGCAGCGAAAAGACCCTCGAATTTCTGTATCATCAGTCTGCGTAGTCCCGAGGCGCAGGCCTTATCGAATCCTCCCCATTCCAGCAAGACGATAGGTTGGGGCGGAGTGTGGCAGGTGAACGTGAAACCGACTGATAAAGACCCTCACATGATGCTGGTACCGATGGTCATCGAGCAGACCGGGCGAGGCGAACGCGCCTACGACATCTATTCCCGACTGCTCCGCGACAACATCATATTCATTGGCACACCGATTGACGACAACATCGCCAACCTGGTGATCGCCCAGATGTTGTTTCTGGCTCAGGAAGATCCGGAGAAAGACATACAGCTTTACATCAACTCTCCGGGCGGTTCGATCACGGCCGGCATGGCGATTTACGACACCATGCAATACGTGAAAAACGATGTAATGACATTGTGCGTTGGCCAAGCGGCATCTATGGCGGCGTTACTTTTGGCATCAGGCGAACCCAAAAAGAGATTGGCACTTCCGAATTCGCGAATTCTAATACATCAGCCGTCCATGGGCGGATTGTCGGGCCAAGCTACTGATATTGATATCCATGCCCGCGAGATCCTGCGTATGCGTGAGATCACAAACCAGTTGCTTTCTAAGCACAGCGGGCAAAAGCTCGACAAGGTGGAGAAGGATGTAGAGCGCGATTTCATTATGAACGCGCAACAGGCTAAGGAATACGGAATCATAGACGATATCATCTATAAGACGGCAAAAGCGGTATGATCGGCCTTCGCGCCTCGATGTTGCGCCGAAACCAGCGGCACAGGTCGAAAGGAGCTGGGACCTCGATCACGCCGCGGGAACCGCTGAAGGAGTAAAGCCGAGTGAAAAATAAGTCGGGAACCGAAGAGATACTACGCTGTTCGTTCTGCCATAAATCGCAGGACGCTGTAGCCAAACTGATCTCCTCGCCCAGCGATTATCCCCGCGCCTATATCTGTGACGAGTGTGTTGCGGTTTGCAATTCAATTCTTGAAGACGACCGCACCGCTACCCCGCCCAGCAGCACGCCGAATCAACTGCCCAAGCCCCAGGAAGTGAAGACATTTCTGGATGAATACGTCATTGGGCAGGAGCAAACCAAGAAGAAGCTGGCGGTGGCGGTTTATAACCACTACAAACGCATCTTCATGAATCGCCAGAAGGCTGGCGATGGGATTGAGCTCTCGAAATCGAACATCATGCTGATCGGCCCGACGGGCACTGGTAAGACGCTGCTCGCCCAGACGCTGGCTCGCATGCTGGATGTGCCGTTTGCGATTGTCGACGCGACAACTTTGACCGAGGCCGGGTATGTCGGCGAAGACGTCGAGAACATCATCCTGAAGCTTTTGCAGGCTGCCGACGGCGACGTGAGCCGCACCCAGACCGGCATCATCTACATTGATGAGGTCGACAAGATCGGCCGCAAGGACGAGAATCCCTCGATCACCCGCGACGTTTCCGGCGAAGGCGTACAGCAGGCCCTGCTGAAAATTCTCGAAGGGACGATCGCCAATGTTCCTCCGCAGGGCGGACGCAAGCATCCTCACCAGGAATTCACGCCGGTCGACACGACCAATATTCTTTTCATCTGCGGCGGAGCCTTTGTCGGACTCGACAAGATCATCTCCCGCAGAATCGGCAAGAAATCGCTAGGCTTCCGCACCGGCGAGGACGCCGACAAGGAAGATGCGTTCACCTCCAAGAAGAAGACCCAGGAACTCTTGCAGGAAGTTCAGCCCGAAGACCTTATCAAGTTCGGGCTTATCCCTGAATTCGTGGGCCGCCTCCCCGTGGTGGGCATGCTGGAAGACCTCGACGAATATGCGCTGATTGAGATCCTGACGCGACCCAAGAATGCCATCGTGAAGCAGTACCAGCGGCTGTTTGAGTTCGAGAACGTTCGCCTAAAGTTCGCCGATGAGGCTTTGCGGGCGATCGCCCGGCAGGCTATGGCACGCAAAGTCGGTGCCCGCGGGCTGCGCATGATCCTCGAAGAACTCATGCTCGATTTGATGTTTAACCTCCCAAGCCAGAAGAAGTTAAAGGAATTCGAAGTGACCCGCGAGATGGTGGAAAAGCGCTCTGCCTCGTTCGCGACCGTGATGGAAAAAGCGGGATAGTGTGCAACGAACCTTTCACCACAAAGGACACGAAGGTACACGAAGGAATTCCTTTGTGACCCTTAGTGTCCTTCTTGGTTGTTGCTTTTGAGACATCTGCCAGGTTCAGAACCTTACAAACGTAAATGTCATTTCCCACGACCCTAGGCTCAGGGTAAAATCCCAATAGAGTGTTTGTTTGGCCGGCTCCCCAGGAGAATCAGTGACTACATCGAAGGAAAAGTACGAATCCAAGAAACTGCCCATGATGCCCATTCGGGACGTGGTCATTTTTCCGTTCATGATGACCCCGTTCGTGGTGGGCCGCGAATCGAGCGTACACGCTCTGGAAGAAGCACTGGCAGCGGATAAGAAGATTTTCCTTGCGACGCAGCACGACGCCTCTATCGACGAGCCCAAGTCCAACGAGATCTACCAGGTTGGCACGATTGTCAACATCGTGCAGAGTCTGAAGCTGCCTGACGGTAACATCAAAGTTCTGGTTGAAGGCATCGAGCGCGGCAAGATCCTGCAGGTCACCGATACCGATGGCTATATGCAGGCCACGGTGCGCGTCGCACGTTTCGCCACCGAGACCAATCAGGCCATCGAAGCCAGCATGCAGCGCGTCACATCACTGTTCGAGCAGTACGTGAAGCTTTGTCAGGCTCTTAATTACGAGACCATGATATCGGCCGTGCGCATGGAAGATCCGGCCAAGCTCACCGATGTGATTTCTGCCAACCTGCAGCTCTCGATTGAAGAAAAGCAGGAACTGCTGGAGATCTTCGACCCAGCCGAACGGCTGACCCGCATCGCCGACGTCCTCGACATTGAAATCGAAAAACTCAATGTCGATCGCACCATCCAGTCGCGCGTGAAGCGCCAGATGGAGAAGGCGCAAAAAGAGTATTACCTCAACGAGAAGATCAAGGCCATCCAGAAGGAACTGGGCCGGGGCGAGAAGAGCGAATTCGATGAACTGAAGAAGAAGGTCGAATCTGCCGGCATGCCGAAGGACGTAAAGGACAAGGCACTGCAGGAACTCAAGAAGCTCGAAGCCATGCCGCCCATGTCAGCCGAGTCCACCGTCTCGCGCAACTATCTCGACTGGCTGCTGGCGGTGCCGTGGAAGAAGCGCTCGAAGGAAATCCGCAACATCGCCCGTGCCGAGAAAGTTCTTAACGAAGATCATTATGGGCTGGAGAAGATTAAGGAACGCATCCTGGAATTTCTCGCGGTCCGCCAGTTGGTGAAGAATCCCAAAGGATCGATCCTGTGCTTTGTTGGACCTCCGGGCGTCGGCAAGACTTCTCTGGGAATGTCGATTGCGAAGGCCACCGGACGGAAGTTCGTCCGCATGTCGCTCGGCGGCGTGCGCGACGAAGCTGAAATCCGCGGCCATCGGCGCACCTACATCGGCGCACTGCCTGGCCAGATTATCCAGATGATGAAGAAAGCCGGTACCAAGAATCCGGTCTTCATGCTCGACGAAGTCGACAAGATGTCGATGGACTTCCGCGGAGACCCATCCGCTGCGCTGCTCGAAGTGCTCGATCCTGAGCAGAACTTCATGTTCGTCGATCACTACCTCGACGTTGAATACGACCTCTCGCAGGTCTTCTTCGTAGCTACGGCGAACGTAATGCACACCATTCCTCCGGCGCTGCAAGACCGCATGGAAGTGCTGCGGCTGCATGGCTACACCGAGCAGGAAAAGGTGGAGATCGCCAAGCAGTTTCTGGTGAAGAAGCAGATGTTGGCTGCGGGCCTGTCGGAAAAGAACATCAAGTTCACCGATGACGCGATCACGGCGTTGATCCGTTCCTACACGCGCGAAGCCGGCGTTCGCAATCTTGAGCGCGAAATCGGCAATGTGTGCCGCAAAGTTGCCCGCAAGGTCGTCAAGGAAGGCGAGAATTATTCCATCGGGATCACCGGGGAGAACGTCAACGACTTCCTGGGCGTGATCAAGTTCCGCGATACGTTGGCGCACGAGAAATCCGAAGTTGGCTTGGTTACTGGCCTCGCCTGGACCGAAGTCGGCGGATCGATTCTCAGCACCGAAGCCACAGTCGTCGACGGCAAGGGCAAGCTGACACTGACCGGAAAGCTCGGCGACGTGATGCAGGAATCGGCCCAAGCCGCGATGTCGTACGTTCGCTCGCGCGCTCATCGACTGGGTCTGTCCCGCGACTTCTATCGCAATCTCGACCTGCACGTACACGTGCCCGAAGGCGCTATCCCGAAAGATGGTCCCTCAGCCGGCATCACCATCGCGACAGCAATTTCCAGCGCGCTGAGCAAGATTCCGGTGCGCCGCGACCTCGCGATGACGGGCGAGATCACGCTGCGTGGCAAGGTTCTGCCGATCGGCGGCCTGAAAGAGAAACTGCTGGCGGCTCACCGTGCGGGATTGTTCGAAGTGATCCTGCCCAAGGACAACGAGAAAGACCTGGCCGAGGTCCCCGAGAATCTTCGCACGGCGATGAAGTTGCACTTCGTCGACACCATGGACCAAGTGCTGCAGATCGCGCTCGAGGCGCCTCTCCCGTCGATCGGGGAAGAAGTGCCGCAGCCCATCGCACCGCCGTTGACGTCGACCACTCCGAATACTCCCACAGCGCATCAGTAAAGACGTAGCTTGCTACGTCTCTGCGTGCCGCATTTCTTGTGATGGTGAGAGAGACGTTGCCAACAAGTTCCCCGGCGAAATTATGCGCACGCTTCGCGGATCCGCTCGCACACCCGCGAAATTGACCGCTCCACGCACTCCGTGAGCCATTGCTGCAGTGCAGCCTTCTGGGACTCCGGAATGTAACGAAACCGAACTCCACAAGTATCTGCTGTCGCCCACACGACCGTGCCGGTGATGTTGAGCATCTCCTCCCTGCCCGGTAAGGCGAACCTCACATCCACGTCATCCCCTGCGCTCAGCGAGACCCCGGCAACAAAATCCTGTACGCTGGTGCGCAGCTTCGCCCCGCCCTCGCTCAGGTTCACTACCGTCGCTTCCCCGAATGGTTCGGTGCGAGAGCTGACGGAAGCCAAAATCGCCACCGGCTCTCGGTGATGCTTGCGCCGCCGGGCTACCGTCGCGGAGTATGCCGCGCGCAGGCAACGTTCGATCTGAACTGCCGACGCTGGCTTGTGAATCAGCAGGTGCACTCCCGTCGCGAACGCCTGCTTCAGATCGAGCAGGTCGCGCACAATCGCCACCAGCACGCAATCCTGGTTCAACTTCGAGTGGCGCACCGCGCTTAGAAATTCCGCCAGGTTGTCGATCTCCCGCCAGTCCACCACAATCACGTCAAACTCATGGGTCTGGATCATCGCCAGGGCCGCCGCCGAGGTATTGACCATTTTGGGTGTGACGTGCAACTGATTGAGAACATTGCGCGTAATACCGAGGAACGGTACGTCGGTACAGAGCAGTAAGGTGTGCATCTCAATTTTCGATTTCGGCATGTTCTCCATGGTGCTCTCCGTCTAACTTGCTACTGATTCCATCGGCGGACATGTCCTGAAGTTCAATCCGGGCACAGCACGGGAGAGAACGGCGTGGTTACTATTGTTCGCGAAGGTTATAAAGTTGTCGGGAGACCTTTATCGCGACGAGCCGGACCGAGGCAACCGTCGGGCGCCGCGGCTCTACCAATCTCGTATGGCCATTCCCATCCGAGGCACAGCTGCCCTGGTAGTAGCAGCGGCGATCGTAGCCGCAACGGTGATCTGGATGCCGGCTTACCGCTGCTTTCTGCTGATCAGCATCGGCATTGGCGCGGCGGTCGCCGGAGGCCTGTATCTCTGGCACAAGCTGCGCCCCATCCGAGACGACGACGTGGAGAACAAGCGGCCACTGGGATTGAGCTAGGCTACGGAATAGTTAGCGCGTCTCGGAACTAGTCCAAGGGCGGATGTTCTGCCGCTACTTGGTTGCCCGCGCCAGCAAAGGGCCAATCAACACAAGGAACAGAACGTAAGCTGCCGACAATGGCCCCAGGCGGGGTTCTGTGGCGACTCCGAGTCCTGCAATCACAATCGAGAATTCGCCTCGAGGAATAAGTTCCACACCAGCCCGCCACCGTCCCCGCTTCTCGATCCCTTCCCGGCTCGCGGCCCAGTATCCAGTCGCAAGTTTGGTCAAGCTTGTGATCACGCCGAGCGCCAGCGCCAAAGGCAGCGCCGGAACCAGCGTTGAGGGATCGATCTCGAGTCCAAAGAAGAAAAAGAAAGTTGCCGCAAACAAATCCCGCAGTGGCGCCAAAAGCCGATGAGATGACTCTGCCACCGGACCTGACAGCGCGATGCCAACCAGGAATGCTCCAATACCCGCCGATATCCGAAAGTGTTCTGCCGCCCCCGAAACCAGCAAAACTGCGCCGAACACGGTAAGCAGGATGACCTCATCGGATGCGTGATTCGCAAAGCTGCTCAACTGTTTGCCGTAACGCAAAGCCGCCACAAGCGCACACGTAACCGCGGTAAGAGCGACGGCCACCGAGAACGCGATTCTTTCCCAGCCTCCGCCAGAAACTATCACTCCCACCACTGGCAGGTAGACCGCCATTGCCAGGTCCTCAAGAACCAGCACCGACAGCACCAGCGGCGTTTCGGCGTTCTCGGACCGCCTGAGTTCGTTGAGTACCTTGGCAATGACTCCCGACGACGAGATGTACGTCACTCCGCCTAGCAGAACACTGGGGATTGGACGCCAGCCCAGGCACATCCCCGCCACAAATCCCGGAGTAAAATTCAGCAGCAGATCGGCAAGGCCGGCCGCCACGCCTGCACGGAGACTCCTCTTCAGCTCTTCCCCGCCATACTCCAACCCCAGCATGAAGAGGAGTAACAGTACCCCGATGTCGGCACCAATGTGAATGAAATTGCCGCTGAGGTTCAGAGGAGCGATGCCGCCCTTCCCAAAGGCAAGTCCCGCCAGCAGATATAAGGGGATGGCCGAAAAGCCCCATCGATCCGCGACTCGCGCCAGAACCGCCAAACCGACAACGGCGGCGCCCAACTCGATCAACACTCCGGAAGGATCGCCTGGAAGATTCGTCATGAATGGAACCCGGCGTGTTTAAACCCCACGTATACATCGTATTCAATATTTGTGGAAGTTGCGCAGCGAGTCGCACCGAATGAGGATCGCTCTTTCTTCCTCGATCGTTGAACATAGTCCGGGAAGATTCATTGCAAGTTACAGGTAGCTGAGCCACCCCCAATCCCGATGCCGGCTCCGGAATTCCATAAACCATCGACATGGAACATAGAGAATTGCCACAGCCAGAACCCACATGGCGTAGATGAAAGGCAGACCGTGACCATATCCGGATGGTTTTTGGGCGAAGTCCGCAATCACCGTGCCGTGCCAAACCGGTTGGTGAGAGGCGAGCGCAACCACGATTGCGATGAGGTGAATCAGGTAGATGTGCAGCACGTAGTAGAACAGCGGCACCCGGCCAAACACCATGAGGATGCGACTCAGGCCACGTTCTGCTTTTGCGCCGTCAAGCAATCCCAGCAGGATCATCGAAGGCCCGAGTGTCATGAGCAAGTAGTCGAGAGACGGCGGATACTTGAGCGTGTTGAAGAACGAGACGACGGTCAACGAGAACGAGGGCTGAACGCTCCAAGAGCCAGCCGAGCGCGGATATCCGAACGGCAGACCGGCGGTTCCATTTCCGTAGAGATTGATCCCACGAAGCACAAAAAAGAGCAACGTTGCGGATATTCCGATTCTTAGAATCCATTTGCGGCGGTCAGGCCGATGCAGCAGACTGCCAAACGCAAAACCGGCGGCCATTACCCCAACCCACGGAATCAGGACATAGCGCACAGAAAACGAAAAATTGGCGGTAATCGGAATGGGGCCGGGCGTGTGCAGCAGCATCCAGGACCAGTAGAATCTTCCAAAGGAAAGTGGGTCGATGCTATCGAGCAGATTGTGAGTAGCGATTATGCCCAATCCCAGAGCAGCGATCCAACGCACAGGGAGCCGCACGATCAGCGCCATCGCAACCATGCTCCAGCCGAGGATCCAGATCACTCCGCCATGCGCCCAGGGAACGAAACCCCATGCAAAGTCAACGATCGTGAATTCGAGGAACAGGAGCCACAGGCCGCGAGTGAGGAAGAACTGTGAGACTTGCGGAATTGACTTTCCTCTCCGGGTAGCGAGGAATGCGCCGGTTCCCGCCAGGAAAGCGAATACAGGTGCGCAGAAATGAGTGATGAAGCGGGTAAAGAACAACGCCCCGGACGTGTGCGCCAGATCCTCAGGGGCCGTTCGCGCGGAAGTCAGAAAGTCTCGGGTGTGGTCCAACGCCATGATGACCATGACGAGTCCACGCAAGACATCCACGGAAGCTAATCGAGGAGTATGTCCGGGAGCGATCGAAGACCCTTTGCCGAGGGTCGCGACTGCCGGAGCACTGACGGCAGTCACCATGCAGCACTGCTTGAAGGCACAGTTAATATTTCGTTCATCGCTGCATGATATCGGTTGAAGGTACCCGCGAAGATCTGCAGGATGTCAAGAGTTTGTAATTCTTTGGTCGGCACCGACAGCAGCGCGAGGAAAAGTTGGCGCAATCGTTGATTGGAAGGCCAGCCTAATAATCGGCCGCTCCTCAAACTCACTAGCCGAGGCGATGCACCGATTCGGTACCCGCTAAGGGGACCGGTGTTCGCGGCGGAAATCGCTCGCCGCATTTGTTCCCACCGCGTCCCCCTCACGAGCTACTCGACGAGTCTTAGTCGCCTTCCAAAGCGCGCATTGCATGGGCCGCGACGTAGCCTGCCACCGCTTGTCCGAGTGAATTCCCCCGCGTGCATGAGGTCCTGAAATGAATACCGCCAAAGACGCGTGCGTCTGCAATTTCCGCCGTCATGGCCGAAAAACTTGCAAACGCACGAGTTCCTGGCCGGACTTCCGACGTAACCGTAAATGGCGTGTCGTCACCGAACACACTAGCAAGCACAAAGGCCGCCGCGCCGCTGACGGTCGAATGGCCAGACGGGTACTCTGGATGCGGTGGAGTACCGGTCGGAAAGAAGTCGAGCCAGGGTACCCAGGTTGGATCCGGGTCGGTCGCCGGGTTGTTATCAGTGTCACCCGCGCGGATCGCGGTGATCGGACGCCAGAACACGTAACGATACTTTCCATCCCAGCAGGCGATTCCCGCATCGGCCATAGCGACGTTCATCAAGGCAAACAAGTGGGCATTCTCCGAGAGTCTCAAAGACCGCGCAACTGAAATCTGCGAGGCTATTCGATTCCAGAAAAGTGGCGTATTGCCCGCCCAGAAGAGAGCGAGTTCTGACTGGTCATCCGAACGCGATGATCCGGAATATATGCCCATCGTCTTTAGTTCGTTGTAGTCGGTGGCGTATTCAGGACTAGTCAGCGCAAGCGGAGGCGGCAGACGAAACTGCGATGGTCGCTGCAGAACCCACGGCGTCATGGTTGCGAACTGTGGGCCAGCCCCGGACGCGTTCCCCAATGGTGTGGGCCGCCAGACACCGATGGCCGCAGCCGATCCTTCGATACCGAGGACGCCGACAAACGGTGGAGGAGCAGGCGCGTTTCCATCGGTGAGCCTCCATGCCCATATGCTATCGGCAACCGCCTGGCCCCAAGTCATCCCTGCCTGGACCGATTTTGTATTTTCCTCCGACGCGATTGCCGCAATGGAAGCGTCGTGTTTCGTGGTGAGCGTCCCCGCTTGTGTGGGATAGAGCCTGATCAGAATCGCATACGCTGCCTGTACTGCCGCGGCGCGTTGCGACGCTGATCGCGGAGCGGCTGGACGCACAAAAAGCGGTTGGTAGTGTGGCCTGATTCCGTTCACAGCATCGAATACAGAGCCCGATACCAACGCAACCACTCGCGTCGAGGCTAACGGACTTGAGCCACCTGCGATCACGGTGTCGTTCATGATTGCGTTCCATTCGAGGACGGGGTCTGGTACCGCGGCCGCTGCCACAGGCTTGGAAACGATGCAAAGTGCCCCGAGAAACATGAGCAAGGCGAGTGTTCTCGTTTTCCGCTGGACAGTGATGAAAACGGTCGGTGAAAGCCGGGTGATTGCTGGATGAAATCCACTTTCCATAGCGTTTTCCTCTTTTCTTCAGTTCACCAGTAGCTCTTGCCGAGTCTGCGTCTCAAGCAGACACAGACCAAAGCTTCGTTTAAGGACCTGCGCACGAAGCGAGACTCAACGCGCTTCCGCGCTGGACCTAGGAACTCAGAAGCTCAAAAGATGGCGCTATGGCGGGAGGAGAACGACCGCTGATTCGTGGCCGGAAAGTTGCTGTAGCGATCTTCAAGTCAGAGATAACAACTCGCCCGGTCGCCGGGCAACAAAACAATGACAAGCTTTGCCCAGCAACGACATGCTGAACCGGGTTCACGAGACTGCGACGATCGCTCGATATCGACTTCCAATTCTGGACAAGATACTGTCCATTCTTGCTGGCTTGAGCGACCTCATGCTGAATTTCGTCGTCATTGGGTGAGAGTGCGGAGAGAATGAGAGCCAGAAATCCAAGAGTGCGGATTAACCCAAACACCGCATACCGGTCGAAGCAGTGTCTGTGGCGCAAACGAATTGCGAGACTCGCGGAGCGATCGCGATTGCTCACCAGATTCATCTTAGTTTCGATTGGCGCCTTGGGTTCGGCCGAAAACTCCTGCTGAAGCGCGGGCTTAGCGATAGAGTTCTAGTTCGCGGGAGAAGGTCGAAACACTAATTGGGACTATTTGTATGCTGCGTATCCCCGGTTGTCAAGGGGTGAAAGACGCTGCATCACCGGTGAAAAGACCAGGCAGGCAACCGGGTAGGACTGTACTTTTGCACACGAGCGCCGGTTCGCGACGACGTGGAGGATAAACGGCCTCGGGGCCGAGCTAGACAACCAGGCTGGTGCCGACGGGTTTGACCGGCATATTTTGAGCAACTGCCCAGGCAGCGGCCCCGAATGTCCAGGAAATGAAGAAGGCCGTCCAGTTGAGGCGCGTGGTGGGAGCCGCCAGCACCGCCGGCAACCACACCAAGAAGGTGTAGATCGCGATCTGTATGGCTTCAGCCCAGGCGGCGATTCGCGGAAGCACGTTGAACAACACGCCAAGGCCGCTGGCAATCTGTCCCGCTCCTGTGAGGTAAGCCCAGCCCTTGCGAAAGGGAAGCCAATGAGGAACAAACCCGGCGGTCGCGTCTGCGTAAACAAAATGAGAGAGGCCGATGGGCACGATCGAAACTGCGAACAGGATGCGCGCCATGCGGGCTCCCCGCTCGCCGGAAAGAAAGCCGAGTGGCGATCCTTGCGGAACGCCGCCGAGACGCGCAAAGAGTGTCCACCCACCGGAGAGCAACAGAGTGAGTTCACCGAGGCCGAGCCAGGATCCCTCGATTCGAGGATTGGTAACAACGTCCGGCAGCTTCAGCAGGGCCCAGACGATGAGATACGGAAACAGCACACGCACGGACCAAGTCCGGCTCTGTGGAATCAAGAGTCCAGCCGCCAAAAGAAGCATGAGAACGCCGGAGGCATAGGCCACCGCTGTCCGCGCGGGGAGCCACGCGGGAACAGGTTGCCACACCAGTGCAAAATCGCCGTAGACAAGGGCGAGTACGCCGAGCCCTAGCAGGCCAATTGCCAACAAAGTCAAAGCTGGTTGCTGATTGTCGTTCATGAAAATCGGAACTCGCTTGCACGCGACTGCGGGTGCTTCTACGTCCCTCGTTTTGCGACCGTAGATGCTCTCTTCGCGAGGCCACCGCATACTAGCACAGGCGAAATGGTTCATTTACTGGTGCAGACGGTGTCGGTGTAGAAACTCCTGTACCAATCCGTGGCAATTTGCATCTCAACTGGTGAACGACCTTACTCCTCTCACCGTAATGAGGAGACTGGACTCATCGAAGACGAACAGTGTCAGAGGATCGGCGGAGGACACAAGGCAGCGAAGTTCAGATTTTTACTGTTTCTCTGAATGGAGCCGATTCTGATCTACGCCGATCCAGAGTCCGAAGACGGACACACGTGGCACTCGAGCATCCCGTTGTTAAGCGCAAAGGCACGATCCGCTATTGGTAGCGGAGGGCAACCATTGGGTCAACACGCGCCGCCCCGCGCGCAGGGATCCAGCACGCAATGGCTGCCGTTAGGGTGAGCAACAACGTCGTCGCCACAAGCGTCTCCGGGTCGTAAACACTCACGCCCACTAGTTGCGTCCCGATCACTCGCCCAAGAGTCAAACTGATCGCTACCCCAATCGTGATTCCGACTACTACGAGTCGCAACCCACTCCTGACTACCATCCCGAGAACATCGCCACGTTCGGCTCCTAGAGCCATGCGGATTCCAATCTCGTGGGTCTTCCGGGTCGTTGAGTACGCCAGGACGCTGTAAACCCCGACCGTCACCAGGATCAGTCCAGTACATCCGAAAATCGTCATCAACAAAGAGCCAAACCTCGGTCCCCCATAGAGTCGCTGGTTGATGCGATCGTCCAATGTGCCGCTAAACGCCAGAGCCACACCAGAATCGGTGGCCCAGACTTCTTGCCGCACGGAGTGCATGATCGTCCCCGGATCCTGTGACGTGCGCACAATGACAACTTGCTGTCCTGCTGCGCCAATTGTGTACGGGACCCACACTTCCGGCTCGATTGGCGTCTGCAGTCCTCGATTTGTCACATCTCCGACGACGCCGACAATTTCGAACGACGGGTCATGGAGGGGTTCTGCCGTAGTCTCGAGACTCGCGAGCCGGACGTGTTGTCCGACCGGATTCGCGTTGGGCAGATATTTGCGCACGAATGTTTCGTTCACAACCGCAACTTTCCGTGCATCATTGATCTCCGCCTCGCCAAAGCCGCGTCCTTGCTTGAACTCAATTCGCAACGCCCGGAAATACCGATCACTTACCTGCTGAAACGAGGCCGGCCACTCTTCCTGGTGCGTCGTTCCCGTTATCTCGATGTTGGTCTCGTTGAAATTCAATGGGGGTAGTGTGCTCGATTCGGCTGCCTCGACAATTCCAGGCAAGGCCTTCAATCGCGCTAGTAACGGCCGGACAAACTTCGTTACCTGCGGCGCGGTCTTGTAGCGCTCGGCGGGCAGGACTAGCGCCGTCTGGAACACGTGGTCTGCTCGCATTCCCAGACCTACTTCGCGAAGGGCCACAAAGCTCCGCATCAGCAGTCCTGCACCGATCAATAGCGTCAAAGACAGCGCGACTTCTATGACCACCACCGTGTCACGTAACCACCTGCCGCGAAAGCCGCCGCTCAGTCCCTTGCCGCTGTCGCGCAAAGAACCGTTCAAATCCCGCCGAGAAGATTGCAGCGCCGGCGCCAGCCCGAACGTCAGCGCTGTCAGCACTGCAACACCGAGCGTGAACGCCAGCACCGGGGCATTCAGCTCGATCACGGACTCGGTTGGGATCAGGTCCTGCGGCATCGCCGTAACAAGGAATTTCAGTCCGGCCCAGGCGACGAATATCCCCAGCATGGCCCCGGCGATCGCAAGAACCAGGCTTTCGACCATCAACAGACGCACCAATCTCCTGCGCCCGGCCCCCAGCGCGGCGCGCAAGGCAAACTCCTTTTCTCGCGTCGTCGCCCGCGCCAGCATCAGATTCGCCACATTGCTGCATGCGATCAGAAGGAGCAATCCCACGGCTGCAAGAACCGTGTACAACGTCGCCTCAAAACGCCCGATGACTGAGTCGCCAATTTGTCTGACCAGCACGCTGAACTGTTCTGGATAAGACTGGGGATAAGTTTTCGCCAGGTGCTTCGCGATCACCGTCAGGTCTGCCTCCGCCTGCTGCTCCGACACTCCGGGCTTAAGGCGTCCCACGAGGAACCAGGTTGGAAAAGAGCCGGCTGTGGCATCACGCGTTAACTTTTCGGGAATGAACACTTCGGCGTCGTACCATCCGAAACGCGGTGGCATGATGCCGACCAATGTGCGCGCGGTTCCATTCAACACAAGAGTCGTGTTCAAGATCGAGAGGTCGCCGTTAAATCGCTCTCGCCATGTCTTGTACCGTAGTACGAACACCGGCGGCGCCCCGGGCTCGTAGTCACTCGGCTGCAGCACGCGACCATGGAGCGCCGCCATACCGAAGAACTCGAACGTGCCTGGCGTAACATCCGCTCCCTCGAACTGCTCGGTTCCTCCACCATGCTTGTAGAGAATCAAGTCTTCGTTCGCAGCCGAGGTCCCGTCAAAGACATGATTGTTTTCGGCGAATTCCAGAATTTCTGCTGGTGTGTACCCCTGCCGCCCGTCATCCTGGCCTTGCTGCGCCCCGTGAATTCGCGGAAACACGATGTGTCGCGCATCCTTGTAGGGAAACGGCGTCAGCAGCACGTTCTCGATCACGCTGAAGATCGCCGTGGCCGCCCCGATTCCCAGTCCCAGCGTGGCGACAGATACCGCAGTGAACGCCCCGTTTCTCCACAACGTGCGGATCGCGTTCCGCAAGTCGAGCCACATCGCTTCGACCGACGTGAGTGTCTGCAACTCTCGGCGGTCCTCCTGCAATAAAGTCGTATTGCCGAATTGCCGGCGCGCCGCCACTGCCGCCTCTTCTCGCGACATCCCCAGCTTCACGAATTTCTCGATAAGCAGATCCAAGTGTTCCTGGATCTCGTCATCGAAATCATCGTCATGCCGGTATTTGCTCAAGAAACCCCGCAGTTTCGCGCCGAAAGCGCGCAACCTGGACCCTCGACGCGAGTTCATCATCATCTCTCTCCTTCTAGCCGCAGCACGCGGCCGATGACGCCGGCAATCCGCTCCCAGTTTTCGGTTTCTATCTCCAGCTGCTTCTGCCCGCGCTTCGTGATGGAATAAAACTTCGCCCTGCGGTTGTTCTCCGACAACCCCCACTCTGCTGTAATCCATCCCTGCTGTTGCAGCCGCAGCAACGAGGTGTAAACCGTACCCTCATTCAACTGGAGAATGTCGCGGCTCTCCTGCTCGATGCGCCGGGCAACCCCGAACCCGTGCATCGGCCCCAGCGCGTGCAGCGTCTTCAAGATCATCAGGTCCAACGTACCCTGCAGCACTTCCGATTTCTTGGTGTCCATGGTTCTTCCTTTGGATTGGCCAAATGAGGGTATCAGTTTCTCCTTTGGTATGTCCACAGGTATCGCACCGAGGCCGTCCTCCCTTGCCAACCGCACTCTCCTCGTAGGAAACTTGGATATGAGGGTCCTCTCCCGATTTCTGGCAGCGGCAACAGATGTCTCCCACTTCCCTGCTCCCACCCTCCCGGAAGTCGCGTTTCTCGGACGCTCGAACGTCGGAAAGTCGAGCGTGATTAATTCCCTGGTCGGCACCAAGCTCGCGCGCACGAGTTCCACTCCCGGACGCACGCGCAGCATCAATTTCTTTGAAATCCGCTGGCCGGGGAAGCCGCGTCCCGAGCTGATCTTCGCCGATCTCCCAGGATACGGTTACGCCAAGCTCTCACGCGAAATCTCGCAGGAGTGGCCGAAGTTTATCGAGCCGTACCTTAACGAGCGGCCTACGCTGGCCCTCTGCGTCGCATTGGTCGACGTCAATGTTCCTCCCCAGCAAAGTGATCGCCAGTTGCTCGACTTTCTCAGCGCCTCCGGACGCCAGGTTCTGCTGGTCGCCACCAAGAGTGACCGCCTTTCGAACAATCAGCTCAACAACGTTCTGCGCACTCTCGGGCACGAATACCCAGCGGCCCGCCTGCTTCCCTACTCCTCGAAAAGCGGCGCCGGGCGCGATGAACTGTGGAAGCACATTCGCCAAGCAGCTGTGCTTCCCACAGAAACACCCTCACCCGCTGCGCAAAATTAGGAAGCTCTCACCTGTCGATCCGCCTGATTCTTTCGCGTCACTAATCCCCGGCAGTATTCCTTCCGATAGAACAAGAGAGAGTTTCCCGAGTCGGGCAGCGACCTAACTCCGCTGCGGACTCAAAGACGTAAGACGGTTTCACCGCGGGATGGTTATGGCTGAAGACACGAATGAAGGCACGGCATATCTGAGGGCTCTGAAACAAGCCACCGGTGCGCCGTCAGGGGCGGCCGCAGCGCCGGCTCGCGAGCAGGACCGGCTGATCGATAACCTATCCACGGTGCAGGGGAGCGAAAGCTTTGAGGGCGCCGAGAAACGCCGGAGCCCCCGCTACAAATGCGAGGGCAGCGTCCAGTTGTGTGAGGAGGGATGCGACGTCCGCACCTGGTCCACCTTCACCGACATCAGCCTGAATGGATGCTACGTCGAGGCGCAGGCCACATATCCGGCCGGAACGCTGCTGCACATGAAACTGGAAGCCAATGGCATTCGAGTTGAGACAAAGGGCAAGGTGCGTATCTCGTATCCCTACCTGGGGATGGGCATCGCTTTTGAACAAATGTCGGATGAGAATGCATGCCACCTGAAACAGCTGCTTGCCAGCCTTTCCCGCCCCCGCGTAATCATGGGACCGGGCGTCAACTCACCGCATCCATCCACCGGGCCGATGGAATCCCTGCCCGCGGTTACGAACCCTGAAGCGGCAGTCCGCGCCCTGATCGAATTCTTCGAGATCCACCAGATCCTGATGCGCGACGATTTCGTCAAACTGCTGAAGAAGAGCAATCAATAGAAAGTTTCAGGTTTCGAGTTTCCAGAGGTCGGCGGTCTCAGGCTCAGCGTGCTTGAAGTTCATTCGCGCCCACGAACTCCGTTTTGAAACCTCTCCCCTCGAACAATTCGCTATGATGATGGGTCATGTCTCTCTACCTGATAACTGGTGTTGCTGGCTTCATCGGATCGTCTCTGGCCCATGCCGTGCTCTCTCGCGGTGATCAAGTGCGTGGCGTCGACAACTTGTCCACGGGCAACCGCGAAAATATCGCCGATATTCTCCACCGCATCGACTTCTGCCAGGCCGACATTGTCGATCTCGACGCGATGCATAAGGCTTGCGCTGGAGTCGACTTCGTCCTGCATCAGGCCGCCATTCCTTCCGTGCCGAAATCTGTGCTTGACCCGCTCGGCAGCAATCGCGCCAACATCGACGGCACGGTGAACGTGCTGGTTGCGGCGCGCGACGCGAAAGTTAAGCGCGTGGTTTACGCCGCTTCGTCTTCCGCCTACGGCGACACGCCCACGCTGCCCAAGCACGAGGAGATGAAGCCGGACCCGATCTCCCCCTATGCCGTCGCCAAGCTGGCCAGCGAGCAGTACATGATCTCGTTTTATCGCTGTTATGGTCTCGAGACCGTCTCCCTTCGCTACTTCAACATCTTCGGCCCGCGCCAGGACCCTTCCTCTCCCTACTCGGGCGTGTTGGCCAAGTTCATCACGCAAATGTTGCGCGGCGAGCAGCCGGCGATTCACGGCGACGGCGAACAGAGCCGGGACTTCACCTACATCGACAATGCCGTCGACGCGAACCTGTTAGCCTGCACCGCTCCGGCGCAGAAGGCTGCCGGACAAATGTTCAATGTCGCAACCGGACGCAGAGTCACGCTGAATGAAACCTTCAACCTTCTGCAGGGACTGACGTCCTACAAAGGCAAGCCGAAGTACGGCCCCGAGCGCGGCGGTGACATCAAGCACTCCCTGGCCGATATCTCGAAAGCCGAAGCCGGCCTCGGCTACAAACCCAAAGTAGATTTCGAAGAGGGGCTGCGACGGACGGTCGACTGGTATCGAAGGAAGTAAGCGCCGGAGTTCAGACCCCGAAAGACTTCCTCGAATCGGCTTGGATCCCTGGAGCAACCCTTACTTGGGTTCTTGAGTTACACTTTGCCATGGTCCGCACCGGGTCCATGGCAGGTTGGATCGAAGCGCTGGGGCAAGACCTGCACTACGCGGCTCGCGGACTCTGCAAGAGCCCTGCTTTTACGCTGGTCGCATGCCTGACGCTGGCCATCGGCATCGGCGGCACCACGACGATCTTCAGCGCCATCGATGCCCTCCTTCTACGGCCGCTTCCCTATCCAGACCAGGATCGGCTCGTAGCTATATCGAATACGTACCGGCAATTTCCGCGAGATCGCGGCCCAGTATCGGGCACCGACGTGGCCCACTGGAGAGCCGATAACCAGGTGTTCGCGCAAATAGAGTTTGTGTCGGGGCCAGACATGGTGGCAATGTCAAGCGCGGGTTCTGCTGAACGCGTTGGCGTACAACATGTGAGTGCGCGACTGCTCCCGTTGCTCGGTATCAAGTCTTTTCTGGGCAGCCTGCCTACTGACGAACTGAGCGAACACAAGGGATCTACCGGTGTCGCCCTTAGCTATGAATTCTGGCAGAGCCATTTCGGGGGCGATCCGAAGATCCTTGGTCGGAGCATTTTCGTGGACACCTGGTCCTCAAACGTTATAGCCGTCTTGAATCCAGGATTTGATCTTTTTGGATCCGGGCCTCCTGAAATTTTTGAAATCGACGGCATGGGAAATGCCGGAGAGTCTGGGATCAATGATCCGAGATGGATGGTTGCCGTTGGGAAGTTGAAACCGGGCGTGTCTTTCAAACAAGCTCAATCGGCAATGAATCTGACCGCGCAACGCTTGGCGCAGACTTTTCCCGATGCGTATAAAGACGTGGGAGTGAAGGTCGAGCCCTTACAGAAGGGCCTGTTCGGCTGGTCGACCGAGGTCTTTTATCTACTTTTCGCGGCGGTGGGGTTCGTTCTGTTGATTGCTTGTACGAATGTCGCGAACCTGCTGTTGGTCCGAGGGGACGGGCGGCGTAGGGAAATTGGAGTGCGCGTTGCGCTGGGCGCGAGCCGCAGAAGTGTGATCCGGCAATTACTAACCGAGAGCGTTCTACTTTCCATGGTCGGCGGAGTGGCAGGAATAATCCTGGCTTTTTGGGGCGCCCGGATTCTCAAAACTCTGTCGGGACGGTTCCTGCCAGCGGCAGGAGTTTCTCTGGATGGACGAGTTCTACTCTTCACCTTTGGCACCTGCATTGTGACAGGCGTGGTATTTGGACTGATCCCGGCCTATCGCGCCTCGAAAAACGACCCCAATGAATGCTTGCGAGAAGGAGGCCGCAGCACGGCTACCAAGTCGCGCCATCGCGCACGAAACATCCTGGTGGTGAGCGAGATTGCGGTAGCACTGGTGTCGTTGGTCTGTGCGGGGCTGATGATCAACACGCTCGCTCGCATCTTGCACACCAGCCCGGGCTTCAATCCAGACCATCTGCTCACGGCGGAGGTGCGTCTGACCGGAGTGAAGTACATGGACTCTACTACCCAGGACACTACCGGTTTCAACGCGATTCAGCCGCCGGTTGGGATTTTCTGCCGGCAGGTGTTGGAGCGTGTCAGGAACATACCCGGCGTGGAGGGTGTCGCCTTGATCGACTGGCTGCCGCTCACCGATCACGCCCAACATTCTGACCCTGGCCTCATCCTCGCAGGCCGGAGCGCGGTTCCTCCCGCGGAGCGTCCCGACGTTCTATTGGATGCAATCAGCGCGGATTATTTTCGCCTCATGAGCATCCCGATCCTGCGCGGCCGCGGCATCTCCGAGCGGGATACGGAGACATCTTCGTGGGTGGTCGTGATCAATCAGGCGATGGCGCAAAAGTTCTGGCCCAATGAGGATCCCATCGGCCGGGAGATTACGTTTGATTCCTCTCCAGAGGAGCGGCCTAGACAAATCGTCGGCATCGTGGGAAACACGAAACAATTCATGCTCACCCTCGAACCGCGACCCCAGGCGTTCGTCTCTTACCCGCAACTGCCGGCGCGTACCGTACCCAGTTGGACGGAGAGCCGGGTTCACAAAAGCCTCGTAATCCGCACCCAATCTGCGTCCGCCGGGCTGATCGAAAACCTGCGGAGAGTAGTCTCCGGGCTGGCGCCCGATTCGGCGGTCTTCGGAGTCGGAACGGTTGAACAAACGGTCTCGAATTCTGCGCGCCCATGGAGTGTTCTCTCTCAACTCCTGGGAATCTTTGGCGCGATCGCATTGATTCTCGCTGCGATCGGCATCTATGGCGTGATTTCATACTCTGTAGGCGAGCGCAGCCATGAGTTTGGCCTGCGAATGGCGCTGGGAGCGCAGAGGAAGAATGTGGTTCGACTGGTTTTGGGGCAGGCCATGATGCTTTCGATCCTCGGCGTGATGATTGGCGTGGCCGCATCTTTTGCCACGGCCCCGTTGCTTGCCGAGTTTCTCTACGGAGTGAAACCCCACGACGTGCTGACCATGGTTCTAGTTTCATTGCTGCTGTTCGCGGTGACTTTCTTCGCCAGCTATATTCCTGCCCGCCATGCCACGGCAATCGATCCCATGGGAACGCTTCGTCACGATTAGACTCTCGATACTCACTCACCTGACAGAAACCACGAATGGACTGGGCATTCCATGAATCGCAAATACGTTTCGACATTCGCGCAGAACGCGAAGAATACGAGTTTCTGTTCAAGCACCCTGCCAGAGTTTTGCAGGATCGGCTTGCGCGGTGCGGGGGCGGCGACCGGACCAGACGGCCCGGTATTCCCGAGTGGAAAAAAGTTTATCTGAAAGAAGCGGAAGAGCGAAGGCTGCTGTATCAAGCGCGGGTTCTTGGCTGGGGCATAGAAAAGAGGTATTACTACGCGCGCAAAATCACTTGATTCTGTTTAGGCTGCGGAAAAGCTCGCCTCGGCGTCCACAATTTCCCGCAACGCATGAGGCTTTCAGACTATGGCGCTTCTGCGTCCGCAGCGATCAGCTTCAGAACGATACTGCTTCGACCACCTTCATCGAGCTGGACGTGCTCCCCACGGTCTTCATAGGACTTCAAGAATTCTGGCTGTCGGACATCCTCCTCTAAGTCATCGAAGGCGAGCACCGTGTACTTTCCGGGATTCAGGCCGCGCAAGCTGAAGTGGCCGCGCTCGTCGGTGGCATCCCGCTGGTAAAGATCTGCCCGCGTCCGGTGCTCCGCGCTCGGAACATCCACCACTGTCGCATAAGCGACCGGCTTGCCCTGGCTGTCTACGACAGTCCCTTCAATTGTCGCCCCATTTGCGCTCACTACGACGTCCAAGACTGTTCCCGAGCCAACGACGAACCCGGAATCGGCGACATCGCGACCATCAAGAGTCACCGACTTGGTGATGTAATCCCGCAGAGTATCTGAGCTGGCTCCTACCATCAGCCGGTAGTCGCCACCGGGCACGCTCTTCAGCTCAAAGGTGCCGTCCTTATTTACGCCGGACATTGCCGGGCGCCCGAATGATCCTGCCACCAAGATTTGGGAATTATCCTCGTCAACGGGAAGGAGGACAACATTCAACTGTGTCCAATCGAACTTCTGGCCCGTATCCATGCGGAATCTTCCTCGTACGGGGCCGCCCTGGTTAGATTGGGGTTGAAGTCGTAAACCGTCGACATTCCGGTTGTTCACTTCAATCGGATCAGCCACCCGCCTCACGTCCATGCCCGGTTGCCCGCCCGATAACAAGCCGGTGACCTCAATTAGAGTCACTGTGTAGGAGCCTGGCAAAACGTTCTGAAACTCAAACTTGCCTCCTTCGCCAAGTTGTTGCTGGCTTCGCAGGCTCCCCTGATCTTTGGACGACAACATGATTTCAACCAAGCCTTTGCTCGGCATTCCTGCCACCGTGCCCGACACCCGGTACGCCGGGCTGGCGAGAACACCAAAATTGATCGGGGTTTCATCTCCCGGATGAACTTCCACGGCAACCGCCTGCTCCTGATCCAACGTGCCAGGGTAATAGGTGGTGGTGTAGATCACGTGTTCCTTGGCATTGTCCTTTTCTGGTGGATGTGCTGCCCCGATGTCTTGCAGAGGATTGGCCGTAATCGTATATCGCCCAGCTCGCAAATCCGTGATGCGAAATTCTCCAAGATCATTGGTGACTCCATTCCCTGAGGCGTTGAGTCTCAGTGTCCGCAATGTGGACCCAACCCGGAGCGCGCCGATCTGGACATTACTCATCGGGTCACCATCGAGATCCACGATCTTCCCAGTAATCACGGCGGCGGGTTGCATGTGAAACACCAATTCGGTCGTGCCCTCGCCAGATTTCAGCAAAACAGACCGGTTGCCGCCGGCAGCCTGAACAAATCCTGGATGCTCGACGACGACCCTGTATCGTCCCGGTTTAGCATCGTCGATCTTGAACCGACCTTCCGCATCGGTGGTCGCGGAGTACTGCTGGGTGGATTGCCCGTCGCGTCCACTAAACCGCAGATTCGCTTTTCGAATGGGTTGCTCCCCAGCCGTCTGCAGGACCTTGCCCTGTATGCTTACGCCGGAAGGTTCAGAAGAATTTTGAAATGCGAAGGCGTTCGCGACGATACAAAAGAAAACCACAACAAAACGCTTCACCGAGCAACCTCCTCGCACCAGCCGTAGTCGGCGAGCCTGCAGTATTCCGTGCAATGAATCTTACCGCTCATAGCCGTGCACTTCGCCCTCTTTCTGCACCCACCTGTATCGAGCGCCCGAGACCGGTTCGTAGTTGGCGGAATTATCGCAACTGCACAAATCCCTCCGTTCAAGATATTCGGAAAAACCATCGGTCGACGGTGATTCGATCCTCCCCAAATGCATCAGCGACAAACGCACGGATGTGGTCGTAATCGAAAGAAGTCGAAATTTGAGTGTTAAGACCCGATTACGCCAGTCAATGCGAGATGTGCCCTATACTTCCTAAGCATGAAGCGTTCATGACGGATTACAACGAATCGTGGCGAGAATATCGCAGGCGCAGGAACTTGCGACTGTTCGCGTTCGTTGGCTACATGCCCATCGTCGGTCTGTTCGGATTCTTAACGATACGAGTGTTCCATACCCACTACACCAGCCTTCGTGGCGGGATTCACTTGGATGGCGTTCTACGCGGTTTCGGGCATTAGATTCTTAGATTCCAAGCATTCAAGTGTCCAAGATCCGGGAAGTGGTTTTTCGCAAAATGGTGGTACCACAACATGTTCGCTCAAAAATGTCTCCACTGCGGCTTGCGCAAGTTTGCCGACCCGACTACCCAGCAGGATTAGTCGTAACAAAATCGCGTCTCTGACAATGTCGGCGGTGGTGTCTTAGGCAGCAATCCCGGCACTGCCGAGAATCTTCGCTTGCGAGAAGGCGATAACATCACTTTTGGGCACAGAGCACATCACCGAAATTGGCTCTCCGCGGCGTGAGTACGTGATGAAGAAGTACGGGGCATCCTTTTTTGACCAATAGCGGCTAGGTCAATCGACGCAAAATCCAGTTTACACTCAAATTCGCTTAGCATGCGCTTACACTCAAATTCGCTTAGCATGCGCCGCATGATGGGCTCGGATTATTTGCCGAAACAAAAAGCCCTTCGCCTCGGCGCTTCGGCGAAGGGGCTTCCATGGGAGCAGTACAGTTGAAGCAGTCTATTGCTTGTCGTAAACCGCAGTCGACTCGAACTTCTCACCTGAGGGACTCGTCCCCTTCACATGTGCCGTCCGTGTTTTGCCATCGGCAGATACAACGACCCTGCCGGAGATCGTAACTTTGCCCCCTTTCTTGACTGACACTTCGACGGTTCGGTCGTCGACTTTTTTGTATGAGCGATTGTCTGAATTCGCGTCGCCCGTCACAGGGTACTCTTTGCCATCAAACTTCCCGGTCCATTCGCTATGTGTGGGCTTTCCGGTAGGATCAACACCATCCATAGTGATCTTTACATTCTCGCCGGCTGCCTCGATCACAACCGTGTTGTTTTTCGGGCTTCCAGCTCCAATTTTCGACTTGGCTTCGTTCAGTTTCCAGGTGCCCATCATTGCATCCTGTCCGAAACACCAAGTCAGGGCAACAAACAACGTTGCCAAGAAAACCACTACCGATCTTGCCTTCATGTGTTGCCTCCTTGGTGGAACTGTGTGGACCAGAGGTGATCCGGGCCGCATTCTAGTTCTGTACTGGTCTTTCTGCAACGTCGACGACCATCGCCATCGAAAGGAAAGAAACTTTTCCCTTGGTTGATGAAAATCTCGATTACGCTCAAAATCCCCACTTTGCCGCTCAAAGCGTGTAATGGCCTGTTTCATCAATTATGCCTGAACGATGGCGTTCACAGTCTGTCGGATCGGTACCCACAACTGGAATCGAGCCCGGCTCAGTACCCCAAAAGTGTTCGTCCAAATGGTAATGATCGCCTCCCGCTCCCTCGCTGGGTCCAGAACAGATGGCGGCTAACGCTCTTAGTCCTAGTCGGTTGCCCGAAATTGTGAGTTCGCCCTTCTCGTTCAAAATGAACTTGAGCTTTGATCCTGGCGCAAGGATTTCGGCATCTCTCTCCGGCAGCCTCGGTCTCGGTTGGTTTTCGTTGGACATCCCTGTCCCTTCATTCGATTGATTTTCGTTCGTAGTTGACAGTCTAAGCTGTTCACGGGGAAGTAGAACAGAAGCCTTCGGGTACGGATCTATGAAGTGCGCTGGCGATGGTTGGCGCAATATCGCCATTACACTCACCGAGTCGCGCTCGACTTGGGTTTCATCTGGTCGATAAACTGCAAGAATTGTTCCTTCGTGAATGGTTTTTGCAGGATCGGGTAGGCCGTAACGAACGCAAACATTTGCTTCGGGTTTTTTCCAAAGATGGCCTTTTGGAGATCCACTGCGCTCATCCCAGGGTGGTCAATGTCGCTGATGACGATGTCGAAGTCGCCACCGCTGCAATACAGCCGAAATGCTTCATCGCCGTCAACCGTGACCTCAACTTCATGACCCGCCTCAGTGAGAAAGTGCGTTAAGGGTTCGCCCAAATCGTCATCGAGCAGTAGGATTCGCATACTGTTATTATCCGCGCTAACGCGAGCCTGTGCGCACATATGGTTGAGTGTCGAAAAATCCTAATCTCTAACAATGTCGGCGGTGTCAAGCACGTTTTGAGCAACACTTGTGTAAGCACTCATAGAAGAGCGCCATTTCGCTCTCGTAGTTGCTTTGCACGTTTCCAACCTGGGCTCGCTTTGAATCGTCAGGGTCAGGAACTCGGTCCGACCCAGCCATCTCTTCGATCCCGTACTGCGATCAAGATTCGCTTCTTCGAACTCCCTCACTTACTGGGAGCGGGATGCCCAATCATTACGTCGGTGATGGACTGCACACCATCGGGATTTCCGGGCTTTCCCGCGTGCGAACCGAGCTTCTGCGTCTGGCCGTAGTCGCAGCCCTGACGCCAC
>DATEHP010000240.1:0-12049 GCA_035279505.1 Candidatus Sulfotelmatobacter sp. | reverse complement strand
ATCGATACGCTCACGCCCGAGCGCCGCTTCTACAAGGCCAGTCAGCAGACGTCCACCATGCCCTTCATCCGCTCCTCGCTCAAAGAAGATCTCTACGTTGTCTACGAAGGATTAAATCAGGACAACGGTCACCCGATTTTGAAAGCACACCTGAATCCACTCGTCATGTGGATATGGCTTGGTGTCTGGATCATCATCGGCGGCACAATTCTGGCGCTGGTGCCAAACGCCCCAGTCGCGGTCCGCGTCGCGGTTCCGAGGACACTGGAGCACGCCGCCCCAGTCCCCGCCGGAGACTGAATTTTTTCATGTGGGGACAGCCGCCTCGGCTGTCCGCCGCGCACAGCGCAGCTGCTTTGGAAGTGCAAAGGAACTGGAAAGTGGCACGACAAGGGCGCGGCTTCGAGCCGCGGCGCAAACGACTTGATGGAATTGCGGCTTCAGCCGCTGAGGGCGACAAACGCCAATACATGATTACCAATGCCAACTCGAACTTCCGCCGCACGCTTCACTGCGCGGTCCTCGCCGCCGCCGTTTTCGCCTTCTCCGGCGCCAGCGATCCCAGCACTCGCTTCAACGAACTCGGCCATCAACTCATGTGCATCTGCAGTTGTAGCCAGATCCTGCTGGAATGCAATCACGTTGGCTGCCCCGATTCCGACGGCATGCGCAACGAGCTCATGGCCGCCGTCTCCCGCGGCGATAGCGACAGCCTCGTGCAGCAAGCCTTCGTGCAGAAATATGGGCCCACAGTTCTCGCCGCGCCTACCGGTACTGGCTTCGATCGCACCGCCTGGATCATGCCTTTCGTCGTTCTTCTCGCCGGCATCGCCTTGGTCGTTTACATCGTCCGCTCCTGGAAAAACAAACCCGCGCCCGCTCTGGCCGACGGACTCACCCCCGCGCGTGGTGCCGAACTCGACGAATTCCGCGAGCAGGCACGCAAGGAGACTGACCTATGAGCTTCGAATGGGCCTGCTGCGGCCTCTTCCTGATCGCCGCTCTCTTCTATATCTTTTATATCCCGGGCAAGGTTTACCTTGGCCCGAAAAAGACCCGCGCCTCGTACCTGCGCGAGCGTAAAGATGTAGTCTACGAAAATCTGCGCGACCTCAACTTCGAATACAAAGCCGGCAAAGTTCCCGACGCGGATTACCTGTCGCTCAAGGCCTCTCTGCAAGACGAGGCCGCGACACTACTGGCCGAAATTGCGCGCCTCGAATCGATTGCTGCATCAGCGCCAAGAAAAGCGAGATCATGAATCGAACCTACACCTCTGTCATCCTGAGCGGAGCGAGTGCGAAACGAAGTGCAGCACTCGCGCAGTCGAAGGACCTTGCGTTCCTCACCCTGATCGCCGTACTCACATTATTCCTGGCATCAGCCGCCTCAGCCCAAACCCTGACCGGCACCGTAAAGAACTCCACCACCGGCAAACCCGCCGCTGGAGACGAGGTCGTTCTTCTCACTCTCGGCCAGGGCATGGAAGAAGCCGGACGCACCAAGGCCGACTCCAAAGGCAACTTCTCGTTCAAACTTGACGCTCAGGGTCCGCACCTCGTGCGCGCCATCCACCAAGGCGTCACCTATCACCGCATGGCCCCTCCCGGAACCACTTCCGTCGAAGTCGAGGTCTACGATGTCGCCAAGCAGGTCGACAATCTCGAAGTCGTCGCCGACATCATGCGCTTCCAGGCCGGCCAGGGGCAGCTCGACGTTCAGCGCATCTTCGCCGTCCAGAACACTTCCAAGCCGCCACGCACTCAGATGAACGAGCGCAACCTCGAGTTCAACGTGCCCGAAGGCGCAAAGATCGTCAGTGGCTCCGCCATGACTGCAAACGGCAATCCCTTGAACTCCATGCCGGTTCCAGAAGACGACAAGAAGACGCGCTACGCGTTTCTCTTCCCTCTTCGCCCCGGTACCACGCAATTCGAGATCGAGTACCAGCTTCCCTACGACGGCAAAGCCAACATCGATCCCAAGAGCCTTTATCCGCTCCAACACTTCGTCGCCATCGTTCCCAAGAGCATGCAGTTTTCCGCCGCGTCCGGCACAAACTATCAACAGATGCCGGATCCTCAGCAGCCTGACGCGAATGTGCAGGTCGCCTCCGGCGCTCAGTCCGGACAGGCTCTCGCCTTCCAGATTTCCGGCGAAGGCACGCTGGGCGCTCGTCAGGAAAATGCTGGAGCCCCGGGCGGCGGAGGAGGAGGCGGCGGCGGCTCCCAGAGCGACAGCCGCCCCGGCGGTGGACTCGGTCCTCCGATCGACGCTCCCGACCCGCTGCAAAAATATCGCTGGTGGATTCTCGGTGCGTTCGCACTCGCCCTCGTCGTTGGTGGAGTCTACGTGGCCTCGCGCCAGCAAGCCGCCGCCCGCGCCTCCCGCGCTGGTGGAGCACTCTCGCAGATCGAGGACGCCGAAGATTTCGAAGTCCCCGCTCCCCCGCGCCAGACGCGTCAGCCCGCAGCCAAGCCGCGCCCCGCGCCTGTCGTGGAAGCACCCGCCCCGCGCAGTTCGTCAAAATTGCTGGAAGGCTTGAAGGAAGAACTCTTCGACCTCGAAGTCGAACACAAACAGGGCCTCATCAGTCAGCAAGAGTACGAAAAAACCAAAGCCGCCCTGGACCAGACATTGCAGCGCGCCCTGAAACGCGAAGCCCAAAGAACATAGTTCGGACCAATACGATCCCGAGGGTGCCCCACCCTTGTCGCGCTTTATGCGACAGGGTGGGGTTTTTGACTCTGTTTGGATTTGCGTAGGAGATTTGAGAGTGCGTTTGGATTACGGTATGACAGTCCCAGTTGATTTCCCCGAGTTCATTTCCTCACGCTGCTCTCCCTTCGACTTTGGGGGCAGAGAAGGTGGCAGTGACCAAGTTGCGTCGAGCAGTTCATCCAGCTCTTTTAATAGGATGCTAAAGACTCTCGGATCTCGCTCGTCTTTAATCTGCTTGCACAGCGTGTTCAATCTCTTGCGTTCTTTGGGGGTCATTTTGCGAGCCTCCCAGAAATCTTTTGAGGGCTGACTGGACTCGGCTATTCACGCCACGCGCACAATTGGTTTACGCACTTCGGCAGCGTCAACTTCGTTGGATTGCGGTCGGATGCTGTTTAGTGCCACCCTGACTGCGTAGCACTCTCCGTGTACCGGAAGGCCGTGTTCATCCACTTTGCAATTCTCCAACGCGATCGGCCTTCCACAAATCCAGCAGCAGTGGGCAGCACGCACAGAAAAGATTTCCATTTGGGACCTCACCCACGTCGCCTCGACCCTACAGTCGCCCGGCCATCCTGTCTATACGCTTGCGCACATATAACGACTTCGGCCTGTAAAAAAACTGTTAGTCCGCACCGACAAGGGAATACCGGGCCCTCTCAAAGCGGTAGAGCGGGCGGGTGGTCCGACCGTCGAATGAAACCATTGGTCGCCGCGTACAAAAGAGCACGGCGAGTGTCTCGTCTTCCCGTTGTTACATAATCTCCAAGTGACAAACAATGCATTCCCGAATGGAGGATGCCCCCCACTTGTGATGTCATTCTGAGCGGCGGCGAAGCCGCCGGGAGGGACCGTACGACACCGGAAAGCTTTGATGTCGTAGATAGGTAGATAGGAATTCCCTAAGGGCACGGAGGGTACCTTAGGCGGCTGTGCCCTTTTCGGGATACTGCTTCACGATGGCTGACCTGGCCTGTCCGTTACGCTTCATTAAGGACTTAAAAGACTGAGACAAAGCTCTGGGACCCGATGGGACGTTAACTGGTTTAGGACACAACGGCTTTCTTCTTCCTCGTATAAAACCGCTTCACCTTCGCCCGGTTTCCGCACTTGGTCATGTCACACCAGCGTCGCCGATGGTTTTTGCTCTCATCAAGAAAGAGCCACTCGCACGTTTTCGACGCGCACGCGCGCACATACTCCAGTCGCTCTGATGCCAGCAGTTCAGCCGCGTCACGTGCAATCGGCCACAACGGCGCGAACAGATCGTACGAGTCCGATTCGAATTTCCATTCAAAGTACCGCCTGCCCGCAACCAGTCCCATATGTTGCGCCGCCTCCTGCACATGCTGGTTCAAAATCACCAGCGATGCTGCGGGCACGGGTTTCTGCCTGGCGAGCGCGTAAAAGATTTCACTGATCGCTTCCCGCAACTGAACCGCCGACGCGAGCGCACGCCGCGCTTCCTCAGGCCGCTGCATGCTGCGCGTCATCAGTCGATCCACTTGCCCGTCACCGAGGATACCGGTGTCTTCAGCGAAGCGCGCCAGATCAACGTATTGCTTTAGCAACTCCTTGGGCTCAGCCGAGAAGCGGTCATCCAGCGTGTTCACGAAATCGAGACACACTGCCCCACCCGTCAATTCAAAACGCGGCGGTCTTCTTCTTCTCTTTAAATTCTCTGTGTAGATCTCTTCCTCCCGACCTGACTCTATTATCTAACCATTGAAACGCACTTGACAAGTTAGATCTTGTGGACGTACTCTGGATCTAACTTATGAAACATCTTTTGGAGGTTAGTTCATGTTCCGCGATCAACCCTCCCAAATCTTGGCGCTGGTTCGCAGCCGCGAACTCAAAAACACGAAGCTCATTAATATAGGAGGCAGACCTGTGATCGTGCCCAAAAGAACCACACCATCGATGCGACTTCCACGAGGCGAATCCATCAAGCTCGCGCTGGCGTTCGCGGCCATCTACCTTGTGTGGGGATCGACGTATCTGGCGATTCGCTACGCGGTCGAGACCATTCCTCCGCTGGTCGCCGCTGGCATTCGCCACACGATCGCTGGCGGGGTCTTGCTGGCATGGGCGTGCGCGCGCGGGTATCGTCCGCGTCGCGAGCATTGGGTCGCGGGCGTCGTGCTCGGAGCGCTCTTCTTCCTGGTGGGACATGGCTCGCTGCATTGGGCGGAACAGCACGTCGCGTCAGGATTGGCCGCACTGCTGATCGCGACCGAACCGATGTTCATCCTCGTTCTGGCCTGGGCAAGCGGGCAGCAGCGGATCAGCCGGATCAGCGCGCTGGGCTTGGCTTTTGGCGTCGTGGGTGTGGCAATTCTCACGGGCGCAGAGGTGTCTGCAAAAAATGCAAGCCTGATTGGCCTGCTGGCTGTGTTGTTGGGCTCACTGTCGTGGTCAGCCGGCGTGGTGATCTCTCCCCAGCTGAAGCTGCCGACCGATGCGCTCGCGCGCACCGCAGTGCCACTCGTATGCGGTGCTGTGATGCTTCTAGCAACTGCTGGAATGACGGGTGAGTTTCGTGGACTGCACTGGTCAGCCATCTCTGTGAAGTCTATTTTCGGGTTGGGATATTTGATCGTGTTCGGATCGATTGTGGCGTTCACAGCGTACACATGGCTGCTGCAGCGGGTTCCCCCGGCAGTGGTGGCGACGCATACCTACGCGAATCCTGTGGTCGCGGTTCTGCTGGGTTGGCTGCTCGCGTCCGAACCATTGACGTGGCGCGTGGCGATTGCTTCGGTTGCGATTCTGGGAGCGATCATGCTGATTCGCCAAGGCGAACGCACCACGGAGAGACCTGTCGTCCCGGCCGCGCCAGTAAAGGCGAAGTCGTCGGCGCAGGTTGCGTGACCGGCCTCTGAATGGGTTTCCTCGCTGGCGGATGTTAGTCTAGTTTTCCGCAACCATGGCACGCCGCTCTGAACCTCTGCGCATTGCAATCGATACGGGAGGGACGTTCACCGACTGCGTGTGGATTGATCCTTCCACTCGCCGCTTGCGGATGCTCAAGGCGTTCTCGACCCCCGCGGATCCGTCACGCCCCATCGTCGAAGCGATCCGGAGTATCGCGGCGGAAACAGACTTCATTCTTCTTCACGGCACTACCGTCGGCACGAACACGCTGCTCGAGCGCAAAGGCGCGCGCACTGCGCTCGTAACCACCGCAGGATTCGAAGACGCCATCGAGATTGGACGGCAGGTGCGGCCCAAGCTCTACGACTTCTTCTTCGATCGCATCGAGCCTCTCGTCGCCAGGGATCTGCGCTTCGGGATTGAAGAGCGCACCGCGGCTACCGGCGAGATTCTCACCGCACCGACCGCTACCGACCTGCGGACGCTGGCGAATCAAATCGCATCCGTGAATCCGGAATCCGTGGCGATCTCGCTGCTGTTCTCATTTGCCAACGCCAAGAACGAGCAGGCTGCCGCCGAGTCGTTGGCGGGGCTCGGGGTGCCGTTGTCGATCTCGCACCAGATTCTGCCTGAGTTCCGTGAATACGAGCGCATGTCGACCGTCGTGATCAATGCATACTTGCAGCCGGTGATGCGACGGTATCTCGAGAACATGGAGCGGGCGCTCAGGGCGCAGGGGTCAGAGGTCAGACATCAGGTTTCGGGGTCGCCGCTTCCGAATACCCGTATGCCTGACAAGGCTTCCGCTCCAAAGATTTTTGTCATGCAGTCTTCTGGCGGCATTACCGCGCTGGCGACTGCGGCACGGGAACCGGTGCGGACTGTACTCTCCGGGCCGGCCGGCGGGGTGGTGGGCGCGGCCGCGACTGCGCGGGAAAGCAGGTTTGAGGACATCATCGCCTTCGACATGGGGGGCACTTCGACCGATGTGTCGCTGGTGGAGGGCGCGATCAAGACCGCCAGCGATGCGCAGATCGCGGGGCTTCCGATCAGCGTGCCCATGCTCGACATCCACACGGTGGGAGCGGGCGGCGGTTCCCTCGCGCGATTTGATGCCGCGGGTGTTCTACGCGTCGGCCCTGAGTCCGCGGGCGCCGATCCTGGTCCTATTTGTTATGGCCGAGGAGGGCAGCCCACTGTGACGGATGCCAATCTTCTGCTCGGGCGCCTGCAGCCCACGAAATTTCTAGGCGGCCAGTTCACGCTCGATCTGGAGCGCACGCGGCGGGTGACGCAGGAGTGGTTGACGAGGCAGGGATCGAATCTGACACTCGAGAAGTTCGCGGCGGGAGTAGTTCGCGTGGTGAATGCCACGATGGAAAAGGCGATCCGCGTGGTCTCGATCGAACGTGGACGCGATCCGCGCCGTTTCACTCTGGTGGCATTCGGCGGCGCGGGTGGATTGCATGCCTGTGCACTGGCCGAAGCCCTGAGCATTCCGCATGTCATCGTGCCGGCATTGCCCGGCGCGCTGTCGGCACTGGGCATACTGTGGAGCGACGTCGTGAAGGATTACTCGCGCACGGTGCTGTGGCGCGTGTCGCGGGAGATTCCGCTTGCGAAATTGAATCGTGAATTCTCTGCGCTGGAGCATGCCTCAGCGCAAGACTTTGCCCGCGAAGGCTGGGACGGTACGCCTCGTTTCAATCGCACGGTTGATCTGCGCTATCGCGGGCAGGGATACGAACTCAATCTTCCCCTGACCAAGAATCTCCTGTTTGAATTCGAAGCGGAGCATCGGCTGCGCTACGGCTACACGCACGCGAAGCGCGAGATCGAGATTGTGACACTTCGTCTTCGGGCGGTCTTCAAATCTTCGCGATCGCATACACCTGCGACTGCGATGCGCGGAAAGGTCGGCGCGACACCGGCGAGCGAGACCCGAGTCGCTTTCGACGGCAGGCGGGTGAAGACAAAGATTTATGTTCGCGAAGAACTCGGCGTTCGAAAGACCTTTCGGGGTCCCGCCATCGTAACGGAATACAGCGCGACGACAGTGGTCCCGCCGGGAAAGAAGTTCAGGATTAACGGCGTTGGGAATCTGATCATTGCGGTGTGATTAGATTCGACGAGTTACGGGCCGGGTAAATTTTACATGCGTTCCTGCAGGGACATGTTGATGACAATATTGTACGTACATATATATACATATTGTGACTAAGTGAAATGTTGTCAGCGAGTTTGGGCAATCTTGAGTCGGCAGACAACCTTTCCAACACTTCGGCCCGGGAACGCTATTCCCGCCCGCCGGGCATCGCGGATTGATCCCCTCAGGGCCCTCCGACACGAGTAAAGGGTGACAACAAAATCCAGTTTCATCGGACAGACAGGTGCCCCTCGACGGCTAAAGCCGGGTTCACCTTATGGCATCAGCGGCACGGCTTGCGGCGCTTCGCGGCTAGGTTCGGATTGAGCGCGGTCCGAGTCGTGGTGGTTACTTCTTCAACCAACCTTGCAACTCTAGCCACTCGGCGAAGCGGTCGATCCAATGATCGGTGGGGAGGTTCTGCTTGCGCATTCCGAAGCCGTGGCCGCCCTTGGCGTACATGTGAAGTTCGACCGATTTCTTGGCGTCCGCCCACTTCTCGTACAAAGCAATACTTTGCGGCGCTAGTCCGAGTGAGTCGTCGGTCGCAGCCGCGATGAACATCGGCGGCGCGTCCGCGGGAACGGGGACATCTTTGGGTTCCGCGGCGGCATAGATCGGGGCGACGAAGGCAGGCCGTCCTTCCGGCGAGTAGTGGAAGGCAACGCCGGCGGTGACTCTTCCTCCGGCGGAGAATCCGATGATGCCGACGCGGTCCGGGGAAACTCCCCATTCCGAGGCATGCTGGCGCACGTAAGTGACCGCGGCCAAGCCATCGGCGATCGACAGAGGGATGACCTTCCCCACCATGTCATGAAATTTCTGCCTGTCGGCATAGAGCGCGGTAAATTCCTGGGTGGCGTCTTCGCCACTGTGAGCTAGCCGGTACTTCAAGACAAAGGCGGTCACGCCTTTCGCGACCATGTACTTCGCGACATCCGTACCCTCGCTGGTGATGGAGAGCGCCATGAAACCGCCGCCGGGGCAGATGACGAGGGCAGTGCCGTTTCTCGATTCTGGAGAAGGCTTGAAAACGGTCAGGCTCGGCTTGGTAACGTTAGCGACGACTTCCGTCTTCCAGAGCTGCGAGAAGTACTCTTTCTCGGGATAGTTCTCTGGCGTAGACCCGGGCGGCGTGCCGGGATAGAGAGGAATGACCTCCTGGGCCGCGGCCGGAGCGGCCAGGAACACTATTAAACAAAGGGTTCGAATGACGGATGTTTTCATGGCGGCGTAGTTTAGCAGAGAATGTCGGCCGAGGAAGGAATTGATGCGGGGCGGCGTGCGATCGTTGGGCCTCAGGGAGGAAGGTTAGCCGAATCAACCGGGTATCAGAAGACCCGGAAAAATGCGAAAGCTAGGGACGTTCCTGCTTTCGACTGGCGTTCAGGCGTTCTTCCTGCATCGAGAGCAACTCATCGAGCTCGTTTACCAAGCCACCGAATTTCTTCGGGTCAATTTCGTCCTGTATGCGTTGGCAAAGCGAATTCATCTGTTCGCGGTCTTCGGGTGTCACGGCCATTTAACCCCCCGATTGAAAGTAATCGAATTAAAACCCCACGCAGCCCCTCAAACTGCAACTGTGGTGCCAAAGCCAATACCGTAGCAACTGCCCAAGTTTCAGGCCTTTGGATTCAACCCGCAATCGTTCACGGTCACCGGTTGCAGGTAAAGTTTGCCACGGCCGAAGACTCAATCTGCCGCTTTCGCGTCGGAGATCGCGGCAGCATACTTCGAAGTCAAGAAAGCCAGCCGAATCCGCACTTCTTCCTGATCGTCTTTAATGACGGCCCGAAGCAGAGCGATCAAGTCGTCCACTCTCTGCGAGTTCTGTTCTGCGCGGATCTCAGCGCAGAGGCTACGAATCAGGGCGATGTCAAACACGGCGTCGTTATGCTTTCATGTTTACGGACTCAGGGTTGCTGACAAAATCCACCGCAAATATAGCCAGACGGCTTTTGTGCAAGGAATACGGAAAAAACTCTATTGGCCGGTGTAATTGCAGGTGGATACGGCTTTTTCAGCTAGTACGCGAACGGGGTAGGTATAGGGGTTTCCCTGTATTCTGTCGCACACCCGACGATGCTTCAATCTGTTGCGCCACTATGCACCGCGATCGATTCGCTGTGGTCGCCCGCCAACGCGAAAGAAGTCCTATTTGAATTGGAGCAGGTCAGCGATTCCGCGCTTCGACGCAGCATGCCGGCGAGTATGCGGCTGCTGACCGTGAAGCCGACAGACTAGATGGGACCAAACCGCCAGTAACAGAAATCCGACAGATTTGGCAAATGGCGTTAGACACAGAAGTACATTCGGAGGCGACATGAGTTACTTCCGTGCAGACGCCTTGGCTTGGAAACTGTTTCCAACTCGGGGTCGTGACCTTTAGAATCCTGCTGTGTGCTCGTGCCTTGACGATGCTTCGTAACCTCGCATGGCTTCTCCCGGTGTTCACGCTGTTGGGGTCGGCGGCTGAACCGCGGGCACAATATAAAGAGGCACCTGCGCAACGCCTTGAACGCGTCGAGGATGGCTGGGCAGAGAACACTCTGAAGAGCCTTTCGTTGGAAGAGAAGGTCGGACAGCTCTTCATGATCCGCCTGCGGGTAGAGTACTTCAACGGGCGAAGTCCCACCTATTTCGAGCTCCGCAACAACATTCGCAGATATCACATCGGGGCGGTGGCCATGTCGGCGCCGCCGCAAGGCCGGGCGCATGACATCCGGCGTCGCTATGACGTCGTTACATTGCTAAACCAGCTGCAACTGGAAGGCAAGATACCGCTTCTGGTCGCCGGAGACTTTGAGCGGGGCGTCCTGCCAGCGCATCTTTTTGGAACGACCGTCTTTCCGCACGCGATGGCTTTTGGCGCTGCCGGAAACCTGGCTTACGCCGAGGAGTTCGGTCGCATTACCGCGCAGGAAAGCCGTGCTCTAGGCGTCCACTGGAATCTGTTTCCGGTTGCGGATGTAAATTCCAATCCTGCCAACCCCATCATTGGGACACGCGCGTTCGGGGCAAATCCGGAGCAGGTGGGCGATCTGGTGGCGGCCTATATCCGCGGCGCGCGGGCGAATGGCATGCTAACCACAGCCAAGCATTTTCCGGGTCACGGAAATACGGCAACGGACTCGCATGTGGGGGTGCCGATCGTCACGGACGATCTGGAGCACCTGCGGGCGGTGGATCTGCCTCCGTTTGAAAAGGCGATCGCAGCGGGAGTCGACGCCGTAATGACTGGGCACGTGCGAGTGCTGGCGCTTGATCCAGACCGCACCAGGGTAGCGACAACCTCACCGGCCGTCGTGACAGGCTTGCTGAAGAACCAACTCGGCTTCAAGGGCATCGTGGTGACAGATGCGTTGGATATGGCTGGGCTCGTTGGTCTTTACGCCCAGAATCCCGGACGGGTAGCTGTGGATGCGTTCAAGGCGGGAAACGATGTACTGACGATGCCTTACGGTCTGGATGCATGCTACCGGTCAATGTTGCAAGCGGTCCGTTCGGGAGAGATCGGGCGTGAACGGCTGGATGCATCCGTTCTCAAAATTTTGAAGGCCAAGGCGTCGCTAGGTCTCGACAAGAATCGTGTGGTGGATGTGGGAGCGATCCCCCGGCTGGTGGGGAATCCATTGAGTATTGCGGCCGGACAACGGATCTCGGATGCTTCCATCACTCTTGTGCGTGACAACGGTAAAGTGTTTCCGCTCACAGACAGACAGTCCGACATGAGATTGCGGGTTGCTTATCAACGGGCCAAGGTACAGCCTCCTCTGCTCGTGATTATTCTGTGTGACAACTTGCGTGCGGAGGACGGCCGGGTCCTGGAGCGGCAGGTCCGTAAGCGTGCGCCGGATGCGACGGTAGTTTACGTAGATCCTCGCGTCGCCGCGGACAGATCGGACGACGTATTGAAGGCAGCAGACCGGGCACAAAAGGTAGTCGTCGCGGTGTACGTGGTTCCGTCTGCCGCACGAACGAGGACGGTAGCACGCGGCCAGAAGAATTCCGCGTCTCTACCGGATGCAACTGCGACGTTATTATCCAGGATTCTTGCCCGCGCGGCGGAGAAGACGGCGGTTCTGGCGATGGGAACTCCGTACCTCACGGACGACTTCCCGACGATCCAGAACTACATCTGCACATTCTCGAATGCGACTGTGTCGGAGATCAGCGCGGCAAGAGCGCTATTTGGGGAGATTCCGATCCCGGGGCACATGCCGGTCAACCTCTCCAAAGCCGCCGGCCTGGGAACGAAGATTGACTACCCGGCGCGAGTCACTAAGGTGGGATCGCCGAACTAAC
>DATEHP010000239.1:0-5554 GCA_035279505.1 Candidatus Sulfotelmatobacter sp. | reverse complement strand
GGAGACTCGAAGTGCATGGTTCCCGATTCGCCTTGCCGTGATGAACATGTGCTCTACCAGATCGCTGAGGACAAGAAGGATCCTTTCCAACTGAATCTGGATGGCTACAAGATCGTCGATGGAGCGCCGGAATTCATAGGAACCCTGACGTGCCACTTTGAATCGAAGACCGTTGCGCTGAGTTGCACTTCGAGCACCAAGGACAAAGACGACTGGGAATTCCATGTGGTGGGCGATGCCATGTCGGGAAGGCTAATGGTCGAGGGCAAGACACTGTACCGCCGCATTACCCTCCATAGGGTCCCGAAGTAGACCATGCCTGTTCTGATTTCCATGCTGCGTGGTGTGAACCTCGGTCCCCATAACCGGATCAAGATGGATGCGCTGCGGGCAGTGTATGAGTCGCTCAAGCTCGAAACTCCACGCACCTATGTGCAGAGCGGTAACGTCATCTTCCGCACGAAAGAGAAGAACAGCAGCCAACTGGCGCAAAAAATTCGAAATGCCATCGAAAAGAAGTGTAAATGCAGCCCCGAGGTAATCCTCCGTACGGCCGAGGAGCTGCGCAAGGCAATCGCCGCGACACCTTTTGCCGATCGGCCCAACCTGGAACCGGGCAAGATCCTGGTGACTTTTCTCGCCGCTGAACCGCCGCTCGAAGCTCGAGCTAGCTTCGACAGATTCAAGGACTATCCGGAGGAAGTGCATCTCAAAGGTCGCGAACTCTACATCTATTTCCCGAATGGAGCGGGCAGATCCAAGCTCCCATGGTCCGCGATCGAGAAACTGCTGAAGGTGACCGGCACGGCTCGCAACTGGAACAGCGTCAAAGCCATGCTTGAGATCGCCGAGGAAATGGAAGGCCAATGAAGATTAAACCAATCCCGGCAGCGCTTGCCCTGGCAGGTCTCCTCTTAATCAGCAGCGCAACGAACGCTCAAGAACATCGAGTCACCGCACGGGAAGTGGTGACCGAGATTCAAAAACAGGTTGGTGTCGAGTGGAAGGCGGACACCGTTGACACCTTCAAAGCTGGAAATCCGGACACCCCAGTGACGGGCATCGCGGTGACCATGATGGCGACCATGGACGTTCTGCAACGGGCCGCCGCCAAAGGATTGAATTTCGTGATCACTCACGAGCCCACGTTCTATGCGCACCTGGATTCGCCAGAAGGGATTCCTGAGAGCGATCCTGTATGGGCGGAAAAGCGGGAGTTCATCGAAAAGCACGGCATGGTGGTCTGGCGTTTTCACGATCACTGGCACATGCGCAAGCCGGATGGAATCGAGGCCGGGAATGTGCACGCGCTGGGATGGGAGAAGTTTCAACGAGCCGATAACCAGTATCTCTTCGTGATACCCGAAATAACACTCAGGGAATTGGCCAAGCAAGTCAGCGACAAACTCGGCTCGCCGGTCGTGCGAGTTGTTGGCGATCCCGCCATGAGGATCACGAAGGTGGCCTTCAGTCCCGGGGCAGCAGGATCTCCACGTGAGATTCGTGCGCTCGAACAGGATGACGTGCAAGTATTAATGGTAGGCGAAACGCGCGAGTGGGAAACGGTCGAGTACGCCGCCGATGCGGTGAGTGAAGGCCGCAAGAAAGCGCTCATTGTCATCGGGCACATTCCCAGCGAGCAGATGGGCATGAAGGAGTGCTCGCGATGGCTGAAAGATTTCGTGAAGGATGTGCCCGTTGAATTCGTGCCGGCGAAGCAGCCGTTCTGGATCCCCGAAGGATCTGCCCAATAAGAGCGATAGATTTGCAACAAATCTGAGATTTGATCTCTACCGCGGAAGAGAACTCGGCAGCCACTCGCGATAGCCACCTTGTCCATAGAGGACATAGGTTTCCAACCCGTTGGGATCAGTAATTTGGTTTTCCTGGATCCTTCCACCGTCCCGAAAATAGTGATATTCGAAACTTTGCCCATTCGACATGGTTTGGCGCTTGATGTATCCGTCCACAAAGTAGTGATTGGTCAGGACTGGTTCCGCCGTCCCATGCGCGGCTGTAAGCAACTGTCCTTTGTCGTCGTAGCTGTAATGGTCTACAGAGCCATCCGAGGCAGCAGCTCGAATCAGACTGCCTTTGTCATAGTCATACTGCACAGTTCGACCTGTTGAAGATGTGATTCGGCGAATTCTGTGCTCCGAGTCATTCTGAAAGTGCAGCCACGTTCCTAAAGGGCTGATTACCTCCACCAGGGATCCGAACGAGTCCCGCTTCATTTCATATTTGTGGCCTTTGGGATCGATGAAGCCCGTCAATACAGTTACATATTGCGGGAGAGCATCGGGCCGGTAAGGAAAAAAATACGTCGATCCATCAGTGGCCTTAACTTGCCATGTATCTGCTGAAAAAATGGCTTTCGTAAATCTCTCACGGTCTCTGGAGTCCGGTTCGTAAACGTCCCCGAGCTCTCCACTGACAATACCTTTGTGAACGAAATGCGTTCGATGTCCATCAGCCATGATGAGATCGACGGCTACTCCCATCCTGCCTCCAAGAAACATATCGAACTCGTCGGAACCGCCAACTCCAAAGGCTCGTGACCGGTCGTCCTGATTTCTATAAACACGGATGAAATGCATAGCAGGCTCATCGGGGAAAACAAAATCTGCCTTGTGCTGAACCAGAAGCCCCACATCTAAAGAGACCGAGAACACCTGGGCCGCGGTGTCCGGCAATGCTCTTCGAGACCAGGTTCGTACCCATAGAGGAGGTTTGTCGCCGACGTCATAGATGGTCACAGCTGGAGCTCCGCGCTCAATGAATGGGTCCCACTGTCTTTCCTGGCCGATGATCTGGCCTCCCATTCGATCAATCTCTCGGCCGGTCAGAACGCCGCCGCTGAGCAGGCTCGTATAGTCGCTACTCATCGGGAGACCGAAGTAGAGCATTGCTATATTCTTGGTGAGCAGTTTCTGCAAGCGAGAGTTCAGCCACTCGGGATTGTGCTTCTCCAAAAATCCTAGAGGATGTAGTCGAGCCGAAGAAACCACCGCAAAGCGACCTTCTGACCGCATGTTCTCCGCATAGCGCCAACCCAAGCTCGGGATGTAAATGTCTTTTGAGGTCACCGCAATGATCATCGCCGCAGGGTCCCGAGTCAGTTCCGGATATTGGTGAATGAGAAATTCATCGGTGCACTTTTCTGCATCGAGCTGATTGCGCCTGGGATCGATCAGGTTTACATCCAATGCCAACCTAGGGAGGACCGTCACTTCGATTCCGAGCGTGGAGTTGTAATAGGAGGGAGCCCAGTCGAGGGACTCGGCAAGCTCAACCGGAACCAGATAAACCTTTCTTGCTGGAACTTTCGGAACGGAAAGTAGATGCAGCGGAGTCAGATCAACTCGCTCTTTGCCATCGTCTGATTGGAAGACGAGTCGAGCATAGTCCCATGCGCCGTTCACCCGGTTTGCGATCCCGTAAAGATTTCCGCGCCCGCGAGTACCCGAGACTTGGACAGACCACTCTGCGAATTCTGCTCCTTGAATTCCCTCAAGATGGCCGAACGCGCGGCTACTCTGATGGATGTCGGTACCAATAATTTTCTGCAGTTCTGATGAGGCAGGCGCAATCGACAGGGAGTTCTTAAACGCCTCAGATCGAACCAACTCAAGGTTCAAATAGTAATATCCGCCAAGCACGACACAAATCAGCAAGGCTAACGGCGACAGAATCGCCAACAATGCAATCGATCTTGCTGATAGTCCCGAACTAGAGCCAGGCAGCCGCTTTCCGCAGATACGGCATGTCGAATCTCCACTCGACGAAGGAACCCGACAGGTTGGACACACTACACTGGCTAAGACATTCATTTCCTGAGTTAAAACCAAGGAATCGGAGGTGTCGACATTACTGCAGTCGTCGACCGATCAGGCGAGCAGATTTTGAAGCCCGCCGACAAGATCCTGAACCGCGGCCCGAACTGCAAGCAACGACGTGTGGATGTAACTGGCCAGGCTAGTGACGAGCCGGCGCCGCCGTGTATTGGAAATCAGCCAGGGCATCCCGATAGTCCAGCCGGACCTTTAGCAGTCGGAGCATGACCATGCCGAGCGTGCCAGATACCTCTGTGCCGGCTTGACGGCTGACTCGCGACATATCGATGGCGACGATGTTGGGCACGGTCTGGCGAAGATGGCCGAAGTCCAGTACCACGCGGTCGGCCACATAGACTTTCTTCACTTCTCCGTTGATTCCTTTGACGTCGATTCGGGGCGCGCGGTGAACCTTAGTTATCTCTTGCGCGGTGCCGAGAGCAAGGGTGTTGTCGAACGATCCTGAGTCGAGAAGGAAAAGCTTTTCGGAACTCTCATTGACCTTGGTCGGCACCAGCAACATGTGACCGATTCGGAATGTCTGCACGTAGGAGTGCATCTCGGGAGCGACGTAGCGATCGAAGTAATTCGCGGTCGACGCCTTGGGTTGCGGCGCACCACCCGCGTCTCCAGAAGGCTTCGCTTCGTGGTCCTCAGCAGGATCTTCATCACTGGTCTTTAGCGAAGCTTTGGCCGGCATTTCTCCAGGTCTGGGCGGCAAGGGGCTGAGGCGCAGAGCAGACTTGGGGAAATCCATTTCGATGAGGAATTGGGAGAAAACATCCGCGCCGATGATTCCGTCATTCGCCGTTTGCAACCGGTCAACTACATGTATCTGGCAATTCTGGAACTCAAGCTTGCCGATGCGAACCGAGTTGGCGTACGTGACGTGACCTTGTATGTCCGGCTTGTCCCCGACGCCGGTCATTCGAATGTCGGACACCGACTTCAGCCCCGCTTGGCTGGCCAGCTTGCTGGTGATGAGAATTCCCGAAGCTCCCGTATCGAGAAGAAGCCTGGAATCTTGTCCGTTGATCGTGACTTGCAGGCCGGTCCCCTGCACATCCCCGCTGCGCGACTGAAGCGGAATCAGATTGGTTTCGGTGGAGGTCACGTCTGACACCATGCGGCAGCGACCGGACTGCGCAAACTGAGACGCCTTGAGGATGTCGAGGCTTTCCTTCAGCGTTCGCCGTGTCTCGGCGTCGTCGTTCGTGTTTCGCCCGAGATAGTCTTCCAGCAACTTGATGCGATCGGCAGTCGGCAGAGCCAGCATCCATTCCTTCTGGATGTCGAGGTCGGAAGGATCAATCGCGTGGGCTCGCGCTATAAGAATGTGCTCGCGGGCATACATGGCGGCCGCACGCGCCACCAGCGCGGCACCGAGATAGGCTCGGGCATTGGCCGGAACGTTCGGCTGAGCTGGGGACGGAGGAGTGGTGATGACTTCGTTAAACAACGCTCCCGCCTCCGGGATCTCACCCTGCCGGAACAGCAGTTCTCCTTCCGCGACCTTGAGATCAGGGTAGGCCGGATCGGCCTGCAGGCCCTTGCGAACAGCATCATCAGCTTCGTGGATCTTGTCCTGCTTCAAGTAGCAGCGGACAATTCCAGCGTAGGCATCCCCTGAATGAGGGTCGGCCTTCAAGACTTCGTTGTATCTGGCAAGCGACTGATCGAACGAGCCCTTACGGTAAAGAGCCTTGGCGTCCAGCAGTATC